>NZ_DATKFP010000035.1:0-9931 GCF_035511395.1 Sphingobium sp.
GATCGAGAATGCCAACATGAAATAGCCGCTCATTGACCGTCATACCCATCAAGCTCGGATCGTGCTGCTCATCCATAAATGCAGGTCGGCACGGCCATGCCCCAGCGCCAACGTTTTATGGGTTCACGGCCTAGCACGATCGGCCTGGATTTGGCCAAGAATGTCTTTCAGGTTCAAGGTATCAGCGCGACCGGTGAGGTCGTCATTCGCAAGGCGCTGCCGCGATCACAGATGCTGCCGTTGTTCGAGAAACTGCCGCCGTGCCTGGTAGGCGCTGAGGCCTGCGGGACGTCGCATCACTGGGCGCGCGAGCTCACCAAGCTGGGGCATGACGTGAGGCTGATGCCGGCGGCGTACGTGAAGCCGTATGTGAAGCGCTGCAAGAACGATGCCGCCGATGCGGAAGCGATCTGCGAAGCGGTCACACGTCAGACGATGCGGTTCGTGCCGATCAAGTAGCGCGAACAACAGGCGGCTCTGTCCCTGCACCGCGTGCGCAACCTTCTGATCAAACAGCGCACGCAACTGGTCAACATGATGCGCAGCGTACTCGCCGAACTGGGGGGCGCCATCCCGGTCGGGATCAGCAAGGGCTGTGTTATCCATTCAGCCTGGCGGATGGTGGATGAGTTTTTCTGGCGGTACAACAAGTTTATAACGAGGTTCCGCTGCACTTAGTTCGACACCCAATCTCGTACATATCAGATCGATACGCACTGCAGACGTAATAGCAGCGGCGCCCGCAATGCGTGGGTTGAGCACCACCGAAGAATTTTCCAATTGCCCAGTCCGCTAGCGTCGGTCGCTGCCCATGCATGCGCAACCACCGCTTCCCACCCCGTTCGGCCTCTCAGGACTTCGGGGGCTGCGCTCCATAGGGGCACTGTCCGGTTCTCGCCGCTAGAGAACGAATGCAGCCTAATCGGACACGCCCTAGATCAAATTTCGGACGTAGTGCGCGGCATGCTGGACCACGGCCTGAACGTCACGATCAACTCGGACGACCCCGCCTACATGAACAGCAAGTACCTGACGGAAGTCCTCGTCGAGGCGCAGGTGCGCAGTTCGCTGACCTCGGCCGAACTGGTGCGGATACAGCGCAACGCCTTCGATGCGGCGTGGATTTCGCCGGCGGAACGCCGTCCCTATCTGGACCGCCTGGATGCCTTCGCCAAAGCCTGGGGCGTGACCGCCTAGCCGCCCGGCGACGTCTCGGCGCGGATATCCCGGGGCGGTGCGCCGTAGCGCTGCTTGATCGTTCGAGAGAAGTGCGCGACGGTCTGATACCCGCAGCGAAAGGCGATCTCCTCCACACTCAACCGGGTCTGGCGCAGCATCGAATATCCGGACTCGGCACGCTTACGCCAGAGGTATGCAATCGGCGTTTCGTCGAGATGGCGCCGAAACATCGCGATCAGGTATTTTGGGTTGAGCTGCGCGACCGTGGCAAGGCGATCGAGATCCCATGTCTCGCCATAACGCTCGTCGATGGCGCTCTGAACCTCTCGTACGGCTTGGGGCAGTGTCTTTCGCGCATCTCCGACCTCGGACGCGCAGCGGATGTATTCGGCGAAGATGGCTGCCCCGAGCGCGTCGCGCACCATCGCGCGCCCATCGCTGGAAGTTTCAACCCCGACTAGGTCGGTTCTTGCCTCGTCGATCGACTGGAGCAGCGGCGCCGCTCCGCGGAACATCGCACGGAGGCTGTCGACCACCGGCATCGTTGGAGGTAGGCCACGCAGGAAGCTCCAATCGGCTGCACTCAGGCGATGCGGCGGAAAGTGGCACCACATCGTGCGGGTACGCCTGCCCGCTGCGGGGACGACTTCGAGTTCGCGCTCGTAGGTCTGGCACGTCAGCGCGGGTGCCTCGACAGTGCGCGGCCGGCCGTCCTCGACGAACGAGATCGCGCCCTCCAGGATGATCGACACTTCCGCGCGCCGGGCTCGGTAGAAAGCGCGGTATGGGTCACCATCGCTATAGCCCTCGTGGAAGGAGAACCGATTACGCTGGACGAACAGATCCATGGCACTTCTCGCGGTTGATAAGGCCGATCGGGGCGGGACCATGCTCTTCGCGCACGGACATGGTCATTGTCCAACCGTAAATCTCGTACGATCCGTTGCAAAGAATGGAGGGCACCCCGCCCGCGATTTTTTTATGTCGGATCGGAACCCGGGGCAAGTCAGATGACCCGAGGGCATTCTGCTGATGGTTGAAGCTGGATAACTTCGAAGGACAGCCGCCTTTCGCGGCGCGGCGGCGTGGCCGGAAAGAGGGTTGCGATGTTTCACCTGGGTTGGTTCCTTTACGAAGCGGTGCAGGGATGGGGATCGGCCGAGTTCGACCCGGATTATGGCTGGGCCAACCCGCGACTCCACCAAGACATGGCGCGAAGGCTGGAACAGGCCTGCTTCGATTTCATCCTTCTGGAAGATCTCAGCGCCGTTCCCGATACATACGGGGCAAGCCGTGAGGTGTACCTGCGCGAAGCCATCCACGCGCCCAAGTTCGACCCCGCGGTTGTGGCCGGACTGATGGCGGCTGCGACTTCGAACATCGGCATCATTCCCACTCTCACCACCAGTTTCTACCCGCCGTTCCTGCTAGCGCGTCAGGTGCAGACGCTGGACCTGCTGACCGGGGGGCGGGTCGGGTGGAACATCGTCACTTCGTCCAGCGAGCGGGCGGCTCTCAATTTCGGCATGGCCGGTCTGCCGGAACATGACGAGCGCTACGACATCGCCGACGAATACGTCCGGCTGTGCAAGCGTCTGTGGAACTCTTGGGGGCCTGGCGCCGTGGTCGCGGACACAGCGAGCGGTGTGTTCGCCGACTATACCAAAGTGCACGAAGTGGACTTCTCCGGCGCCTACTACTCGGTGAAGGGGCCGCTCAACGTTCCGCCCTCGCCGCAAGGGCAGCCCGTCCTAGCCCAGGCCGGCGCCTCGCCCAAGGGATGCCGGTTCGCGGCGCGACACGCCGATATCGTGCTCACGCCCGTCAACCATCCCCCCGCCATCAAGGCGTTCCGTAACGAGATCCGCCGCCTTGCGGAGGAAGAAGGACGCGATCCCGAAGATGTGAAGGTCATGGCCGTGGCGTTTCCCCATATCTGTCGCGACGAAGCCGAAGCCTACGAAATGCGCGCCGCCATGGCCGACATGCCCGCCAACAGGGTCGAGGCCTGGGTGGCCCAGATCAGCGCGATCACCGGCATCGACCTTGCGCGCTACGATCTCGACGAACCGTTGCCCGCCGAGGTGAACACGAACGGCAGCCGCGGCACGCTCGACTGGCTGCGCAGCAGCGGCGCGACGATCCGGGAGATGGCGCTGCGCATGGCGCGCCAGACGCCCGACACGCCCATGGTCGGCACCGCCGCTCAAGTGGCCGACGAGATGGCGGCCGTCATGGACGAGGTCGGCGGCGACGGTTTCCTGATCGCAGGCCCGCTGACACCCGCGAACGTCAGGCGCATCGTTGACGACCTGGTGCCCGTACTTCAGGAGCGCGGGCAGGTGCGTTCGCGTTATGCCGGCAGCACGCTGCGCGCCCATCTGGGGGAATTCTGATGGTGCGCGGATGGCTTGCCGCCGCGGTCCTGTCGGTCCTGATCATGGGGCCGCGGCCCGCCCTCGCGGCCGAAGAGACAGGCGAAAGTGCCGATCGTGCGTTCGTCATGGGATTGCCCAAGGCGGAACTGCACGTGCACTTCGAAGGGACGATGGAGCCTGAACTTTACCTCGACATGGCGCGGCGCAACGGCATAGCCACCCGCTATGCCACGCCCGAGGATGTGCGCGCTCGCCTGCGCGATGCGCATGATCTGGGCAGTTTTATCCAGATCTACGAGGAACTGGTCGGCGTCATGAAAACAGAGCGTGATTTTCACGACGTCGCCTTGGCCTATTTTCGCAAGGCACGTTCTCAGGGCGTTTTCCATGCGGAGGTCTACGTCGATCCTCAGCTGCATCAGGCACGCGGAGTGTCGCTGGCCACGCTTTACGGGGGCCTGTCCCGCGCCCATGAGGATGCCAAGCGCGAATTGGGACTGGACGCCCGCTTCATCCTCTCGTTCCTGCGCGACCGGCCCGCTCAGCAGGCGGCGCAGGTCCTGGAAGAGAGCCGGCCCTGGCTCGGCTCGCTGATAATCGGCGTCGGGCTGGACAATCCCGAGGTCGACGATTTTCCGGCAAAGTTCCAGGCCGTCTACGCCCACGCCCGCGAACTGGGCCTGCACCTCACCTCGCACTGCGACGTGGATCAGCCCAATACGGTGGCGCATCACTGGGGCGTCATCAAACTGCTCGGGGTCGAGAGAATTGATCACGGTCTCAACGTCTTGAACGATCCAACCTTGATTGAGGAAGTGCGCCGCCGCAAGATCGGACTGACCGGCGCTCCGACCCTGTTCTACGCGGATATCCCTGGTCGGATGGAATACCGGGCAGGCGCGATCGCCCGGCTATTAGACGAAGGCTTGCTGGTCACGGTCAACTCCGATGATCCAGGAATGAAGCGCGGTCTCTACGTGGGCGACCTCATGTTACGCGTGCAACAGACCACCGGCATGGATCGCGCGCATCTCGCCCAGCTTGCGCGCAACAGCTTCGCCATCTCATGGATCCAACCGGCCCAGCGGCGCGCATACGCGTTGCAGCTGAAGCTCTATTTAAGGCGATCCAAGCTCGATTTCACGAAGAAGCCTGCCAGATAGCCATGATCCGCCCTCCACCAAGAATGTTGGGCGGGGGCGGATAGTGGATGTATCACGCTCAGGCCGCCAGACCGTAACGCCTCGCCAGCAATCACGTGAAATCATTTATGACCGGTTCCGATGCAACCGGTCGTTCCGACGCCGGTGATGGACCGGCGTAAGTTGGTCGCTTGCTGCTATTTGGCGGGAATAGGTTGGCATCCGCTTTCCTAAGTCGGTGGTCGGAATGCGAACCGGCAGAACTCCATCCATTTCGGGCCATTGGCCGATGCTGGGCCGATCTCCGAAAGCGGAATAGTGGCGGCTCTATGTTTTAATTCGATGGCGGTCGGGCAGCGCTCGTCCCGACCGACCGCATGCCCGGGAAAATCAAGCGCCGCCGCCACCCCGTCCCGTCTTCACGCGGCGCGCACGATGCCCTCGTCGGGCGAAGGCCCGGATACCTCGGCCTCCTGCTCCCGCGCCCATTCGGCGACCCGGCCGCCCTTTCCACACTGCCGACACCGCCATGCGCAGTAGGGGAACGAGATTGCCGAGCGCGAGCGTACGCTTCATCTGCAACGCGGTCAGCCCGAAGGTCAGGGCGATGCACTCCTTCTCATCGCGCGCATTAACCGGCCGTAGGGCGGGGTGGGCGACAGGAGTGTTCCGGCAGGCCCGCTGACGTGAGTCGGGGCGCACCCGCGAGGCCGCAATGCCATGGAGGACCGGGGCGAAGCCCAGGTTGCGCGCCGCCGCGGCGGGCCTAGAGGATGAGCGCAGCCCGCACCGCCAGCCGGCAGGCCAATCACCCCACGCCATCGAGGCGACGCGATGTCGCGCCGCCGATCCCGCGGGGACAGTCCCCTGCCAGGGATCTTCACGCCCCGGCGACGAGACGGCGGCGAAGCTGGCGGCCCCGTCGAGCGCAAGCGAGATCGAGTGCGGGCGCACACAGGCGCGGGGCAGACTGCCTCTCCACATCTCCACCACACCAACATCCATCAGTCACCGGCCGGCCGGCACCACCCGGTTTCGTATCTCGCCACGCCATGATAGGCTTCGCGCTTCGGAACGGACCACCGGAGGGCCCATGGAAGAAGAACCCTCCACGCTCCAGCTTGCCAACTGGGTGTGGGAATATCTCACCGAGGAACTCGAGCTTAATCCCGCGGAGGTGATTCCCGTCCACCGCGACGTTGCCGCCATCGCCTCGGGCCTAGTCAGGGCGGTGATCGAAAGCCTGGAAAGCCAGGAGCGACCGCTTCACTGAGGGAACCGATCAGCGAGAACGCGTGTTCAGCCTACAGACGCCCCTACCGAGGCGAACTGCGCGGTCCCGATCCCCCCACCCCTCCCGGGGACCCGCCACTCATCAAGGGTCGCTTGCATTGCAAGCGGCCCTTGTCTTCCGACCCAGGCATTCCCCCTTCAGGCTCAACCAGCCACGCGGCTCGCGGCCGAAACCGCGAGAACCGATTGCGGCGAAGCCGCGCTCTTCCCAGATAGGGGGCATGCAGCAGACCATCATCCAGGCCGGGGCGCTGATCCTGCCGCTCGTGATTGGAATCGTGTTTCACGAGGTTGCGCACGGGATGATGGCGCGGCGCCTAGGCGACCCGACCGCCCACGAACAGCGGCGCCTGAGCCTGAACCCATTGCGGCACGTCGAGCCCGTCGGCACCGTGGTGCTGCCGGGCATGCTCGCGCTCGCCGGAGCGCCGGTCTTCGGCTGGGCGAAGCCCGTGCCGGTAAACCGAGAACGCCTGAACAATCCCCGCTTCGGCATGATGGCGGTGGCGCTGGCCGGCCCGCTCAGCAATCTGATCCTGGCGGCCATCGGCGCAGTTCTGCTGGGGCTGATGGCGAGGACCGACGCCACGGGCGGCATCCTCGCCTTCATCGCCCTCAACTTACGCAATTTCGTCCTGATCAACATCTTCCTGGCGCTGTTCAACCTGCTGCCGATCCCACCCTTTGACGGTTCGCACGTCGTCGAAGGCCTACTGCCGCGAGGCGCTGCCCGCGCCTACGCCAAGCTGCGCCCCTACGGCTTTCCGTTACTGTTCCTGTTGCTACTGGTCGTGCCGTACAGCTGGCCCGACCTCCATCTGGTCGAGCGAATCCTCCTGCCGCCGGTCGACTGGGCGACGGACCGTTACGACGCGCTGGCTCGCCTGGTCGCCGGTCCCTGACACCATTCGCGCCGTCGACGCCTATATCCGCCTGCGTCGGCAGAGGCGGATATAATCTTTCCTAACCTGCGCGGGTCGTGGTCGAGGGCTCAGCCGACCAGGCGCCAGCGCATCGTCTCGCCGGCGTGGAAGGGAACCACGTCCATGCCGCCCGCGGCGATGACCTCCGGCACGAGCACATCCTCCCGCATCAACGTCACCGTGCACTCGTTCAGGGGCAGGCCGTAGAAATTGGGACCGTGTTCGGAGGCGAAACCCTCCAGCCGGTCAAGAACGCCGTCCTCTCCGAACACCTGGGCGTAGCTTTCCAGGGCGAAGGGCGCGTTGAAGATGCCCGCGCATCCCCAGGCCGCTTCCTTGCGGCCGATCTCGTGTGGCGCACAGTCGGTGCCGAGGAAGAACTTGGGCGATCCGGACACGGCCACCGCGCGCATGGCGAGGCGGTGGCGTTCGCGCTTGGCGATGGGCAGGCAATAAGCATGGGGACGAATGCCGCCGGCGAAGATCGCGTTGCGGTTGATGATCAGGTGCTGCCGGATGATCGTCGCGCCGAGCTGGGGGCCGTCCCGCAGAACAGGTTTGATGTGAAGACGGGGCGAGCGTTGCACGAGCGCCGTCCAACCTTTGCCGACGCGGGAAGAGGCAACACGGTCGGCATAGTTTGAGAATGCCAGATCAATGGCCCTCTCGGCGCCGTTGCTTGTCCGTCTCGACGGGATCGATGCCTTGCGCGACGAGGATAAGCAGCCTCGACGCTTCTCCACGCGCCGAGGCCGGCGTCAATGGGTCCCGATCGTGTATCGCTTGGTCTTCACTTCACGCCCACCCAACCGGTACTGGATCACGTATGATGTCGATCCGCCGGTCGTCGTCTTCAGACCAAAGCCCTTCAGCTCTTGGTCCCACAGGAACCCCGCAACGCCTTCATCAATGAGAGCATCAAGCGTCCGCTTGGTGATTTTTCCCGGAGCCATGACAATACCTCAGGTACCAAAAAAGTAATCGCCCAGCATCCCCGTTGCGGAAGCAGCCGGATATCGTGGCGTATGGTCGGCGATCTATACATTTGGTTTTACATGATAATGACAAATAAGCGATTGACCTAAATACGCCGAAATCTGAAGTACCTCACCTCAAAAACGAACATAGCCGCTGCGCATTGCGCAACGGCTATGTGAAATTCATTTCCGCCAAAGATGTCCGGTATTCGGACTGACAACGTCAGCCCGAAAAGCCGGATCCACCAGTCAGGAAGGACTGACGGGTTCGTCCTTGTCATCGCTGAGGAGGAAAGCCAGACCAATCCCGGCAAGAACCGCTGCTGCGAGAACTGTTGTTCCCGTGCTCATGCGAAACGCGTTGTCCTGCGCCACATCCTGCGACTTGCGCTCGCCGCTATGGAGAGGGGCTGACGTTGCAAACTGCGCGGCGCCCGGACGTACCGAAGCGTTCGCGGCACCAGCAGTCATAAGCATAACCGAAACAGCGCTGGCGATCGCCGCATTACGAAGCTTCTGCATGATATCTTACCCCTTTGAAGCCCTGATGCCGAAGGAGACGCTAGCAGGCCTCCCCGAATTCAAAGCACGGTCTTCATTACTCCACTCGAATAGCCTATCCGCGGGATAATCGCAAGCTGTTCAGTGCCATCGGCGTGCGCATGTACATCACGCCCGTCGGAATGGAATTCTCTAGCCTCGCCCGGATAGCAAGACCTCAACTGACGGCTCGTTTCCGGCCAGTCCCTGGGCTTATCACGTACCTCTTGCAGAGAAATGATGGTCCCTGGAACCAGGCTCCCGTCCAGCGATAACGCCTGTGCTGACCAGGTTTGCAAAAACCGTCTGCTGGCAGTGGCGAGCCTGAGGTTCGGGCATTTGCAATCGCTAAAATGCCTAAGTATGCCAACGCGTCGAGCTGGGAGAATCTATGCACAGAGTACGTCCTGGTTCGCACACGCTGAGGCTGTTTGCTGACTTGCGGCTGTGGTTGCCGATGGCGCTTGCCCTGTGCCTGTCCGTCATCTTGGCAGGCAGCAGCGCACTCTCACCGCCGGCTTTCAGTATCGTGCTGCTGGCCGCGTGGGCCGCTTGTATTGCCGCTATCAACAGCAACTGCACACGCAGGCATCTCACAAAGGCCGCCTGGCTGATGGGTTTCGCGATCGCAGCGATACCCCTTGCGCAAATGATCCCCATCCCGCTCCGCGCAGCAGGAGCTCTCGCGGGCCACGGGCCTCTGCTTGAAGCCGCGTCATTTCTTCAGGCCAACAGCTGGCGTCCGCTCACGCTGGATATCGAATCGACCTGGCATTCTTTCCTGCTGGCCAGCGGCTACGTCGCTGTGTTCTGGGGCGCCGCGACGCTCAGCCCAAGTGGAAGAGTTGGGCTCATCTACCTTGTGCTTGCATTGGCAATGGCAGGGCTGCTGTTGGGGTTTGTCCAGATGGTCTATCCCGACGCCCGGTTTTATCTACAGCCAGACGCCGTGCGAGGGACGCTGACCGGCTTTTTCGGGAATCGCAATCACGAATCAGATTTGCTGGTGATTGCTGCGGGACTTGCGGTTGCGCTTGCCGGGGCAAGCCCTGTGAGGCTGCAACGGCTGGTTCTTTACGCCTTGGACGGTCGCATTGGTGGTTGGCGAGCTTACGCACGAGAGTCGCGTGGTGGTCCCAACATCAAACCGAGCACCGAGTCTGGAAACGATGATCCGCACGCAGGTCACGGGGAGAGCCGTCGATGAAAGGGCTGTTCAATCGAGTACCGCTGAGAGCGGGTATCGCTGTGATCGGTTTGGGTGTTCTCTCGGGTTGTGCCAGCATCGACATTGGTCAATCGGTCAAGCGCATCAACGACGAAACCTCGGGCTTCACGCAGGGGAATCTGTCGCTGGTGACGAACGATTCTGAAAAGACAAAACTCCGCGGACGAGCCCACTCTCTGTTGGAAAAGCCTTTGAGCCAGTCGCAAGCAGTGGAGTTGGCGTTGGTCAATAGTCCTTCCATGCAAGCCCTGCTGGCGCAGAGTTGGGCTGA
>NZ_DATKFP010000036.1:0-4296 GCF_035511395.1 Sphingobium sp.
TCCGACAGGGCCAACGAGAATTGGATCGATAGCGAGATCATCGATCGGCTTGCTGAGGAACGGATGGAAGCGGCGGCCGAGGCTTTGCGGACCCGCGAAGGCTTCGGTGAACTCAGGGTGCTGTGCCAAACCCGCGTCCCCTATATGGAAACGATGGCGCTCGACGAAGTCGAAGGGGTGCCACCGCCGCTCAGCCAGGAGGACGAGGAGCGGCAGCGCGCTATCGAAACCGAACTGGAATCGATCGCCGACAACGCCGATGAAGACGGCTACACCGACGAGGAGATCGAGCGGATCGAGGCTCTGGAGGCCGAGCACGCGTCTCTCGACGAACGACCTGCAGAACTGGACGCGCAGCAGAAGGCCGGTTCGATCGCTTATATGGTGATCGGCGAGGATGGGGTGCCCCGACTCCACAATCAGTTTTTCGCCATCCCCCAGGAGCCCGGTGAGGATGAAGCGGACGTCGAGGCAGGCGAGGGCGCTGAACCTGAAGACGCCTCCGCTGAAGAAGCAGTGCCTCGCTCATCGATCAGCCAGCGGCTCGGAGACGAGCTGGCGATGATGAAGACCGAGGTGCTGCGGGTCCATGTGGCGAGCGATCCGCATTTTGCGCTCGATCTTGGCACCTTCATCATGGTCGATACGGCGGTCGGTTATCGATACGACATGCCAAGCGACCTGCGCGCGCCTGCACAGAGCTCGCGCAGCTCCGGCTTTGAAAGCGATACGCCCGCCGCGCAAAGCTGGGCGGAGATCGAGGAGGGGCTGGATTGCAGCTGGACCAAGGCGAACGATCTGGTCGGGCGCTATGATGCCTTTTGCGCGCTGGACGACAATGCCCGGGCGGCCTGGCTTAGCTGGGCAGTGGCTCGGACTCTTCATGCCGTTCCTGCAGGGGGTTCGGGTTCTGCGCTCCTCGACCATATCGGTCGCAAGATCGACATCGATATGCCGGCGTGGTGGCGTCCGACCGCCCGCCGCTATTTCGATCGGATCAGCAAGCCTACGATCCTGGAGCATTTCGAGGAGGTGGGCGGCGCTGAACTGCGCAGCCGCTACAGCGCCTCGAAAAAGCATGATCTCGCGCTCTCGGCCGAGAAGCTCTTCACCGGCCAGATCATCGTCGAGGCGGAGGTGAAGGAGAGAGCGCTGCTCTGGCTGCCCGATGCGATGACCTTCGGGCACAGGACCGACGAAGCGGCCGACCTCGACATCGTCGACGACGAACATGGGGAGGATGGCACGAGCGACGAACCGAGCGTCGCCGAGGACGGCGCTGACATCCCCGAAGCCGCCTGAGCGACGACACGGGCGGGGTCGGTCGCCGCCGACCCCGCCATCTCCATTCAGCCTCATGTCCTGACCGCGCCGCAGGGCCCCCCGGGTCCGTGCGCGCGCCATATCCGCTGGAGTATCCGAATGACCCATTCGCTGTTCGCCGCCCTGGAGGCCGGCTCCGATCCGCTTGGCCAGAAAGTCTGGACCCTGGGGGCCGTCGCGCAGTCCCTTGCAGAGTCGATCGTTACAGGCCAGCCTACCACGCGCGCGCGCCTGTCACGCCTGATGACTGCTCATTTTGGCGGGAGCGACGCAGACGGACGCTGGACGTTGCGTGAGGCCTATGACGCTCTGGAGATCGCTCAGGTCGCCGCTCTTGCGCGAAACACGTTGCCATCCTTCGATCCGGCAAATCCGGCTACGGCCCTGGCGGCGCTCTGCGACCTTGCCCAGCGGTTACCAACCCAGAGCTTTCGGTCCGAGCGGCAGGTCGACATGCAGCAATTCTCGACGCCGGCGCCGCTCAGCTTCCTTGCAGCCCTTGCGGCGCAGATCACCTCGGCGGACATGGTGCTGGAACCGTCTGCGGGAACCGGGCTTCTTGCCGTCTATGCGCATATGGCCAAGGCGCGCCTCATCCTCAACGAGCGCGATCCTGTCCGTGCAAGGCTGCTCGGGCAGGCCCTATCAACAAGCGTGACGTGCCATGACGGCGAACATATCGATGATCTATTGCCAAGCGATCAAAGACCGTCGGTCGTCCTCATCAACCCGCCGTTCGCGCGCAGCGAAGCGCGCGGTCGCGATCGTCACGCTGGCGCTCGGCATCTGCGTTCCGCGCTTGCCCGCCTTGCTCTTGGTGGACGATGCGTCGCCATTATGTCGCCGACCTTCGCTGAGGGAGCCAGCGGCGAGACCGGTTACCAGGCCGTTGCCGCGCTGGTTCCTCCGCGCATAGAAATAACGGTCCAGGTCCGGCCCTTCGCCAAACATGGCACGACGATCCCGGTGCGACTCCTTGTCTATGACAAAGGGTGGACCGGGACCACGGAGCGGCTGACCGTACCGGATATCGAAAGCCTTCTGCTGATCGTTCTGGCGATGCCCAAGCGTCTGGATGCCGCCGCACCAGCGCAGGCTGGCGCCGCAGTCGCGGTGCTTGCCGCTGCGCCGCTCAAGCCGACGATAGTTTCGGGCGGCAGACCGTTCCTCACCGCCGCGAAACTCCCAACAGCCCTGAAGCCCTTGGCACGGACGGCTCCGGCGCTCGACTCGACCGTGGAACTGCTGAGTTACGATGTTCTCGATACGCCGCTGCCAGCCGAGGAGCAGATGGGCATCTATGTGCCCTGGCGCCTCTCACGCATGACGATCCCCGGCGCGAAACCCCACCCCGATCAGCTGGTTGAATCGATTGCGATGTCGTCCATCCTGCCGCCGCGGCCTGCCTATCGCCCCAAATTGCCCCGCTGCGCGGTCGCCGCTCTCTCCGACGCCCAGCTGGAAACTATCATCTATGCGGGCCAGGCCTTCGAGCGCGATCTGCCGGGGCTGCATGCGCCAAATGAGGCTGGAACGCTGTTGGCGCCTGACGCCGAGGGCAAGTCCTACCGCATGGGTTATTTCATCGGTGACGGGACTGGCGTCGGCAAAGGGCAGCAGGTGGCCGCCTGCATCATGGATCAATGGAGCCGGGGATGCCGCAAAGCGGTCTGGATTTCCAAGAGCGCGGCGCTGATCGAAGATGCCCGCCGGGACTGGTCGGCGCTCGGCGGTCTGCCCATCGATATCCAGCCGCTCGATGCCTTTCCGTTTGGAACGCCCATCACCATGGAAAGCGGCATCCTGTTCCTCACCTATGCGACCCTGCGATCCCAGCGTCACGATCAGGCCTCCCGCCTGTGGCAATTGCTTGCCTGGCTGGATGAGGATTTCGAAGGCGTCATCTGTTTCGACGAAGCTCATGAGATGGCCAATGCCGCGGGGACGGAGACGCAATTTGGCCAGCAAAAGGGATCGGAACAGGGGCTGGCAGGCGTCAGGCTGCAAAATCTGCGACCCCGTGCTCGTATCCTCTATGTCTCGGCGACCGGCGCGACCGATCCCGCCAATCTTTGCTACGCCATTCGACTGGGTCTTTGGGGTCCGGGCACGTCCTTCGGCGACCGGGCCGAGTTCATGAGCGGAATCGAGAAAGGCGGCATCGCTGCCATGGAGATCGTCGCGCGGGACCTGAAAGCCCTTGGGCTTTACACCGCCAGGGCGCTGACCTTCCGGGGCGTCGAATATGAGCCGCTCGAACATCCGCTGACGCCCGAGCAGATCGAGGTCTATAATGCCTATGCTGACGGCTGGGCGGTGATCCACCGCAACCTCGACGAGGTGCTGGCGATCACCAACATCGTCGACCGCATGGGCGACAAGGCGCTCAACGCACAGGCCAAGGGCACGGCGCTGTCCCGCTTCGAGAGCGCCAAGCAGCGCTTCTTCTCCCAGCTTCTGATTGCCATGAAGGTGCCGACCCTCGTCGCGTCGATCACGAACGAGGTGGATGCGGGGCATCATGCCATCGTCCAACTGGTCACCACGGCCGAGGCGATGCTGGAACGCAGGCTCGCCGCGTTGAGCGCCGAGGAGCGCGCCCACCTCGATATCGAACTCTCGCCCCGCGAGGGGATGATCGACTATCTGAAGTCCGCCTTTCCGGTTCGAATGATGAAGATCATCAAGGGCGCCGATGAGGCGGAGCGTTCAGAGCTCATGGTGGACGAGGGCGGCAATCCGGTTTTTTGTCAGCAAGCGCTGGCCTTGCGCGATGAGATGATCGAGCAGCTGTGCGCGCTCCCGCCGATCGGCTCGGCCCTTGACGAACTGATCCGTCATTTCGGAACAGATAGGGTTGCCGAAGTCACGGGGAGAAGCCGCAGGCTGGTCGTAGATGCCGCCCGGCGGCAGCGCGTCGAGAACCGCGGCGCCCGTAGCAACATCGCCGAGGCTGAGGCGTTCATGTCCGGC
>NZ_DATKFP010000037.1:0-9599 GCF_035511395.1 Sphingobium sp.
GCAGTGCAGGTTGGTCGGGAATTGTGGATCGGCTCCTCACGCGGGACGCGCATTGCCGTGCTACCCGCTCGTTAAGGCGGAACCAGCCGGGTCGGCGAACGGAATGAATGCAGATCAGCGCATTCAGACTATTGGCGCCTCGGATTCCTGCGATCGGTCGCGGCGTCCAGGCGGACCTACATAGCCTGGGCAGAGAGACCTGAAAGTCTCCATGCTTAGATACGGCGTCCGGTCGTCGCGGCATATTAACGTGCAGGATACACAGCAATTCAACCGAACTTGACACGCCTCAATGCAACGCGCATCAATCGTATATACGGTATTAAATGCGTATATACGTTCATTAAGGCTAGCTAGGCCGGTGAAAATGGAGAGGGTGCGGTTCGCCTTCAGAGCCGGAAGCAGGCACCGCCGCCTATCTTTCACGGCTGCCCAGTCTGAAGCGAGCGTTGGTCCCGCAAGTCGATGCTTAGGGGTGACAACATGGAAGCTGTTGAAGGGAAGAAGAAAGCGCGCTGGATACTTATCCCGCTAGCACTTCTGTTCGGTATTGCCGGCCTGTTTTTCGCGATTGGCGGCCTTATGCTGTTATTGCGAGGGGGCAGTGCCTATTACGGCGCGTGCGGCATTGCCTTGCTCGTGGTCGCTTGGGGCCTCCTTCGGGACCGGATTTTCGTCGGGCCATTATATTCCGGCATTTTTACGGTAACGCTCGTGTGGGCGTATTGGGAAGCCGGTAGCGACTTCTGGCCTCTCTTCTCGAGGATATATATTTTCGTCGTTGCAGGTGCGCTGCTGTCGTTTGCGCTGCCCTCATCTCGCATCAACGCAGGGGCTCGCCCGATGACCATGGTCCATATCGTTGTCGGGTCGCTCCTTGCCATGGCAGCGATCGGACTGTTCATGGCAATGTTTGCGGATCGTGGAACCTATAATTTTGCCGCTCCAACGGCAAAATATCCCGTAACTCGTCAGACCGAGCAGACGGATTGGAGCAGCTACGGGAATAATCCCCAGGCGGAGCGTTTCGTAGCGCTTGACCAGATCAATCGTGGAAATGTGGGGCGATTGAAGGTCGCCTGGACGTACCGCCACGGAGACATCCCCGTAAGCCCGAATGCCCGTGGATACGAAGATCAGGGGACACCGCTGCAAATCGGGAATTCCCTGTATTTCTGCACCCCCAAGAACAATATCGTATCGGTCGATGCGACGACGGGCCGCCAGCGATGGAAAGCGCTGCTGGGGTCCACGAACAAGATGTATGTGCGGTGTCGTGGGATCGCCTACCATGACGGGTCCAAACAAGATCCAGATAGTGCCGAAGGCAGCCGCAATCCGCAATCAGCGGACAGCCGGGTTGCTGATCCATCCACCTGCGTGCGCCGCATTCTGACGGCGAATTCGAGCAACGGTCTGATTGCGATCGACGCCGATACAGGGAAATTTTGCCTCGATTTCGGAACGAACGGTCATGTTGATCTACGGCAGGGGATGGGCACTACGCCGGACAAGGACCACCACCCGAATTCCGCACCGACGCTTGCTCGCGACCTCGTGGTGGTGGGCGGTTACGTCAATGACAATCTGAACGCCGACATCAGCTCAGGTGTCGTTCGCGCCTATGATGTGCGCACGGGAGAACTGCGCTGGGCATGGGATGCCGGCAATCCCGCCGTTACCGGTCCGTCGACAGCCCAAACGCCCTATAGCCCGGGATCGCCGAATGTCTGGTCCTACATTACCTACGACCCCTCGACCGACCTCCTGTTTCTGCCGGTAGGTAATAATTCGCCTGATCTATGGGGCGGAAACCGTGACGCCAATCGGGATCGATATTCCTCGTCGGTCGTGGCGCTTCGCGCCCGAGATGGACGCCCCGTCTGGAGCTACCAGACCGTTCATCATGATCTCTGGGACTATGACATGACCCAGCCGCCCGTTCTGACATCCTTTCCAAAAGATGGCCGCCTCGTGCCGGCGGTGGTGTTCGCGACGAAAAGCGGCATGTTCTTCGCGCTCGATCGTGCGACCGGCAAACCCCTTACGAGGGTTGAGGAGCGCCCGGTTCCTGCGGGGCATTTGAAGGGAGAGCATTATGCTCCCACCCAGCCTTTTTCCGTCGGGTTGCCAATGCTGGGCCATCCGGAACTCTCCGAAAAGAATATGTGGGGAATGACGCCGTTCGATCAGCTCTGGTGCCGGCTCCAGTTCAAGACGGTGAGACCTAATCCTCAACTGTACGACCCACCAGGACTGGATCGACAGCTGGTCCTTCCGGGATCGGTAGGCGGCTTCAACTGGGGAGGAATTTCCGTTGACAAGACCGGCCACACCTTTTTCGCAAATGACCTGCGGATAGGCTTGCTTCTGCGGTTGGCAGAACGAGATACCGGTGGTCACCCCGTGCCGGAGAACGTCAAGCTGCCGATGCAAGGCACTCCTTATTACGTCGCCGAAAAGACTCCACGCTTTCTGTCGCCGCTGGGTATCCCATGCCAAGAACCGCCGTTCGGGACGATCAGCGCCATCGACATGAACACGCGCAAGGTGGCGTGGAGCGTACCGGCAGGAACCACTGAGGACGTTCGCATTTTCGGGATCCGTGTCACCTTGCCGATCCCGTTGGGCTTGCCTTCGATCGGTCCCTCCTTGGCTACTCAGGGCGGATTGTTGTTTCTTGCCTCGACGCTGGACCACTATATCCGGGCCTTCGACAGCGCGACTGGCAAGGAGCTGTGGAAAAGTCGCTTGCCGGTTGGCTCTCAAGGCGGCCCGATCAGCTACAAGTCGGTGATTACGGGCGAGCAGTTCATAGTCATCAGTGCTGGCGGGTCGCGCGATGGAGATGCGACGGGCACCAACGAACGGGGAGACTATCTGATCGCGTTCAAGCTGGAGGATTAAGACGTGAAGTCAAGATACGCGCCTTATCCGTCGAACGTATCGAGGGAGTGGACATAGGCTAGCGCTGGTAGCCAGCAAGGCGTCCAGGCAGCTGTTCCGGTTCGGCAGCTGCCCTGGCTACACGACATTCCAGCATGTCCCGCTGCGGGTCGCATGCAGTCCGGCCTTCCCGGCTTTTTCAGGCTCAGCAATATCGGCCAGCGGGCCGGGGCGCATGTCCCCCGGCTCTATCTTTTCGGCGAGAAGGGGGGCAATCGTCGAGAGCCGGCGTTTGACAGCTGCGCTCGATAAAAGGCAGGCTTCGAGCGCTACGGCGATCCATGGATCGTATATGCGGATCTGGGCAAAGCCGGAATCCGCAGGACGAAGGTCGCGCGGTACCGATGCGCAAGCGATCTGGAAGAAGGATGATGATTGGAGCGAGGATGTCGGACATGGACAAGACTGCACTTTCCCGGCGATCGTTGATGGCTGGTTCGGCGACCGTCGCAGGCATGCTCGCACTGCCGCAGGCCGGAGCGGCTGCTCCTGCGCAGACAAAAAAGGCGCCGCTCATGATCGAGGACCAGGGCAGTTTCGCCGTGGGCGGGACGGTCATCCGGGCGGAGGGAGCGCTGGACAAATATGCACAGGAGCCCGCAGGTCAGACCCTGCATGGCGATCATGCCTATATCTTCTACCAGACGCCGGTCGATGCCAAGCCGCTGCCATTGGTCTTCTGGCACGGGATCGGCCAGTTCTCGAAGACCTGGGAAACCACGCCCGACGGCCGCGAAGGCTTCCAGAACATATTCCTGCGCCGCAAGCATAGCGTCTATCTCATCGATCAGCCGCGGCGCGGCCGTGCGGGTCGCACCACAGCCGCCAGTCCGATCAGCACCACCCCCGATGATCAGCGCTGGTTCAACGTCTTTCGCGTCGGCATCTGGCCCGACTATAATCCAGGCGTGCAATTTTCCCGCGATCCCGAAGCCCTCAATCAATATTTCCGCCAGATGCTACCCAGCACCGGACCATTCGACCTTGCGATAACCGCCGACGCGATCGTCGCACTTTTCGACAAAATGGGCCCAGCTGTCCTGGTCACCCATTCGCACAGCGGGGGGATGGGATGGCGTACGGCCATGTACAATGAGAAGGTGCGCGGCATCGTTTCGTTCGAGCCGGGTAGCAATTTCCCCTTTCCGGAGGGCGAGGTGCCACCGCCTGTCGCCAGTTCGTCAGGTCCGGTCGAAGCCATGGCAGTCCCGCTCGATCGCTTCACGCAACTGACGCGCATCCCGATCCTGATCGTCTATGGCGATTTCATTCCAGCCGCGCCCGACCCCAATCCGGGCGCTGATGGATGGCGCGCGCGGCTGGAAATGGCGCGGAAATGGCGCGATGCCGTCAATAGTCGCGGGGGAGATGTCACGGTGGTGCATCTGCCCGAAATCGGCATCCGCGGGAACACACATTTCCCCTTTTCCGATCTCAACAATGTGGAGATAGCCGACGTCATGTCGGAATTCCTGAAGCGGAAGGCCTTGGGCTGACCTACCACGCCACGGGATACTTGCCACCCGGTGCCGCGCCGTCCGGGCGCGGCACCGGGCCGATCGCAAGGCAGGCGGAACTGCGATAACCTCTGCGACTATCGCACTCCCTTCTATATCCGGCAGGCGGAGCGCTTCATTCGCCCGAGAAGCGCGGCGTCCGCTTTTCGACGAGTGCGGCGACCGCTTCCTTCTGGTCGGCGCTATGCTGCACGATGGCCTGATAGGCTGCCGACAATTCGAGGCATTCGGCAAGACCAAGGGTCATCGAACGGCGCATCAGCCGCTTATTGAGGCGGGCGCTGCGTGGCGGGAAGGCCGTGATCGACCGCGCCATCTCAAGCGCCCTGGGAAGCAGTTCCTCCACCTCGACGACATGCGTCACGAGGCCCCATTCCTTCGCTTCTGCAGCTTCGATCATCCGGCAGGTGAGCGCCATCTCGATCGCCCGCGGATATCCGATCGTGCGTGGCAGATACCATGCGCCGCCGTCGCCAGAGACGAGCCCTACGCGCAGGAAGCTTTCGGCAAATTTCGTCCTGGTCGACCCTATGCGGATGTCGCACATGCAGGCGATGTCGCAGCCCGCACCGACGGCCACGCCGTTGACGGCCGCGATGGCCGGAACGTCGAGCGCATCGAACAGGGCGGGGATCTTCTGAATGCCGGCGCGGAAGGCCTCCTGGATCTGATCCGGCGTTCCTGCAAATTGCGGATCCGTGCCTTCCAGCATATCCTTGATATTGCCGCCGGAACAAAACGCGCCGCCTGCGCCCGTCAGGACGATGCATCCGAGGCTGGCATCCGCATTGGCGCCTTCCAGGAAGGAGACGAGTTCCGCGACCAGGTCGGGCGACAGGGCGTTTCTGGTCTCTGGATCATTGAGCGTCACGATCGCGATCGCGCCTTCGCGTTCGATCCTTATCTTTCCGTCAGACATTCCAACTCCTTTGTCATCGATTGTCGGGCCGTAATCCTGTGCATTCCGTGTCCAGCAGAGAGCGAAATCCCCCATCGTCATGGAGAAACGCCTCTATGATCCTGGCGGCTGGCCGGGGCCTGTCGTGGTGGAGATTGTGCGATGTCTCGCCCATCCGCCCTATTTCGAGTTTCCTGAAATAACCCAGCCGTTCGTGGACCTGCAGATCGTCTCCTGTCGCGGCATGCGGCCGGGGATCGGAGGACAGCAGCGCCAGAACAGGCGCCTCGATCCTGCTCCAGCACTGCCCCCATTCGGCTACGGTGTGGATTGTCGGTTCCGACGCCCGGAACATCGGATCGTGCGGCCAACGATATCCGCCTGCATCGATCGACCGTGCAGCCTCTCGAGCAAGGAACAGGGCACGGGTGGCGTCCAGTCTCGGATTTTGCTCGATCAGCCGGTCGGCCATCGCGCCGATGTCGCGATAGGTTCGAAACCGTGCGGGGCTGGAGAGCCGGACGAGCAACTCGGAGAGTTCATCGGCGATCCTTACCGGACTTCGCTCGAGCGTGTTGCCGAGCGCATCGAGCATGATCAGCTTCGTCACCCGTTCGGGACGGGTCGCGCTGTAAAGCGAGGCGATGTTGCCGCCCATCGAATGCCCGAGCAAAGGAAATGGCGTGTCGGCAAGACATTCGTGCACGAGGACGTCGAGATCCAGCAGGAAATCCGCGAGCCAGTAGCTGCCCGGCGTCCAGCCCGACCCGCCATGTCCGCGCCAGTCGGGTGCCACTATCCGACAGTCATGATGGAAGGCATCCACCAGAAACTGGAATGTCGCGGAGTTGTCGCGGCCGCCATGCAGGAGCAGCAAGGGGGGCGACGAGTCGTCCCCCCATTGCCTGACGAGATAATCTACGCCTCGGACGGGGATGCCGAAGGTGCGCGACGGGCGAATGGGTATGTAGGCGCCTGAGGATGCCATGGCGTCGTTCACCAGGCCGCGTCCAGAACCTCCATGAGGCCGGATTGATCGGCCTTCCGGGGGTTCTGGGTGAGAAACCAGTCCTGGGCGGCATCGTCGCACACATGAGCAAGCTCGTGTCGTTCCACACCAAGGTCTCGGAGCCGATGGGGGATATGAAGATGCGCGAAAAATGAGCTGCAGGCCTCGCTGACCACTTGTGCCGCCGCGTCCTCGGGCAACCCCAGCGCGATTGCGAGCGCGTCAAGGCGTCCGGCGGTCGCCGGCTCGTTGAATGTGATGCAATGGGGCAGGACCGCCGCCTTGAAATGTCCGTTGCCGACGGGGAAGCGAGCGCCCAGCGAATGTCCCAATGCGGACGCCATGCCCGCTCCGGTGAAGTCGGTGCCTTGGCCGATCAGCTGGGCCGCGAGCATGATGTCGCGGCGAGGCTGTTGGTCCCCGCCCGCAGCGCCGCCGATGAGGGCGCGATGGATCAGTCTTACGCCATGGATCAGCAGCGCGTCGGCCAGAGGTTCGCGTCTGCGCGATTCAAGGCCCTGCACGCCTTGCGCGAAGGCATCCAGCGCCGCATCCAGGATCAACCGGTCAGGGGTCGCGGCAATGAACTGGGGGTGGATGAAAAGCGCCTGGGCCCTGGCTTTGGGGTCGAACAGCGCCAGTCGTTTGCCCGACTCGGGTAGCGTTATGGCCGCACCGCTTTTGGCATAGGCTGTGGTCGGCGTCGTCGGGACGATGAACTGGGGCAATTTGGGGCGAGCGAGCCTCGGACTTCGCGGCGGTTGCCCCGGAGAGAATATGGTGGCGAGATCCTCGGCGCGACCGTCTTCGCAATGCAGGATCGTCGCGGCTCGCGCGGTGACGATGGCCGAGCCGCCTCCGATCGCGACCACCGCATCTGCCTGAGCATCGCGCAGGGCTTGCATCGCGGCCTCCACCGCCGAGAGCGGGGATTGCTCGACAACGCCGGTGAAGGCTCCTGCGAAGGTGTCGCCCAGGGCCTCCTGCACGGTTCCAAGGCCAAATTCCGCACGCGAAATTGTCCTTCCGCAGATCACGAGCGCACGCCGTGCATCGAGCCGGCGCATCTCGCCGGCAAGATGGGTCAGACAGTCGTCGCCATAGATGATCCGGGAGCCGGGGTCGAAATGGCGGAAGGAATCTGGAGTCATGCTGCTATCCTGTCAGGAGCGCGCATGAAGGCGCAACATCGTCGCCGGCCATGCGGGCTTCTCTCCTATTGTTCCTATATGGGAACTAATGAACGTATCTACGAATAGTCTGCGAATGCGGCAAGTGTCAAGCACGACGCCGGTTCGCGACACATGGTGGGCGGAAGCAATCGTGCCTGCCCGACCGCTATCGCATCATCCACTCGAGAGTTTGGCCTGTCCATCTCGCCCTTGGCGATTCTACATGCTAGGCTCTGCGATCGGATAAACCGGGAGAAGAAGTAGTTGTCTGGCATGAGCACGGATAAAGAGCCGGCTTCAGGGGCTGCGGCGGGCAAGGAGCCCAACCATCATCGCACCGTCGACCGCGTCACGCAGATACTGGAAGAAGTCGTCTATCGCCCCGGTATGACCTTTGCGGAACTCGCACGGACCCTGGGCGCGCCGAAGAGCTCGGTCTACGGTTTCGTTCAGGGCCTTCTGGCGACTGGCTGGCTCTACGAGCAGGATCGTCAATTCTATCTGGGCCCGGCGGTACATGGCCTCACGCTTGCGAGCGGGCATGTGCGGGCGGGCCTGGTCAGCCATGAGCGGTTGGCCGAGCTTCATGAGGAAACGGGTCTTGCCGTCTTCCTGGGCGTCGAGGCTGGCGATCATCTGATCTACATCGCCGAAGCCGGCGGCGATTCCATCGCCGACATAGAAGCACGCCGCAACATTCGGCGGACCTTGCTGGCAACGGCGACCGGAAAGGCATTGCTGGCCGCCAAGCCGCAGGACGAACTGGATGCCTTCCTTCGTCGCCACCGCCGTACCGAGCCAGAAGCCGTCGAGGCGTTTCTGAGCGAATATGAGACCATCAGGAGTACGGGCGTCGCGACGAACCTTCGTCTTGGCGGCACTCGATTGGCGATTGCGACGATATTGCCGGGGCAACCCGGCCGAAGTCCGGCGGCGGTCGCTCTCGTCGGCGCTGCAACGAAGGTGAAGCCCAAGGTTCGCAAGCTCTCCGACCTGCTGGTCGAAAGAGCCGCATTGTGGGCGCGCCGAAAGGTTACAGCGCGCGAAGCGATCTGATCGATCGAACAGCTATCAATGAATAGCCGCCCGGGCGAGGTCGCTCACGACCTCGCCCGGGCGGTGCGTCATGACCGGTGCGCCCGAACCTATTCTGCGACGCCAGGGACGGGAGCGGTCGCGACGACGGCCCGCTTGCGCATATTCGTTCCACTGATCGCGTACCAGAAGCTCAGGGCCGCGATGAGATTGAAGCTCAGCGTCGCACCGAGCGCGAGGCTGACGGAATCCCGGCCGCCAAGATAGTCGGATATCATGCCCGTAAGCAGCGGCCCGATCGCAGCGCCGACGAGATTGGCGAACAGCTCCTGCATTGCCGCGACCGAACCGCGCATGTTGCTCGGCGTTGCGGTCATGATGGCAGCCTTGGGCGCTGCATAATGCGTCCCGAGTGTCAGTCCGAGAACGAAGACGAGGACTGCGGCGATGGCGGGGGAAGGCGCCCAGGAAATTCCGAACGCCACCGGTACCGAGAGGGTGAGTGCGCAGGATGGCACGATCCACAGGCGATCGACGCGCCCCTTCGCGATCCAGTCGCCCAGGAAGCCGGACAGCAGCGCCGATGCGAACTTCATCACGCCGGCGGCAACGCCGACGATGAGCCCGGCATGCGCCAGGCTGTAGCCCTGTTCGCGGATCAGGATGGGCGAGATCCAGATCCAGACCGATGCTACGTTCATGGCAACGATCGCGAGGCCGATCGTGTTGAAGAAGACGGGACGGGACTTCACGAAGAATTTCGCGACCTCCCACATGGGCGCGGCCGCGCCGGCAGCCTCTTCGCCTTCCGCAGCGCGGGCGGGTTCCCTGAACCGTGCCCACATCAAGGCGGCGAGGACAATGCCGGGAATACCCACGATGAAGAATACCGCTCTCCATCCCCAATGCTGGGCTACGAACCCGCCGACGACAAAAGCAAGGCCGGTGCCTATGGCCAGCCCGGAATAGACGAGGCACATGGCGCTGGCGCGCTGATTGACCGGAAAGATGCTGGCTACGAG
>NZ_DATKFP010000038.1:0-10225 GCF_035511395.1 Sphingobium sp.
GGGGCCACCGCGACGACCGCCATCAGAACGGAGACTCCGCAAATCCGCTTCGCTGAAATCGCCCGGTGCCTGCACTGAACCACTAAATTCGGTCGCGGGCACGAGCTCATCGCGAACGGGCTCCATGATTTGGTCAACGTAATCCCGGGCTATCCTATCGACGATCATGTCGTGTGCACGCATCTGTGGCGGACTGAGGTCCACGGCTTGCAGGGATGGCGCCCCAAGCGCCCGAAACTCGGCGTTGCTGGCGTATTCCTGATAGCGGCTCGCGATAATCTGGGAGAGATCCTGACTGACCTGCATACCGCCGCCCTCGCGCCTCGTCCAAGTCGTCCCAAGCGAACGGGAAGTATCCTGAATCTCGGCAAGCTGCCTGTCGATGGCGCGGATCTCTTCGACCGTCCTGTCACGGAATGAGCGGCTTTCCGAATAGTTTTCGTTGCGCGAGAATGCGGCATTGCGTGAGTAACCCTCCTCGTTCAGGCGGTATTCTTCACTGTGATCTTCACTTTTCCGGTCGGTCGCGCTGGACTGGATGCTGGATTTGTCGATCCTGCTTTCATTTACACTGTCGCTGAACTGGACGCCGTCGAATGCCTCTGTGCTGATCCTTCCAGAGAACGATCCACTGCCGGTGGCACCGCCTTTTCGACCCGCCGCGCCAGCTTCCCGTCCGAGGTGCGGCAGGGACGCGCTCACGGCCCAGTTGGTGCCATTGCCCGCCCTGAAGAGGTTCTGAGACGACCGGCTAGCATCTGTCGATTGACCAATATCCCGTGAGGAACCAGTCTGATCCGTTGAGCCCTGCGACTTGCTGTGGCTCTCTCCCCGACTTGCCGAGTTGCCATGTCCGGAAGATGCTTCGGACCCACTGGACGTCCGAAACCCGCTCGCTTCGCTGAACCCTGCCCGCTCGAGCGCGGCTACGCGCTCCGACCTAGAGTTCGTGAGCGACGAGCGGCGCGTCTCGAGTTCGGCCGCCGCCTGGCTCACTTCGGCCATGGTCGAGCGCGACGCGCCTGGCGTGAAGCCCAGGCTGCTGATACCGGACCGGTTGTCGTAGATCATCGTGCCATCGAAGGTCTGAGATGATTGCGTTCCGTTGTTATTGACGAATGTCGAGCGGCCAAAGCCTCCAGAATACACCGGCGCAGTGTTCCACTGGTCGCGCTGGACCACATTGCCCGTGAGGTTCTGGAAGCTCTGGTTGCCGTAAGCGTAGTTTCCGGTTGTGCGCTCGATCGCCGCCGCCTCTGCCGCCGACTGCGCCGGTGCCAACATCGAGGTCGCCTGGCTCGAGATCGTCAGCGCCCCTTTCGCGAGTCCGCCCGCCAGAAACGGGATCGACATCATCAGGAAACCCGCGATCGTGGCTGTGTCCGCATTCACGGCATCGATGCTTTCGATCGTCGCCATCGTCATCTTGCCAGGGGACACCGCGGCCATGGCAGCCTCCTCACGCCCCATGATGAACATATGCAGGACCGCGTAGAGCGGCCCCCAGGCGGCCAGATAGAAGAACCCGGTGAGGTAACCTTTCAGCGCGCCCACGCCCGTCTGCGGCAGGAGAAACAGGGGGAAGATCACGGGAAACATGGCATAAAACACGACGACGAGGACGATGTTGAGCAGTGGCACCCAGGTCATCGCCTGCTGCGAAATCGAGGTGTAGGTGTTCTTGGCCTGCGTTTCAGCGCGCATCATCGCGAACGTGTCACCGTCGGCGCCCGAGAGATTGGCCCGCGCTTCGAGAAACACATCGGTCAGCGCACGCTGCTGAAAGAGCTGGGCGGCATTCTGTGCCGAGCCGTGGAACGCCGCTGCCACCGCAGGAAGATCGGCTTCCAGTTTGGATTTCGCCGCCGCCTGATTCAGGTTGGGAAAGAAGGTCGGAGCCGTCTGCAGCAGTTCCTCATCCGTATATTTCGGGAAGCCGGTCGTTCCCTGAAATTCGGCGTACACCGCCGCGCACGTCCTGATCTGCGACGAGCCGTCCCCGTTCCAGAACGACATAGCTCTGGCTGGGGAGCCTGGCCCCATATCGCGCAGGATGTCGTCCGAGTTCATGACATCTGCGGGGTTCTTTTGACCCAGGAGAAAATCATAGAACAGGCACTGCCTGAAATATTCCGACAGATTGGCGCGCACGCGCGGGTCACGAAATCTGAAATCCCGCGTCTTGTCATAGAGCCGTGCCCCGTAGATGATCCCGTTCGTGCGAAAGGCGAGGGTGTCAGGCATCACGAAGACCAATTCGGCCTGCTCGGTGAGCCAGTCGCCAATCTGGCTTGTGAAGGAGGCGATGGCGGCAAGCCCGACCGGCACGTTGGCCACTACGGCAGGCGCCAGGCTCGGGTTGATGCGGTCGGTGACCTTGACGCTCGTGGTCGGGACGATCAGCGCGCCGTACATCAGAGTTGCCGACACGAACCACTGGAACCAGGCCTTCCAGTTGAGACTGAAGGCCACCACCAGCAGCACATAGGCAAGACCGATTACCATAGTGACCTGAACCAGGGAGCGAAAGCCCCCTCCCCCGGTCCAGGATGCGACGGCATTCAGGACGTTGACGATATATTCGCCCCCGCCGATCGTGAAGACCTCCAGCATCGCGTAGCCTCCTAGTCGAGCCCTTGCGCCGCAGCGCCAGACCGGAACGAGAGCGCCGCCGACATCTGCGGGGATATCGCGTTGCGCAGGGTCCTCTCCAAGAAGACCGCCTTTTCCACGAAAGTCTGGGTCCTCACGAGGCGCTCGTTCAGGCTGTAGCTGTAGCCGTCGAGGACCTTGCTGACATTCTGGAGCTGCTCACGCCACTGCGCGAGCGTCGCCTTGTCCGCCTCGTTGAAGGAGCCCTGCGCCTTCTGTACGTATCCGTAGAATTCCTGGACGATCTGCCCGAGCATGTCGACGGCGACGATTTCGGCAAGGCCCTGGATGTCGGCCTCCGTCAAGCCGCCGAGCTGAGCTGCGGCGTTGACGGTGATGATCTTGTAGAGAGGTACGCTCGTGCCGCCCAAGATTCCTATCTCTTCCGGCGTCAAAGCCTCATTGGACTTCACTTTGGCGGCCATTGAGCCGATCAGGGCGGCAACCCTCGGCTGCAGCGCCTGCGCTTGGCTGATAGACACCGTGCCGCTCGCCGCCGGCTCGAGGCAGTTCTCCGTGTCGTCACAGCGCAGAACGCTGGTGCCAGGCGTGCCAAGAAGCAGCGCTTGGATGAGTTCGCGGTTGCCTTGCCCAACGTACCGGACCGTGCCGCTGCCTTCGTCGTTGCGGGCACGCTGGTAGATGATCGTGCCCACCAGTGACATCAGGTATTCCTTGAACTCGCGGTCGAACGACGGATAGCTTTTCTCGAGCATGTGCCAGGTGTAGTTGTAGGACTTGGACGGGATCGCCTCGTCGCCGTTCTTACTGATGATCTCGGTACGCTGACCGCCCGCGTTGCAGTCCTGCCGCGCCTTGGCCCAGTCCGTCGCGAAGCCCTGGGAGTTGGCGATCGCCTTGCAGACCTCGGAATCCCGGCCTTGGCTCTCGCCCCACAGCCCGGCAACGAGGCCCTGCGCCGCTTCGCAGGAGGAGATGTTCATCTGGTTCAATTTTTCGATCTTCTGGGCCATTTCCTCGATGGTCTGAGATATCTGCGGGCTGATCGATTTGATCGCAAGCTGGAAGGCAAAGCCCAGGGCGTTGCTGGCCACGCCCTTGAGCATGGCGACGATCTGGTCCGTGTTGATAAACGAGAACGAGCCGCCGAACATATCGATGCCGCCGCACCCTGCTTTCACGCTGGGCAACTGGATGTTGACGGGACTGAGTTGCTTGCTCGGAAACCGCGTCCAGACACCCCCACCAGTGTAATAGCCTGCCGACTGCCCCTGGAAGGCCGTCGGGCCATAGGCATTGCCGGCGCCGCCCACATCATTGAAGAAGTCGTTGAGCTCTGCTCCGACATCCGCCTGCGCGGGGACGAGGGCCATCTGCGCGGCGGCAACAATAGCGAGTACGATCCCGGCCCGGCGCGCTGCTGCGGCCCCAACCTGTGCCATCAGTAGTCCCTCCCGGGCTCGGTGCGCGTCAGCGTGAAGATGCGGTCCATCACCTCGTCCCCCGCCATCAGGCCGTAGCCGATGGGGATCGGCCGCCTGGTCTGCGTATCGAAAAGGACGAGTGCAGGCACCTGATTGCCGGTCAGCCCCATGCGCTCATACTGGCCTGTATCCACCGCATAGCGTGGGAAGGTTTCGTTGGGGCCACCGTCCATCGAGACCGCCATGACCTCGAGTCCGTACTGGTCGGAGAGCGAGCGGATGATCGGACTGAAGACACGGCATGCGGAGCACGCCGATGCGTAGAAATAGAAGACGCCGTAGCGCTGCGCGAGTGCCTTCATCGCCGAGGCCTTCGCTGCCTTGCGATCGGCGAGCCATGTCTGCTTGCCCAGCGAATTGATCGGCCGCTCGAGCGTGTAGTCGAGCTCGGGGTTCTGCCAGACCGCTCTTCCCCACACATCTGCGAAGGTGGACGCGCGATCGAGCTGCTCGCGCTGATAATGCATGTAGGCGGTCAGGTTCTCAGTCGTCGGCTCAAGGATTGCCCTGGCTTTCAGCTCGTCCAACTGTTCGGTGATCGCTGCCAGCTGTTTTACTGCGGGCACTGCCGGCCGCGCCGGCTTGGCCTTGTCGGTCTCTGCCTTCGTTTCGGGATTGCAGTAGAACCAGCTGCCCAGCTTTCGCTGCTCGCAATAGAAGGCGTCGCGCAGTTCGCCCACTTTGGCCGATGGCGCCGGAATTGCTGCTGAGGGGATGTCTTGTGCCAGTGTCGCAAACGAGCTCGCGGCGAATGTAAGGGAGACAAGCAAGATGAAAGCGAGAGATCCAAATTCACGCATGGCCGCGCTCCTCCAAACGACCGGAAAAAGTAAAGGTGCGGCCGCGGGAGCGACGGACCTGCGGTACCGAGAATGGTCCCGCATGCCGCTCACGTCCCGTGGCGCAATCGGTAATAGTCCTCGATCCTGCCTTGGATTTCGATCGAGGTCTGGACTTCGTCGGGCACCCTGACGGCATCGACGAACTCGTCATAGACTTCGCTGAAATCCATCTTCGACAGATCAAGCCGCTGGAATTCCTCGATGCTGAAACCCTCACATGCGGGCTCCCCGGCCTCGCCCCAGTCTTTGCCGATCTGCCGGCGGCCATCCTCTTGCAAGATGCGGCTGAGCTTACTCTCGAAGCAGCAGTAGGATTTGCGCTTGGAGGTACAGACACCGAGCACCTTGTCCGAGCAGTAGCTGCCGACATAGTGGCACAGGCCCATTCGATCCTTGACGTCGAGCATCTTCTCCTCGCTTCCGCACAGAAACGTAGTGAGAAACGGCGTGGCCAGCGCCGCAATGGCGGCGGGCCCGCTGGCGATCGCCGCAGCGCCCGTCGCGGTCGTCAGCAGGCCGGACGTCTTGCCGGCGCAGCAGTTCACCAGCCCGAACACCGGCTTGTGACACCCGGCCTTTTCGCCGCCAAATAGGGTCAGCGTGTCGGGATCGAACTCGCCCCGGACATTGCCCATCGTCTGCACCGCGACCATGGCGTCCTTGAACTCGGTCGAGGCCTCACGCTCGACCTGGGCACATTCACCGTTGAGGCAGTACAGGTCGCCGGCGCACACGTATGCAGCCGACGCTCCGCCGCCCGTGGCCGGCGTCGAACAGGCATAGATGCTGTCATAGACGTTGCAGGAGCCGTCTCCGTTTTCACTGAGGCATTCCTGGTGGTCAAAACGGCACTCGGGTCTGGCGGCCAGTTCGCCGCAGTCGTTCGCCGAGCGCCGCTCGGTGCACTGGAAGCTTCGTGTCCACGCCCAGCAGGGCTGCGTGACGGAGACCCCGTTGATGACGCGGGTGATCGGGTCGCTGTCCGTGCAAACCTCGCCAGCCTGCTCCGCGCACTGCGCATTACCTGAGAGAGCGGCGCAGGCCCCGTCATTGGGCATGGCGGAGACCAGCGCCGACTGATCCTCCATGCGGTACCAGTGCTGCCCGGTCGCCGGCGCGATCGCGGGATACCGGGTGTCGAAGAAGAGCACCCTGTTACCGTAGACCGATGCCGGCGCTGAGCACTGGATATCCAGGACCACGGTATCGCCGAAGGTCGACTGGCAGTCGCCGCGCGGCATCAAACCGTAGACCGGCGACGAACTGCAATAGGGAACCCGGCCGTTGCCCTTGCAGGTGCCGTCGGCCATCTCATCCTGGAGACTGTCCAGCGCGGCGAAGGGGCCTTCCGCTGCAGCATAGTAGAACCAGAAGGTCCGGTTCTCCGCCGTCACGTCCAACACCGAGGTGCAGGTCTGCGCTGTTGTCAGGACCTGGTCGCCCTGGTTGCAGGTCTCGTAGTACGTCGAGGTGCTGGCGCCGGTGCTCGGCAGTGGCTCGCAGGCCCCGGCCGATCCGCCAAGGGCGACGTCGGTGCCGATATAGCTGCGTGGATCATCCTCGATCAGCGTTGCAGACGACAGATCAATCGTCGCCGGATCGAATTCCGGCCGAGCCGGATCGATCACGACCCCGTAGTTCGGATCCGCATAACGCTGCGCCGTCCCGGCATCGGCCAGGCCATCCTCGTCATCAAGGTATTTCGATTCGTCAAAATCGGTGCCGCCATAACCTGGAACGCTATTTTCCGCTCCCTGTTGCAGGATGGTGGTGGACGAACCATCGCGGATCGACCGGGCGAATTCCTCGGCATCCCGCGCTGTCTGAGATTGCGCGAACGCCGACGGCGCGAGTAGCGTGCCCACGGCCAAAAGAAGCTGCCACGGTCTCACGGATGCCTTGCCAGGTTCGCCAGGGCCACCCGGGCCGCAGGCGCCCCTGGCCCCTCTTCAACGACAAAGGTCTGCAGGGCGTAAGTCAGCGTGACATTGCCGGAGATGCGGTCGTGCGGCGGCGGCGGGGTCACGCAGTCCAGCTGGTCGCAGGGTTCGAACGTACTGGCAGCGGACACGATCGTCGGAACCCGGTCTACATGGAACGCGCGGAACAGGCGCGGATCGATGGCGATGTTCGCAGCGCCTTTTTGGTCGACGACCTTCGTGAGGCCTTCGACGAATGCCTTGGCGCCCTCCTTCGAAAAGCCGCGCAGGACGACGAGGCCGCCTGCTCTCGCGGTGTCCGCGATCGTACGACGCAGCGAGTTCTCGGGCATCGACAGGCTCACGAAGGTGATCAACAGCGGGCTCGACTTAGGCCCCGCAAGATTGCCTTTGGCCGCCGCAGCCATCTCGTCGAGATCAATGACAGAGTCGCTGGCGCCGCCAGCGACTCTGCTGATGTCGAGGTCGGCAAACCGGTCGTAGGCGTCATTCGCAAGCTCCTGCGCGGCCGCGGCCTGCGGGTCGCGCTGTCCGCGCACGAAGTCGATCAGCGCTTGGGCGTCGGCCTGCGACGCCTCGCCGCGCCGTTCAAGCGCCTGCATATCCAGGCCTTCGAGCGTCTGCGCGAGCCCGGCGCTGACCAGCCCGACTGCCAGTGCGCCTGCGATCGTAAGGAGCGATCCGCGCATTCCAGGAGAGTTCACAGGACGCAGCAATTGCGTTTCCTCCACAGCAGGAAACCCATGTCCTCGCCGGTCACCGGGTACGTGCGCGCGGCGCGCGGCAGCAGGACCGAGCCGCCGATCGGCGAGCAGGATTCGCGCCCCGACACCATCGGCACCGGGTTGACCTGCTGCAGCCGGTACTGGCTCTTCTTGAGGATTGGCATGATATATTTGCCGCACAGGGCCTTCGCGCCCGCCGTTCCCCACCCGAGGGCCTGGCGGTGCATCTTGTAGACCATGCGCTCCGCCGCCAACCGCCCGGACTGGGTCATGCCGGTGCTCGCACCGATATTGCCGTTCATCGGGTACATCGAGCCTTGGCAGCCCGAACACCAGAACAGCTCGTCGAGCGGCAACACCCCCGTCGCCGCCGTGCAGTCCGCCGCGCAGGCCGCCTGCGCCAGCGGATTGGCGAAAAGCAGCGCTTCAGGATTGATGAGCGTGGTGAGTGCGTCGTCCTGCCACAGCGGATCGATCTCGGTCATGTAGGCGATGTCGAAGCTCGCCTGCTCGAAGCACAGGAAATCGGTCAGGATCTCCAGCCAGTAGAGCAGCGGGTAAACGTAGTAGTGGACATGGTACTTCGCCGTGTCGGTACCGCCGTTTGATCCGGTGCTGGCGGTATAGCCCCCGCCCATCGAAAGGCCCGGATCGAGCCTGAGGCCGCCAAGGCTCGGGAAGCAGAACGGCTTCGTCGTCACATCGATAAGGCGCGCCGGTTCCCAGAAGCCCATGGCGACGCCGATGCGCGGGACCGGCGAACCGCAAAGGCAGATCGGCGAATCCGGATTGTCCGTATCGGCCCGCGAGGCCGGCCAGATCTTGAGGCTCCCGACCGAGAGCGGGAACATGCAGCCCCAGCACACGTCAGTGATCGGGTTCACGAACGGGCCCGAGCAGCTTGCTGTGGGCGCCTGCGCTGCGGCGGCACCGGGCATGAGGACAAACAGAATGGCGGCGACCCGGAGCAGCCATCTATTCATCGCGCCATTCTCCCGACAGCAGCCACGCGTCATCGGCAGCGTTCTTCGCGCTGATCCAGAACGCACCCTGAAACGCGGTAAACACGACCAGCGCCAGGAATAGAGCGAATGCCCCGCCGCCGAGGAGACCGGCAGCCGGGCTCCAGAACAGTGTCAGCATCGCGAGCAGCATCAACGCGGCAACCAGGCGGCGGCGAGCCGCACGAAGGGCTGCGGTCTCGGGCGCGGCCATGGGCGCCGGCAACCGTCTGCGCAGCCAACCCATCATGTGCCCTTGCCCTGACTCAGGGCCACTTCGCGCACGACGAGGAGCCTGCCGCTCTGCTCGACCGACGCCGGGGTATGTTTGATCCCGAACTTTCCAGTCAGCGATCCTTCCTGATCGAAGTAGAAGCGGCGCCGGTTCGTCTTCATCAGGTCGAAAGGCGCGCCCCTGACCATGATAACCCTGGCCCTTAAGTCATCCCCCTGCTCCATTGCCCAGGAGACTTCGGCCGGGCTGTCACCGTTGATGAAGACGAGTTTCTTCGAAAGAGGGATCGAATCCAGCGGATTAACCTTCTGGCCCGCAGCTGCGATGAGGTTTCCCTCGTGGTCGCGGATATCGTGTTCGATCCTCACCGTGGGATCATATTCCCAGGTCCTGTCCTCCACTGCCGCGACGACACCCGCGACGGGCACAGGTCGCTGGACACTCGCCTTGACCCGCTCGGCGAAGCGGGTGTTGAGAACATCGAGGCCGCCGTGCGTCTTTGCGCGCTCGAGGCGGACACGGATCACTTCGAGAAGGTCGGGTTCGGTGATCGGCCAGGCCTCGCCGACCTGGCCGTGATCAACAGCCCCGGCCGGATGCTGCCCGGGCAGGAAAATGCCGCCAAGCGCGCCAATGACCGCCGCACTGAGGAAGGCCAGGAGTTTCACAGGATCGGCCTCCCCACCCCGGCGATCCGGTCACGGCACACGAAGCCGATCGCGGCGTAGCGGCTGTCGAAGCCATCCGGGTGCGGGCTGCCGGCATAGACGCACCCATCTGGAATTCTCCCGATCGCCCCCCCTGCAAGCGGATCGCCCCTGCGGGTGAAAGGTTTGAGCCGGGCGACCTTATGGCCATTCACCAGCACGTCAGCGCCGGAGCGGCTTACCCAATCCCCCGGCAGGCCGTAGGCAATTTTGGCGAAGGCGGCGGGCTTCCCGCCGAAATACCGCGCGACCAGCGGATCTCGGCCGGGATGGAACACGACGTATTCGCCGCGCTTGGGAAACCGCCCCGCCTCAACGACGAAGGCCCAGTTGGGGAGGGACTCGCTTTCGTTTATCATCAGCGCATGAGTCGCGCTCCAGTGCGAGAGGCTCAGCAGGACGAGGCCTGCAGACACGATCGCGCAGGCGGCGCCCAGCTTGCCGCGACAATGCCGCTGCCGGGGCGCGGCGATACTCATCGGCGCGGTCTCACTGTCTGCCCTCACCTGGACCTCCCCTCGCCATGAAGGATTGCATGTCCTCGCGGACCGGACGCGCGGAAGCGACGCCGGGCATAAGCACGCGTGCGTAGACGGCTTTTTTCACTGCGGACGTCACATCTGGAATATCCCCGCTGATCACGGCCTCGTTGACGAGAACCACGCGTCCCGATCTGCC
>NZ_DATKFP010000039.1:0-8717 GCF_035511395.1 Sphingobium sp.
GCCGGCCAGCCGGGCAAGGCGCAACGCGGCGCTGGCGGCCTGCGGGGCCGGCAGCGACCGGGCGCGGAACGGTCCCTTGAGCGGCGAGGCAAGGTCCAGCACCGGATCGGCGATGGCGGTCGCGACATCGGCGTCGATCCACGATGTGCGTTCGACCAGCACCGGCAGCTCAGGATCGGCCGCCGCCAGTTGGTTGGCGAGCTTCAGCGTCTCGGCCCGCGCGGCGGAGATGAGGATGTCGGCTTCGCCGTCGGGATCGAACCCGCCGAGCGTAACCGCGTCGGCACCCTCGATCGCCATCAGCCGGATCGCGCCGTCGGGGGCGGTCAGGCGCACCGCCCAGCCCCGACGCAGCGCATCGATGGCGCGGGCGGCGTTGCGGGCGGCGGGATCGGCGGCCATCAGAAGGCGAACTCGGTGATGATCGGTATATGGTCGGACGGCTTGATCCAGCTCCGCGCGGGTTCGACCACGCGGTGGCTGATCGCCTTGTCCGCAACATCCTTCGTCATCCACATATGGTCCAGCCGGCGGCCGCGATCCGATTCCGCCCAATCCTTCGCGCGATAGCTCCACCAGGTGTAGAGCCGCGCCGGGGCCGGATGGAAATGGCGGGCGATATCGACCCAGTCGTTCGACACCTGAAGCCGACCGAGAATCTCGCATTCGATCGGCGTGTGGCTGACGACGTTCAGCAATTGCTTGTGGCTCCACACATCGCATTCCAACGGCGCGATATTGAAGTCGCCGGTCAGGATGGTCGGCTTGTCCTCCAGGTCGGAGGACCACTGGATCATGCGTTCGAGGAAATCGAGCTTCTGCCCGAACTTGGGATTCACCTCCCGGTCGGGCACGTCGCCACCGGCGGGGACATAGACATTCTCGATCCGGACGCCATTGTCGAGCCGCACGCCGACATGGCGCGCCTCGCCATTGGCCTGCCAGTCGAGCCGGTCGTCCTCATGGATCGGCACCCTGCTCATGATCGCCACGCCATGGTGCATCCGCTGCCCGTTCAGCACCTGATGGACATAACCCAGCCGCCGGAACATGTCGGTGGGGAAAATCTCGTTTACCACCTTCGTTTCCTGAAGGCAGAGAATGTCGGGCGCTTCCTGCCGCAACAGCTGTTCGACGATATCGATGCGCGCGCGGACGCTGTTGATGTTCCAGGAGCAAATGGAAAGGGTGTCGGCCATGAATGCCGCACTAGGAGCGCGCGAGATATTGCGCAAGCGCCGGGCAAAGTAAGACCCCCGCTCCGGGGGCGTGGAACGGGGGTCTCGATCGCGCCCTTGAAGCGCTTTGCGACGAGAGCTGGGGCCGGGTAACAGGGGGGAAATCCCGGTTTGTCTCTCGTCGTGGGTTCCTGATTAGCGCCCTTCATATGAGCGGCAGATGAACGAAAATGAAAGTTTTTCGGGCTGTCCCGCGGGGCGCTCGGGCCACCCCGCGATCCTATGGGATCAACCGCCTGCCGAACGGCCTTTGGGTCGCGGATCGGTCCAGCGGAAGGCGGAGTCGGCGACCGGTACGCCGTAACGCTGGTTGGTCAGGCGCACCGCCGTGCGATTATTCTGCGAATCGAGCGCCACCCAGCCATAAAGTTGGAGTCCCGCCGGGCTGGCCGCGTCCCGTTTGAAGATCATGCTGATGGTGCCATATTCGGGCCGCTTGGGATCGCGCACCTGCACGCTCAAGATCGACGGATCGCCGGTCTGCACCATCTTGCCATATTTGGACAATTTGGTGGGATCAAGCAGCGCGCCCAGCGGCGAATTGCCGATCGGCCAACGCTGCACCTGCCGTACTTCATAGTCGATCATGGTCAGGGCCTTGCCATCACCCACGATCAGCAGCGGTATGCCCTTCTGATACTGGAAACGGACCTTGCCCGGCTGCTTGATCGTCAATTGGCCTGTCAGCGTCTGGCCATTGCGGTCCGTCTGGCTGAAATCGGCGGTCAGGGTGGTGAGCGCCCGAATGGCAGCATCGACCTTCGCAAGGTCGGACTGATCCTGCTGGCCGACCGCCGCGGTGGTCGGGACGACCAGCGGCGCGGTAACGGCAAGGGCAAGCGCGAGGGGCGCAAAGATGCGCTTCATCGTGTTCAACTCCATCTGTTCTGGAAGGATGGGATTAGGCGGCGGGGCTTGAACCCGCTGTGAACCCGCCTGTTCCGAAATAGACAGCATCGGGGGATGGGGGAGAGCATCCGCTGGATATCTGGCACTGGATATCGGGACAAGCTCCATCCCCCATGCTCCCGCCTCGCCATGCCGGTCTGTCCGGCGGCACCGCTCCAATTTATGTTATCGGCGCGGCAGCAGCAGGGCACGCCTAGACGCTTTCGGTGCCAAAAAAAAGGCCGATCTGACGACCGGCCTTGAAAGTTTTTAGGAGAGGATGCCTGAAAGGCCCGTTCCCTATGTCCGAACCGGTTCATTCTCGCAAATGCGAAAGGCAAAACGACGATTGCGTGACGTGCAATCGTCCCCGATCCAGGCCGCCTTTCCGCCGATTCAGATGGGATTGCCATTCTCGTCGCGCAGCACTTCGCGGCGGCCGACATGGTTGGGCGGGCCGACCAGCCCTTCCTCCTCCATTCGTTCGATCAGGCGCGCAGCCGAGTTGTAGCCGACGCGGAGCTGGCGCTGGAGCCAGCTGGTCGACGCCTTCTGGTTCTCGAACACCAGCTGGCATGCCTTGCGGAACAGCTGGGCATCGGGGCTGTCATCGCCCAGGTCCACGCCGTCGAGCGCGAAGCTGCCCTCTTCGGGTTCCTCGGTGACGGCCGAGATATAGTCGGGCTGGCCCTGCGCGCGCCAATGGTCGGCGACCACCCGCACCTCGTCATCCGACACGAAGGGGCCATGGACGCGGGTCAGCCCCTTGCCGCCATGCATGTAAAGCATGTCGCCCTTGCCCAGCAGCTGTTCGGCCCCCTGTTCGCCCAGGATGGTGCGGCTGTCGATCTTCGACGTCACGAAGAAGCTGATGCGGGTCGGCAGGTTCGCCTTGATGACGCCGGTGATGACGTCGACCGAGGGACGCTGCGTCGCGAGGATCAGGTGGATGCCGGCCGCGCGCGCCTTCTGCGCCAGACGCTGGATCAGGAACTCGACTTCCTTGCCCGCCGTCATCATGAGGTCGGCCAGCTCGTCGACCACCACCACGATCTGCGGCAGCGGCTGGAAATCCAGCTGTTCCTCTTCATAGATGGGCTTGCCGGTTTCGGGATCATAGCCGGTCTGGACGCGCCGGCCGAGCGGCTTGCCCTTGGCCTTCGCGGCGCGAACCTTCTCGTTATAGTTGGCAAGGTTGCGGACCGAGATCGACGCCATCATGCGATAGCGATCCTCCATCTGTTCCACCGCCCATTTGAGCGCGCGGATCGCTTTGGCCGGCTCGGTAACGACCGGCGAAAGCAGATGCGGGATGTCGTCATAGGTCGACAGTTCCAGCATCTTGGGATCGATCATGATCAGGCGCAGCTGGTCCGGCGTCATGCGATACAGCAGCGACAGAATCATGGCGTTGAGGCCGACCGACTTGCCCGAGCCCGTCGTACCCGCGATCAGCAGATGCGGCATAGGGGCAAGGTCGGCGATGATCGGTTCGCCCGAAATATTCTTGCCCAGGATGATCGGCAGCGTGGCTTCCTGCATGAACTGTTCGCTGGTGATCAGTTCGCGGAAGGACACGCCCTCGCGGTTCGCATTGGGCAGTTCGATGCCGATGACGGTGCGGCCGGGAATGGTCGCCACGCGCGCCGACAGGGCCGACATGTTGCGGGCGATGTCGTCGGCCAGCGCGATCACGCGGCTCGCCTTGATACCGGGCGCCGGTTCCAGTTCATACATGGTGACGACCGGGCCGGGCCGGACCTCGACGATATTGCCCTTCACATGGAAGTCGTCGAGGACCGATTCCAGCAGGCGGGCGTTACGCTCCAGCGCGGCCTTGTCGATCTTGCCGCCCTGGCTCGCGGGAATGGGGTTGAGCAGGTCGGGCGACGGCAGCGAGTTGTTGCCGAACAGATCATCCTGCGACACCGGCGCCATGCTCCGCTGCGCCGGGGCGGGCTTGGGCGACTGGATGGTGATCGGTGGCTTGGGTTCGTTCGACACCTGCTTGCGCGGCGCGATGACACGCTCGGCCCGGTCATCCTCCTCGTCCTCGTCACCCTCGACCGCGGCAGCGCCCGCTCCCGCAAAGGCCAGGCTGGGTCGCGGCAGGTTGAACCGAGGCAAGGCCGGGCGACGCAACGCGATGATCGGCCTTTCCAACGCAAGACTGCGATAACAGGCGACAAGGCCCCCGATCAGCGAAATGAATATCAGCACACCCTTGATCCAGGGCGCTGCGGCGGGCGCCTGCGCGGTCAGGCTGGCGATCCCCTTGGCGGTGACGAGGCCGATCACGCCGCCCCAGCCGGCGGGCAGGCCGACCAGCGGATCGGTCTGGAACAGAGCCAGAGCGATACCGATCAGGACAATTCCGAACAGGCATTTGCCGAACTGCGCCTTCCACCCGCTCATATCCTGATCGCCCCATAGGCGACGCGCAGTCACCGCCATCAGCGGCAGGATCAGCGCCACCGGAACGCCCAGCAGCCAGAGCAGGAAATCCGCCGCCCAGGCGCCGGGCGCCTGCATGATGTTGGCGACATGCTCGCCCGCGACCGTGTTCATCGACGGATCGCTGGGGGCATAGCTGAGCAATGCGAGCGCCAGGAACAGGGTCGCCAGCATCAGCGTGATCGCGCCGATCAGCGCGCCGCTGCGAATGAGGCTGCGCTTCAGCATTTCGCGCCACTCCGGCGATCGTTTCACGGTGCGGCCAACGGCCATAAAACTGCATGTCCCCCAAATGTTCCGGATCGGCACAATGCCTCCGGGCGTGACTCCGCGTCAAGTCTGCCGCCCTTCGGCTCGTCCCGAAGGTCAGGATTTCAGGACGCAGCCAGCGCGCCCAGCGCATCGCCATCGACGCGCTGTACGGTCCATTCGTCCATCGGCTTCGCCCCGATCGCGCGATAGACGGCGATGGCCGGTTCGTTCCAGTCAAGCACCGACCATTCGAGCCGGGCGCAGTCCCGTTCGATGGCCAGTTGCGCGAGGCGCGCGAGCAACGCCTTGCCAGCGCCCAGTCCGCGCGCCTGCGGCAACACGAACAGATCCTCCAGATAAATGCCGGGACGACCCTCGAAGGTCGAGAAATTATGGAAGAACAGCGCAAAGCCGATTGCCGCGCCATCATGCTCGGCAATCAGCACTTCTGCCATCGGGCGCGGCCCGAACAGATAGCGCGCCAGCGTCTCGCGATCCGTCTTCACCTCATGCGCCAGCCGCTCATAGTCGGCCAGCGCCCGGATGAAGGCATGGATGGTGCCGATATCGTCGGCCACCGCTTCGCGAATGATGATGCTCATGCCGTCCCCGCTTCCACATGGGCGACATTGGCCCGTTTCGTGCGCGCCGCGATAAGGCAGCCGGCGACGATCAGCAACGCCCCCGCCACGGTCGTCCCCGTCAACTGGTCGCCGAATATCAGCCAGCCGATGATCGCCGCCCAGATGAAGGCGCTATATTCGACCGGGATCAGCCGCTGCGCCTCCGCCCGTGCATAGGCCCAGGCCAGCGCCGCAAGCGAGGTGAAGGCCAGGGTTGCGGCCAACAGCACGAGCGGAACGGCCTTGACGGGCGGAATGATCGCCAGCCAGGGTGCGCCGGCCGCGAACACGCCCAGCATTACCAGATGCTGGAAGAAGGCGACCTCGATCGGGGAAGCGACCTGCGCCTGCTGCCGCTGGATGATGAGGTTCCAGGCGAAAAAGACCGCCGATCCCAGCACCGCCAGCGCGCCCAGCAAGGCGTCGGCGTCATAATCACCCTGCAAACGCCCCGACAGGATCACACCGACACCAACCAGCCCCAGCAGCGACGCACCAATCGCTTCACGGCCGACGCTTTCCTTGAGCAGCAGCGCCGCCAGATAAAGGGCGATGAGCGGCGCGATGAACGACAGGGCAATGGCTTCGGCCAGCGGCAATCGCATGATCGCCCAGAAGAAAAGCGCAGCCATGAAGGCCACCACTGCGCCGCGCAGCAGATGAATGCGCAACACCATCCGCGACGGCCAGCGCTGCCGGGTGAGCAGCATAAGAACGAGGCCGAGCAGACTCCCCGTGACCGCGCGCCAGAACAGCGCATTATAAAGGCCGATGGAGAGGCTAAGCCCCTTCATCGCCGCGTCCATCACGGAAAACAGCGCGACGCCGAGGCAACAGATGGCGAAGGGGATGGCGATCCCCCGCGATGCCCCGGTCATGACTGGGCCATCGGCCTATTCCGCCGCCTGCACCTTGCCGGCGTCGGTCGTCTCGGCTTCCAGCTTCTCCGCCTCGATCGCCGCCGCCTTGGCCTCGACCAGCTTCACGATATGGTCGACCATGTCGGCATCCTGGATCGTATGGTCGGTGACGCCCGACAGATAGACCATATGCTTGCCGTTGCCGCCACCGGTCAGGCCGATGTCGGTCTCGCGCGCTTCGCCGGGGCCGTTGACGACGCAGCCCAGCACCGACAGCGACAGCGGCGTATTGATATGCTGCAACCGCTCCTCCAGCGCCTGTACGGTGCGGATCACGTCGAAACCCTGCCGGGCGCAGGACGGGCAGGAAATGACCTTCACACCGCGCGTGCGGATGCCGAGCGATTTCAGGATTTCATAGCCGACCCTGACTTCCTCCTCCGGTTCGGCTGACAGCGACACGCGGATCGTGTCGCCAATGCCGGACCAGAGCAGGTTGCCGATGCCGATCGCGCTCTTCACCGTGCCGCCGATCAGGCCACCCGCTTCGGTGATACCCAGATGCAGCGGACAATCGACCGCTTCGGCCAGCTGCATATAGGCCGCGACGGCGAGGAAGACGTCGCTCGCCTTCACCGCGACCTTATATTCGTGGAAATCCTGATCCTGAAGCAGTCTGATATGGTCGAGCGCGCTTTCGACCAGCGCCTCCGGACAAGGCTCGCCATATTTTTCGAGCAGATCCTTTTCGAGGCTGCCTGCGTTGACGCCGATGCGGATCGAACAGCCGTTGGCCTTGGCTGCATCGACCACTTCCTTCACGCGGGCTTCCGACCCGATATTGCCCGGATTGATGCGCAGGCAGGCCGCGCCGGCATCGGCCGCTTCCAGCGCGCGTTTGTAATGGAAATGGATGTCCGCGACGATCGGCACGCGGACGGCGCGAACGATCTGCTTGAGCGCCGCGGTCGATTCCTCGTCGGGGCAGGACACGCGGATGATGTCGACGCCCGCATCCTCGCACCGGCGGATCTGGTCGATCGTCGCCTTGACGTCATGGGTCAGCGTGTTGGTCATGGTCTGGACCGTGACCGGCGCACCACCGCCGACGGGAACATTGCCGACCATGATCTGCCGCGACTGCCGCCGCGCAATGTCGCGCCAAGGGCGCAGGCCGGGATTATGATCGGACATGAAAAAGGGGCTCCGTACTCTACGAAGCCCCTATAGGGATTTTTGGTGACGGTTAGAAGCGCTGCGTCCCCGGTTTCAGCTTTGCTGAAACGACCGCACCGTAAAACTCAGAAACGAAGCGTGACCGACGCGGCGACCTGGTCGGCATTGCCGCTGGTCTGCGCCAGGGTGGTCGCAGTGACGGTTGCGGGCGCGGGATAATAGCCGTCCGGACGAATGATGTTCGCCTTCTCGACGAAGGTGTGGGCGTAGCTGACATTCAGTGCCAGCGCCTGCGAGACGTTCCAGGTCGCACCGCCGGTCAGCCAGACGCGATCGCCGTCAGGCACGCGGGTGGTCAGGTGCTGCGGATTGGTCGGGCTGCGATCGAACATGGTGCCGGCGCGCAGGGTCAGGGCCGGGCTGACATCATATTCGCCTCCGACGCTGACCGAATAGCTGTCCTTGTAATCCAGTTCCTTGTTCGTCGTGCCGGTGGCGGAGGTCACGGCGATACCCTTGAACTTCGACCAGTTATACCATTTGCCGGTGATCATCGCGCGCAGTTGCGGCGTCAGCTTGTGCATCATACTGACGGTGACGATGTCGGGCAGGTTCAGCGGCGCGGTCGCGTCGAATTCGCCATTGCCCGTCGCGATCGGACCAAGCAGGCCCGACACGGTCTGGGTGCCGGCCAGCTTGTGCTTGATACCGGAACGATAATGGACGCCGAAATTGGTGTCGCCCGTGGTGTAGAACAGGCCGGCATTCCAGCCGACCGACCAGTCGTCACCCTTCAGCTGGGCAAAGCCGTCGGTCGGAGCCAGCGGCGACAGCTGCGGCAGGGCGTTGGTCAGGTTCGCCTTCACATATTGCACGTCGACGCCGCCGCCGATCGACAGATTATCGGTCAGCTTATAGGCGGCTGACGGCTGGATATTGTAGGTTTTGAGGTCGGTGTAGATCGAGTCATAGCGGCCGAAGAAGCCGTCATCATATGCCAGCTTCAGGCCGAACGGCGCGTTGACGCCCAGACCGACCCACAACCGGTCGCTGACCTGCGCGCTGGCATAGAAGCTGGGGATCGGAATCACGCTCTCAAACGGCTGGCCACCGTCATTGCCGCCGACCGGCACGCGGATGTTGGAGCCGGGCACGGAGCGGTAGGTGCCGCGATTGGTCTGGTGTGCCGACGCCATCAGCGCGGAGCCGCCGATCGAGGTCTGGAT
>NZ_DATKFP010000040.1:0-5636 GCF_035511395.1 Sphingobium sp.
ATTCGAGGCGGAAAAGCTGCTCCACCTCGTTGGCCGGGCGACCGAGACCGAGCGTCTGCGCCGGGAAAACGCACAACTCAAGCAGGGACAGGCTTTCGCAGGGCCAGAGGAGTTCACCGGATCCAGCGGCGCGATCAACCAGGTGCGCGCCACCTTGAAGCGCATCGCGAACACCGGGAGCCGCCTGCTCATCACCGGCCCAGCCGGTTCGGGCAAGGAAGTCGCCGCACGCCTCCTCCATGCCTGGAGCCCGCGCGCCGACAACGCCTTCGTCAGCGTCAATTCCGCCCGCATCACTCCCGAGCGATTCGAACAGGAACTGTTCGGCGAGGAAGCGGACGGCGCGCTGATCCGGCCCGGCCTGCTCGAGACGGCCGACGGCGGCACGCTCTACTTCGATGAAGTGGCCGACATGCCGCTCTCCACGCAGGCCCGTATCCTGCGGGTCCTGACCGACCAGGCGTTCGTGCGCGTGGGCGGCACCCGGCAGATCCGCGTCGATGTCCGCGTCGTCTCGTCGACCTCGCGCGATCTCGAGAAGGAGATCGCCGAGCGTCGGTTCCGCGAGGACCTGTTCTATCGGCTCAACGTCGTGCCGGTATCGATCCCGGCCCTGCGCGAAAGGCGCGACGACATTCCCGCGCTGATCGACCATTTCTTCGCTCGCTACGCCAGCGAGCAAGGGGTTACCCCGCCCCATGTCAGCGGCGAGGCGATGACGGCGCTGCAGGCCTATGAATGGCCGGGCAACGTCCGGCAGCTACGCAACGTCGTCGAGCGTACCGTCATCATGGCCCCGCGCGACAAGCTGGCGCGGATCGAGGCGGACATGCTGCCGCCGGAAATCTTCAACAGCCGGGGAGGGGGCGATGCCGGCGCCCCGGTGATGATGAGCGCGCCCTTGCGCGAGGCGCGCGAGAGCTTCGAGCGCGAGTACCTGCGCGTCCAGATACGACGGTTTTCCGGCAATATCTCGAAGACCGCAGCCTTCATCGGGATGGAACGCTCCGCTCTCCACCGCAAGCTCAAGCTGCTGGGAATGTCCGAGCGCCGGGAGGACGAACCGGAGGGCGACGAGCCCTTGCAAGGGCCCGCCTGACCGGGACTGTAACATTTTCGCTACAAAAATGCAGTTTACTGCATTGCAGCAAATAGGTAGGTTTCGATTCGAGAACGGCACCGGGCAATCCGGCGCCAGATCGCGGACCGCATAAGCGGCCGCCAAAAACACGGAGAATTACATGGCTGGTCGTACTCTCACCGCACGGCCCAAACCGACGCCGCCGCCCGCTCCTGAGCCGGCGGAAGCAGTTGCCGGCGCACCAGCCCCCGCGGCACCGCCGGCGGGCAAGGGGCAGAACCTTCAGGACCAGTTCCTGAACCTCCTGCGCAAGAACAAGACCCCGGTCACCATGTTCCTGGTCAAGGGCGTCAAGCTGCAAGGCATCGTCACCTGGTTCGACAATTTCTCGATCCTGCTGCGTCGTGACGGCCAGTCGCAGCTCGTCTACAAGCATGCTATCTCGACGATCATGCCATCGACCCCGGTCGATGCGCGCCAGTTTTCGAGTGGCTCGGAAACCGCCAAGAAGACGCGCGTCCTGCAGGACGTGTTCCTGTCCAGCATCCGCAATGCCGGCGTCCAGGTCACGATGTTCCTGATCAACGGCGTCATGCTGCAGGGCCGCGTGGCTGCCTACGACCTGTTCTGCATGCTGCTGGAGCGCGAAGGTTACGTCCAACTGGCATACAAGCATGCCGTATCGACGATTCAGCCCGTGACTCCGGTGGACCTTCAGGCGCATGAGGAAGGCGACGATTGACGTCGCGACTCCGGATTGAAGCTGAACTGATTTGAACGAAGAACTCAAGGGCGAGGTCACGCGCGGCGCGCGGGCCCTCGTCGTCTATCCGCAAATGCGCGGACCCAAGGGCCAGGTTGCCGATCTCGATGCCGACGCGCGCCTCGAAGAGGCGAGGGGGCTCGCCCTTGCGATCGGGCTCGAGGTGGTGGAGGCCATGGCCATCATCATCCGCGAACCGCGCGCGGCGACGCTGTTCGGCGAAGGCCAGATCCAGAACATCTCGGTCGCCTGCGAACTGAACGAGGCCGAACTGGTCATCGTCGATGGTTCGCTGACGGCGATCCAGCAGCGCAACCTCGAGGAAAAGCTCAAGCGCAAGGTCATCGACCGGACTGGCCTGATCCTCGAGATTTTCGGCGAGCGCGCGGCGACGGCGGAGGGACGACTGCAGGTCGAACTCGCCCACCTGGATTATCAGGCCGGACGACTCGTGCGAAGCTGGACCCACCTCGAGCGGCAGCGCGGTGGTTTCGGCTTCCTCGGCGGCCCGGGCGAGACGCAGATCGAGGCCGACCGCCGTCTCATCCGCGACCGCATGGCCAAGATCCGCCGCGAACTGGAGCAAGTCCGGCGCACGCGCGGACTTCACCGGGACCGACGTGAAAAGGCGCCATGGCCGATCGTTGCGCTGGTGGGCTACACCAACGCTGGCAAGTCGACTTTGTTCAACCGGCTCACCGGTGCCGAAGTCATGGCGCAGGACTTGCTGTTTGCCACTCTCGATCCGACGATGCGCGCGATCCGCCTGCCGGGGCTTGAAAAAGCCATCCTGTCGGACACGGTCGGCTTCATTTCCGATCTGCCGACACAGCTCGTCGCCGCGTTCCGCGCGACGCTGGAGGAAGTGACGGCAGCCGACGTCATCGTGCACGTTCGCGATATCGCCAATCCCGATACCGACGCCCAGAAGCGTCAGGTTCTCGACGTCCTCGCCGACCTTGGAGTCCTGCAACCGCAGGTCGACGAGCGTGCCCTGCGCCGCGCCGCCATAGACGAACGCGCGACCGGATGGGCGCAGGAGAAGGCAGAGGAAGAGGGCGGTGAGCCCCTGATTCCGATCATAGAGGTCTGGAACAAATGGGACCTCCTCGATCCGGAGCAGGCGAAGGCCTTGCGTGAAGCGATGTCACACCGCGAAGGGGAAATCATCGTCCCCGTCTCGGCGCTGACCGGTGAAGGCTGTGACGAGTTGCTGGCAATAGCGAGCAAGACGCTGACGCTGGATTCCAAGGTCTACAGCTTCGTCATTCCGGCGGCCGACGGCCAGCGCCTCGCTTTTCTCCACGCGCGCGGTGAGGTCGTGACCGAAGAGGACGCGGGCGAGGGCAGCGATGGGCCTCAATTGCGCCTGCAGGTCCGGCTATCCGAACGCGAACTGGGGCGCTTCACCTCGTTGTAAGCCTTGGTTGCGTTACTTTTCCGATCGCTTGACTGCCTGCCAGTAGGCTTCCTGGGCATCGAGCGAGAGGCTGGCAAAGTCGACGCCGTTGGCTTGCGCCAGTTGCTCCATGCCGCGGAAACGTCGCTCGAACTTCGCATTGGCGAAACGTAGCGCGTCTTCGGGCGCGATGCCGTTGAGCCTGACGAGGTTGACGGCGGCGAACAGCAGATCGCCGGCTTCTTCCAGGCGATCTTCCGGCCCGGCCTCGGCCAGTTCGGTCATTTCCTCGTGTACCTTGTCCGCAGCACCGCTCGGATCGGGCCAATCGAAACCGACCCGCGCCGCGCGCTTCTGCAGCTTTTCGGCGCGCATCAGCGCCGGCAGGGCAACTGCGACGCCATCGACGGCACTGGTCGCGCCTTTATCCGCGCGCTCCCTGGCCTTGATCTGCTCCCAGCGCTCGGTCTGTGCGTGATCGGATGTGTCATCGCCGAAGATGTGCGGGTGCCGCGCTTCCAGCTTATCCGAAATGGCGGCAGCAACATCGGGAAAGGCGAAGTGCCCGAGTTCCTCGGCCATGCGCGCATGAAACACGACCTGCAGCAGGAGGTCGCCGAGTTCGTCGCGAAGAGATGCAAGATCGTCCTGCGCGATCGCTTCGGCAACTTCGTACGCTTCCTCGATAGTGTACGGGACGATCGTGGCGAAAGTCTGCTGACGATCCCATTCGCAGCCTGTCTGCGGATCGCGCAGCCGGGCCATGATCGAAAGGAGGCGGTCGATATGCTGGTTGGGCACGTCGCTCATGTTGGATCGATAATCAACATTATGTAAATAATGGACCTCTGAAAGTCCGGAGTTCAGGGCTCGATCCTGAATCCCGAGAATTGGATGACGAGAACCAGCCCGATGATGATCGCCGCCCAAATGGCAGCGAGGCGCACTGCCTTGCCAGCACCCATCGTGCGCATTTCCGGATTTCGCAACGCCAGCACCAAGCATGCTGCAATCGCAATGACCGATGCAATCATGCCAGCCTGGTTCATGGAGCGATCACCAATCCATCGTAAGCGACCTGCACGTTCGCAGGCACGGATGCACTTAGTGTGGCATAGTCCATGCTCTTGTCGAGATGCATCAGCACGGCCGTGCCGACGCGGCAGACTTCTGCCAGTTCGAGCGACATGGCGAGATGTGCATGCGTCGGATGCGGCTCGCGGCGCAGGCAATCGACGACCAGGACGTCGCAACCATAGAACAGGTCGATCATTCCGCGAGTAATCTCGCTGAAGTCTGTCGCGTAACCGATTGATTTGCCGTCGGCCTCGAACCGGAACCCGGTGGATTCGGCCGGCCCATGCGGCATTTGCGTATGGCCTATGCGAAAGCCCTCGCAGAGACGAACCACGTCGAGATTGTCGAGCGAGACCAGCGTCGGGTAGCCGTGCTGACCGGCGAAGACATAGCCGAAGCGCTGGCGCATCCGGCGCACCGTTTCCGACGCGGCGAACCCTGGAATCGGGCCTGCGCGTCCATAGCGAAGCGGTCGCAGATCGTCGATGCCGTGGCAGTGATCCGCATGGTCATGCGTCCAGAACACTGCGTCGATCCGGTGGATGTCGTTGGCCAGAAACTGCGCGCGCAGATCGGTAGGCGTGTCGACCAGGATGCGGGAACCCGCGTCGCTTTCGAGCAGGATGGCCACGCGCGTGCGGCGGTTGCGTGGTTCCTCGGGATCGCACAGACCCCAGTCGGCCTTGCCGTCCTCGCCGCCGAGGCGTGGTACGCCGGTCGAGGTTCCGCTACCGAGGATCGTGACCTTCACGCCGGGACCTCGGCGTAGCGCGCTTTCGTGAACAGGGCGAAGAAGTTGCGCGTCGTCTTTTCGGCCAGTTCCTCGACCGAAATGCCACGGAGGTCGGCTACGAAACGCGCGGTGTCGGCGGTAAAGGCCGGTTCGCACTTGCGGCCTCGATGGGGAACGGGGGCGAGAAACGGCGAGTCGGTTTCGACCAGCAGCCGATCCTCGGGGATTGTGCGAACGACGTCCTGCAGGGCCTTGGCGTTCTTGAAGGTTACGATGCCCGAGATGCTGATCGTCAGCCCGAGATCGAGAACCTTCCGCCCGAAAACGGCGCTCGCGGTGAAACAATGGATGAGCGCCGGGAAGGCCCCCTTCCCCATCTCTTCCTCGAGAATCCGGGCGGTATCATCCTCGGCGTCGCGGGTGTGGATGATGATCGGCAGACCGGTCTTGCGGGCAACCGCGATGTGCGTGCGGAACAGTGCCTGCTGCACGGCACGGTCCGACTTGTCGTAATAATAGTCGAGCCCGGTTTCACCGATGCCGATGACGCGGGGATGCGCGGCCGCTTCGAGCAGCGCCCCCT
>NZ_DATKFP010000041.1:0-23684 GCF_035511395.1 Sphingobium sp.
CGACGGCATGTTCGCCGCCTTCACGAGATCGCGTAGCGCCATCGGCCTGGCCTCGGAGGCCAGCACCTTCAGGATTTCCCCCCCCACTTCAATCGACTGGATGCCGCGGCTTCATGCCCCAATATCACGGGCAGGTCGGGCAAATGCGGCGTCATCATCGCGATGTCACTGTGGCAGATGCCCGACCGCAATACCCTGACCCGCACTTCACCCCGCCCCACCGGGCGCAGCGTCAGCCGGTCGGTGACAAACAGCGATTCCCCATTCCAGACCGCTCCCCTCACGCGCCCAACTCCGCCAGCAACGGATAGGTGAAGGATGGGTCATCCCGATCCATCCGGCCATTGGGTGCGTCCTTGCGCATGGCGTCCATCGCCGCCTCGTCGACCGGAACGACCGAACCATGGTCGAACACCAAGCTGCGGCGGCGGAATTTCCATGTCCCCTCGCGCCGTTCATAGCGGTCAAGATAGCGGCCCAGCACGATGAACAGCTTCGCGTCCGGGCCGGGCGTGCGGTGCCAGGCCTCGACATAATGTTCGCCCTCGGCACGGTCGCCGTCGATCACGAACAGGCTGTTGCTGATGCTGTGGCGGGTCAGTTCCCAATGGGCGGTCGCCTGCGGCAGCCAAGAAACGAAGGCGTCGGGACCGCCCTTGAACATGGTGCCATGATCGTCGATCGCGTCATCATGATAAAGCGATCGGACGAGCGCGAAATCGCGCCGGTCGCACCCCCGGCAATAGCGCATCACCAGATCGTGCAACGCCATACGATCCAACCATTGCTGCGCCATCCACCTCTCTCCAGGATTCGATATAACTCTACGCGATATGTAATTATTGAATGAGACTAGCGCCGTTAGGCGTGATATGAAAAGGCAAAATTTACGCATTTACGCACAGGAGAGAGATAATGGCTGTCGCCACCGCGCCCGATCGCAGGGTTTCCAGTGGTCATCTCACGCTGAACAGCCCCGGCCAGATCGGCACACTGACCGTCCCGAATCGCATCTTCGTGACCGCCATGGGCGTCAGCCTCGCCGAAGAGGATGGTACGGTCGGCCCGCGGCTGATCGACTATCATGTCGCGCAGGCCAGAGGCGGCGCCGGCATGATCGTTACCGGGGTCATGGGCGTCGCCTGGCCGGTGGGCGCAGTACAGCCCAAGCAGACCGCCATTTCCGACGATCGCTTCCTGCCTGGCCTCAAGCGACTAGTCGACGCCGTCCATGCCGCAGGCGGGCGGATCGCAACGCAGTTGCATCATGGCGGGCTGGTCGCCACCCATTCAACGGGACAGGGGCATCCGCTCTGGGGGCCATCCTTTCCGCCGCCCTTCGCGGGCGATTTCCCCGACTATTTCCTGCCGGAGGAAATGGCTGCCTTTGCCGGTGGCGCCCTGCCGCAGATCAAGGTGCTGGAGAAGGACGACATCGCGCTCGCCGTGCAGCAATTCGCCGACGCCGCCCGCCGGTCCAAGGCCGCGGGCTTCGACGGAATCGAAATTCATGGCGGGCATGGCTATCTCCTCTCCTCCTTCATGTCGCCCGCAACCAATACGCGCGCCGATGACTATGGCGGCGACCTGAAAGGCCGTGCCCGCCTGCTGCTGGAGGTCGTGCATGCAGTACGCGACGCGGTCGGCCCCGACTTTCCGATGTGGGTCAAGATCGACTCGCGCGAAATGGGCAAGAAGAACGGCATCACCATCGACCATGCCAAGGAACTGGCGCCGATGGTGGAGGCCGCTGGCGCCGACGGCATTACCGTCACCGCCTATCACGACGTGGGTCAGGGGAAGCTGCATTCCGCCTCCAACATCCCGCACGAGCCGGGTATCCATCTGGAATATGCGGCTGCGATCCGGAAAACCGTAGGCATTCCGGTGATCGCTTCCGGCCGGGTGGAGATCGACCGGGGCAACAAGGGCCTTGGCGATGGCGAGTTCGACTTTCTCGCGATGGGCCGAAAGCTGCTGGCCGATCCGGACCTGCCGGTGAAGCTGGCCGAGGGCCGGGTCGATGATATCCGCCCCTGCATCTATTGCTATACCTGCGTATCGACCGCTTATCTGCGCGAGCAGGTAAGGTGCGCCGTGCGGTCCGAAACGGGCTTTGAGGATCTGGACTGGTCGCCGGCGAAGGTGCCGGGCCATGTCGTCATTATTGGCGGTGGCCCTGGAGGCATGGAGGCAGCGCGGCGGCTGGATCAGGCGGGCGCCAGGGTGACACTGATAGAGAAGTCCGACCGGCTGGGCGGAACACTGCGCTTTGCGGCGCTAGCCTATGAACCCAATGAGCGGCTGCTGAACTGGTTACGGCGGGAAATTGGCAAGTCCTCGGTCGACGTGCGCCTCAAGACCGAGGCGAGCCCTGATCTGATAGCCAGCCTGAAACCCGACAAGGTGATCGTCGCGACGGGCGCAGTGCGCGATATGCCGCCTATCCCTGGCAACGACCAGGACTTCGTGCTGTCGGGCGACGATCTACGCGGCATGATGCTGGGGGAGGAGAGCGCCTCGATCCGCCGCAAGACCAGCTGGACGACGCGCCTTGCGACCAAGGTCGGCGCGGCGACCGGCGCTACCTCCAATCTGGAACTCGTCCGCAAGGCGACGCACACATGGATGCCGCTGGGCAAGAAGGTCGTCATCATCGGGGGCGAACTGGTCGGCTGCGAACTGGCCGAATTCCTGATGGAGCGCGGACGTGAAGTGACGATCATCGGCGACGCGCCGAAATTCGGCGGGGGGTTGCTGCTGGTGCGGCGGATGCGTTTGCTTGCGGAACTGCGTGAACATGGCGTCGCGATGTTCCCCGGCGTCAGTGACATCCACATCGATAAGGGCGCTGTCGGCTTCACCGGCGCATCAGGCGAGGATCAGAGCATTCCCGCCGATCATGTCATCGTGGCGATGGGCGCGCATGGCGATTCCACGCTCGCCGATGCTCTGCGCAGCGCGGGCCATGATGTGACCGAAATAGGCGACGGCACCGGCGTCACCTATATTGAGGGCGCCATCCGCGGGGCAGCCGAAACGGTCGCAGCCATGGGCCGCTGATCCCTTTCAACCTTGTAACAAAAAGGGACGCGAGACGATGATCGTCTCGCGTCCCTTTTTATCCTTGGGCAGCCCCGATGCCGGGACCACCCTCTCATTTTCCGTCAGAACCGGATACGAGCGTCGATGCCGTAGGAAACCGGCTTGTTGAAGGTCGCACCTGCAAAGCCCAGCGCGCCGAAATCGATGCCGTAGTTCAGCCGCTTCTGGTTGAGCAGATTGTCGCCCCACAGGCCGATGTCCAGCTTGCCACCACCCAGGCGGATTTCCTCGACCGACAGCCGCGCCTTGACGTTCGTCTGTGAGGGCGAGATCAATTCCTGATTGAACGGCGCGGTGTTATCCAGCGCGTTGAACCAGATCTTCGTCCGGCGCGAATAGTCACCACGCAAACGGATCAGGGCATCGCCGATCGGGTGGGAATATTCCGCGCCCAGATGAATGCTCCATTTCGGCGTGTAGAGCGGCTTGGCCTGATCGGCGACATCCAGGATCATGTTGGTCGCCGGATCGCGGAAGAGGAAGGTCTTGTAGTTCGTCTTCACATAGCCGACCGAACCGTCGATCTGAAAGCCTGTGAACGGGAGCGCCGTCAGTTCCGCCTCGAAGCCCGACAGCCGCACCTTGCCCGCATTGACGATCAGCGAGGTGGCGCCGCCGCTGCCCGCGGCAAACTGCTGCACCTGAAGATCATCATAGTCTGTGATGTAACCGGCCAGATTCAGGCGCACGCGATTGTCGAGGAACTGCGATTTGACGCCCGCCTCATAGGCGGTCGCCTTTTCCGGGTCGAACGTGTTGATGACGCTCGCCCGCGGATTGATGCCGCCCGATCGATAGCCGGTCGAGACGCGGCCATAGACCATCACGCCCCGGGTCACATCATAGGATGCCGAAGCCAGCCAGGAAAAATTGTCGAAGCTCTTGCGGCCGCGCTGAACCGGGCTGACGTCGCCTGCCAGATAGGCAGTCTTGTCATCGCCGGTGAAGCGGCCGCCCAGCGTGACTTCCAGCTTGTCGTCGAGCGCGGCAGGCTTCCAACTCGCCTGACCGAAGACTGCCATCGACTGCGACGTGCCGCCGAAAGCCTGAATCGGATTGGCATTGACACCGACCGTCGTAAGGCCGGGATTCAAAGCACCGATGCCATCGACCACCGCCTGCGGGAAACCGAGCGAGGTCAGCGCAGACACCGGCATGACGAGGGTCAGCGCCTGACGATTATATTCCGACGCCTTTTCATAGAAATAATACATACCCAGCAGATAGCTGATGTCGCCCACCTTGCCGATCGCCTGCAATTCCTGGCTGAACTGCCACTGCTTCTGCGGGGCGTTGTTGCCATTATAGGGCGTGACAGCCTGGACCGATACCAAAGTGGGCGAGGTGAAATCGACGACCTTGCCCAGCAGTACGCCATTGCCCGACAGGTTCAGGATCGTGTCCTGGAAGAATTTGCGATAGCCGGTAATCGACTTGATCGTCAGTTCGGGGATCGGCTCATAACTGATAGTCAGGGCATGGCCCTGAACGCGGGTTTTGCTGGTGTAGCGATAATCGCCGCTGCGGTCGACATAGCCAGCCTGCTGCACCGTCCCCTGCCGCACCGGATTGACCAGGAAGGGTGCGCCACCATAGCTGGGTGACTGTGAATAATAATCCTGCGCCAGTGGGGTCGCGGCAACGATCTGGAAGAAGGCGGGCGTGCCCTTCCGATTGTCATAGTCGAAATTATAATTGACGGTGACGTCGCCGAAATCGCCTTCCAGCCCGACCGCGACCGAATTGGCCTTAAGCGCGCCGGGATCCTTTGAGGAGGGCGTGAGCGTATTGTCGACATAGCCGTGGGATTCGCGATGCTGGGCCGCGATCGACGCCTTGATGACATCACCGACGATATAGCCCGTATCGAGCCGCGCCCGCGTATACCAGTCGTTGAAGCGGGCAAAGCCGGCCTTGGCAGTGACACCCATAGTGTCCGCGGGCTTTTTAGAGATGAGTTGCAACGCGCCGCCGATGGTATTGCGGCCGAACAGCGTGCCCTGCGGCCCGCGCAGCACTTCGATGCGCTCCAGGTCGATCAGATCGAACACGGCGCCGGCAGAGCGGGCGAGATAGACGCCGTCCAAATATATGCCGACGCCCTGTTCGGAAACTGCCGAAGGCTCCTGATTGCCGATGCCACGGATATAAACGGTCGCCGCCGACAGGCTGGACGGTTGCTGTTCGACGGTCAGGTTCGGGGCAAATTGCGGTACATCGGCAGGACTGGAGATATTCTGGCGTTCAATGAAATCGCCGCCTAGCGCGGTCACGGCAACGGGCACATCCTGCAGGGTTTCAGCCGACCGGCGCGCTGTCACGACTATGTCGCCCAAATTGGCTGCCTGAGCCTGCTGCTGTTCGGCGTCGGCCGATTCCTGCGCGCTTGCCACTGTCGCGCATGGCATGGCCATAATGCCAGCAATGCCGGCAAGATATGCGGATTTCATTACATCCTCCCTTATCTACTATCAGTTTTCGTAGGCATTTCCGCCACCCTTATCGCGACTGCCCGCTGCTTCACGCAAAAAAGTCGGCGCTCGTCACGAGTTAGGCACGATGATGTCCGAATGGGTTCCGTTAGTCGCAAAAACTCCTTCCAGCAAGCAGATCAATCATCCATTTGCGTATTGTTTTTCGATATAAAATACGAAACATTGATTTTAATAGCGATAATTTTGACGAAATGCATTATGAAAAACCATATAAGTTTGATAAATGCTAAATGAGCTTCCAAGTGGAGGGAGAGGACATATCGTCCAATGACCGATATCGATTTCGCGCCCTTGATCTTGGGATGCTGCCCGGTTCCCGGCGGACGGTTCGAACTGGTCGAATGGCACTGGCCTGATATCGTCAGCTTCGAACGTACCGAGACGCAACTGATGCTGGAAATGTCACTGCCGCCCTTGGCGACCGATGCGTCGGCCTATTTCCCGACCATTGATTCGGATCGCCGCTGCTTCATGGGTACACTCTTCGTGCGCCATCCCGGCATCGCTCTAGGCGGCCGGTCGGAAGGCGGACAAATCCGCGTGGTCCGCTGCGTTTTTAACGATGCCGCCACCGCGTCCATCATCGGCAGAACGCCATCAACGCTCAGTTTCCTCAAAAGTCTGCTCAATATTCGGAGCGAGGCCCTGCGCAGCCTGATGCGGCTGGCCCATCGCGAACTGGTCAATCCGATCGACCGGTCACCACAGGCAATGGCGGCGCTGTTTGCGCTGATCGAGATCGAACTGCTACGGCTGTTCCGTCATTCGGCCGGGGCAGAAACCGCCGGTCGGCTCGCCCCCTGGCAATTCCGCCGCGTGCGCGAGCGGATCGAAGCCGAGGCGCCGACGCCAGGCGTTGCGGAACTGGCGGAACTATGCGGCATCAGTCCGCGTCACCTGCACCGTCAGTTCATCGCCCTCACCGGCAAGACGGTCTCCACTTATATCGAGGCCCATCGGATTGAGGAGGCCAAATCGCATCTCGCCCAGCCAGATCTGCCGATGAAGCAGGTCGCGCAGCAGGCAGGCTTTGCCCATGCGAACAGCTTTGCGCGGGCCTTCCGGCGAGCGACCGGCCTGTCGCCCCGCGAATATAGGCAGCGTGCCACCACCATCATTCACGGCAGCGGACTGGACAGTTCATCTTGATGTTGGGGGCATCGGCACTCGTTCGCGATCTTGTCCTCACCCGCCATCATGTCGCCTGTCTTCCTATTTGGCTTCCCACCATGGATAGAAGATCGGCATTCGCGAAGCCTTGCCAGCAAAGTCGGCCGGACGCTCCTCGTTGAAAGCTTTGACCCCTTCGCGCCCATCCGCCTGGCTGGTGTAAAAGACAGCAAGGGATACGCTCAGATGCGCCTCGTTAGGGTGGTGAAGGCGCTGTTGCGATTCAGCATCTGGCGCATCAACGCGATCGACACGGGCGATCGATCCCTGACCAGCGATCGGGCAAAGGCCTTCGCCTCGTCCAACAGGATTTCAGCCGGAAAGACAGCGCGGACCAGTCCTTTTTGTTGCCCTTGGATCAGTCTCTCCGCCAGACCAGCGCGCCGTTCAGGAAAAGCGAAGTCGCCAGTTCGATCTCCGCGTCGATTTCCGCAGGAGACAACGGCTCCTGATCATACATCGTTCGCGTCTGCCATTTCTGGAAAGCAAGCGCGACATAGGCCTCGGCCAGACGTTCCGCCTGATCGGGCGGAAAGCCATGCGTCTCAAGTATATGCTGCACCGGCCCGCGCTGGAAGCGATGGAATTGCGAAAACGAAATGTCCCTCAGTTGCGGAAAGCTGGACGCTTCCCGAAAGATGACGCGCGCCAGTCGAGTGGATCGATCCTGATTCAACCGCCTCTGCATCATTCGGCCGAAATGGATGAGTTGCTCCCGCAACGTGCCGCGCTCGTCGGCCGGCTTATATTGGATCTGGATGGATGACATTTCGAGGCAGGCTGCAAACAGCGCCGCCCTGTCGGGATAGCGGTTGTATAGGGTGCGCGTCGACAGGCCGGCCTTGTCGGCAATGACGCGGATCGAGGCACCGTGAAAACCCGCGCGCGCAAATTCCTCCGGCGCAGCCTCCAGCATCGCCTCATGCTTGAGTTCCGCTTCCCGGATGCTGGGGCGACCTGCACGGCGACTATGCGAAGTTGCGGTCTTTACTTCCTGACTGCTCGGCATGGTTTTGGTCAACGCCCCCCCTGCTCGCTTCACAATGAACCGGCGAAACGGGCCCGTCCAGTCGGTTCGGGCCGCATAGCGGACATTCCGGACAGTTGGAAAGGACAGGAAAAGCGAAAAGGGGAAGCGGCACCGCTTCCTCTTTTCGCGCGTCTAATGATGGCTTGCCGTTATAACAATTCGAAGTCCGCGTGCCGCGGCCCGCGGCATTCGTTCCAGAAATCGACCAGACGCCATGGCCAGGACAGGAAATTCCGCTTCTGGCTATTGTTGTAATAGCTGAACGCCCGCGGGTGGCTCCAGATCATGTTCACCATCTGGGTTTCCACCTTCTTTTGCCATGCATCATAGGCTGGAATGGTGGGTTGCAGCGCCTTCTTGTCCCGCGCATTGAGCCAGTCGAGGCATTCGATGGCATAATGGACCTGACATTCCGAAATCAGGTTCTGGCCTGCCGCATGGTTGGGCGCGCTGTTTGGGCCGACGGTATGAAAATAATTGGGAAAGCCGGGAATGAGCATGCCGAAATAGGCGCGCGGATCTTCCGTGCCCCATTCATCCCGCAGCCGCCTGCCGCCGACACCGACAATCTCCAGCTCGCCCATCATGTTGGCGACGTCGAAGCCGGTGGCGCAGACCAGCACGTCCAGTTCGATCTCGCGTCCGTCCTTGAGCAGGATACCCTTGGGCGTAATCTGCTCGATTCCTTCCTGCTCCAGATGCACATTGGGCTTCAGATAAGTCGGGAAATAGGTGCCCCGGTCCAGGATGATGCGCTTTGAAAAGACCGGGAAATCAGGCGTCAGCTTTTCCCGAAGATCGGGTCGATCGGCGAAGGTCCGCTCGATATGGCCAATGGCGAACTGGCGCATCGCTTCGTTGACGGCCGACACCGACGGCGAATCCTTCGGCCATTCGGGGTCGAGCAGCACGTTGGGATAGAGGCCGTCGGCCGCATACCAGTAGATGCGGAAGCGATACCATTCCAGATAATGCGGAATGTGGCGCATAGCGAACTTGACGCCATCGCTGACGTTATCTTCGCCGGCAGGGGTGGGCATCACCCAGTGGCGACTGCGCTGGAAGACATGGAGTTCGCTTACCCCATCGGCGACTGCCGGGATGAACTGCGCCCCGCTGGCCCCGGTACCGATGATGCCGACACGCTTACCCTTGAGATTGAGCGAGATGTCCCAGGTCGCCGTGTGCTGACGGATGCCCTCGAAACTCTCCAATCCCGGAATCGTCGGCCATTTCAGGCGGTTGACCGGGCCATGTCCATTGATCACAGCGTTGGCGCGGATCACCTCCTCGCTGCCGTCCGACTTGCGGACGGTGACGTTCCAGACATGGGCTTCCTCGTCCCATATCAGTTTTTCGACCCGACTGTTGAAGCGGATATGCTCGCGCAGACCATAATCGTCCGCCACCTGCTTGAGGTAGGCGAACATGTCCGTGCCCTGCGGATGGTAATTGTGCCAGCCGGGGTTGAGCGCGAAGGAGAAGGAATAGAAATGGCTGGGCGTATCGACGCCGACGCCCGGATAGCGGTTTTCCCACCAGGTGCCGCCGACTTCCTCATTCTTTTCGATGATGACCCAGTCATAGCCGGCTTCCTCCAGCTTGATGCCGGCGGCCATTCCAGTCATGCCGGCGCCGATCACCAGCACCTTGAAGTCCGGATCGGCGGGTTTGCGGTCGGGATTGTCGCTACGCGGCCCCTCCTGGCGAAAGCCGATCTGGTCGAACAGCAGCGGCAGGAATTCCGGTTCGACTTCCTCGGCGAGGCCAACCGCCATCATGCGATGCATAAGCATATCGGACGGTTCGCCCTGTCTCGCCGCGCCGGGCGTCACCAGAACATGCAGCAGCTTTTCGCGCAGTTCCGACAGATATTCCGCTGGAATGGATTCTGGCGGATAGGCGTAAGGCGACTTGAAATGCGGCGCGAACTTGTCGAGCATCTCTTCATCGCTGCTTAGATGTACGTATGTCATCAGCAATGTGTGCGGTTCACCCTGTTCCAGTGCCTTCCGCAATCCGGGCGTGTCCTCCATGGGCAACGGGCGCGCCGTCAGATGCGCCGAATCCTCTTCGGTCGCCGGCTCGGCATAGTGGGTGGCCATTTACAGATCCTCGCTCTTTTCATTCGGCGGCATGGCAAATAAGGCGGCAGCACCCCGACCAAATTTGCCATATGCGCTATGTAAATATTCACTCACTTTGCAAATGCATGTCAAGAAGTCTTTTTTGCTTGAGATTGCGAAGCATAGGAGCCGCCGTTTCCTCTTACTCGTTCTAGAAAAAACGGCGTAGGGTGCGTTGCCTTCTCCGCTTCCCGCTTCGTCTACCAACGGAGCTTCAGGGACTCGAAGCCCATGACCGAGCCACCGAACGCCGACGGCGCGTCATCGTGCCCGGCCAGTTCGAACTCGGGAATTTGCCGCAACCACTCTTGCAGCGAGATCATGATTTCCCGCTTGGCCAAGTGAGACCCGATGCAGCGATGTGGCCCGACGCCGAACGTGACGTGATTGTTGACCTTCCGGTCGAGGTCGATGGTCTGTGGATCGGGGAATATCGACGCGTCGCGGTTCGCGACCGTATTCGGCAGGATGATGCGATCATTTTTGCGGAACCGCACGCCCCTATATTCACAATCATGGGTTACGCGGCGATAGATATTCGACACGGCATTGATCCGCATCAATTCCTCGATGGCCAGCAGGAAAGCCGCCGGATCATCCAGGCGCTCCCGAAACTTCCGCCGCGCATCCGGCGTGGCTGCCAGATAACGCCAGACATAGGCCATGGTGTTCGTCACAGTATCCAGCCCGGCGACGAAGAGCAGGAACCCGCAATTGATGATGTCCTGCCAGGGATAGGCATTTCCTTCCACATCGCGCGACTGAAGGACAGTTGTGGCTATGTCATTACCGGGATTCCGTTCCTTCTCACGGAACAGTTCCTCAAGAACCGCATAGATTTCGAGAAGATTGGCCGCCCGGATATCCGGATCGGTGCTGCGAAAGAATATATTGGCGATGCGCAGAAATTCGGGCAGCCGCTCTTCCGGAAGGCCGAAAAGTTCGAGAAAGGTTGCAGTCGGGAATTTCGCGGCATAATCCGCGATGAAATCGCAACCGCCGTGGCCAGCAAGACCCGAAATCAGGGACTCTGCCCGTCGCTGCAACCCATCCGTCATGCGCCGCACGGCCAACGGCGTGAACATGGGGGCGAGCAGCTTGCGGAACACATCATGCTCCGGCGGATCGACACCATTGGGTTGCAGCACCGGAAAAGGCTCGATCGGTGGTATCTGCGCGCCACGGGTCGAGAATATCTCATGGTTGCGATAGCCTTCGACAATGTCGGCATAGCGCAGGAACACCCAATGTCCACCATTGCGCGGCGTATAGAAGATGGGCGGCGCACCACGGCGTGCCAGCCCATGCCAGATATCCACCGGGTCCGACACATCTTCGGGCACGTCGAAAAAGTCAAAATCGACGATCAGTTCTTTCGGGACATGATCCGGGGCGGAAGGTTGAAATATCAAATTCATGCCTTGCCTCCCTTGGCAACACGCAATGCCCCCTCTGGACAGTTTCTAACAGCGATCCGTACCTTCTCTTCCAGTTCAGCGGGAAACTCCGGCTGCGCAATGACTACTTTTCCCTCGATAGCATCGGTCGAGAATATTTCCGGACACAGATCTTCGCATCGCGCATGACCCTGGCAAATGTTCAGATTGGCGACAACGCGCATCGACACACTCTCCATTTTGGTGGTTGCGCCGTTTTTATCATCCCGCGGCTGACCAGCCCATGCCAAGGTCGGAGCCATATGCGCCATCTGGAACATTTTGCGACATTAACCCCGGCATGACGACGGGCCGCAGATGCTGCAACTCGCCATTGCTACCGAATCTGGCGCCACAAGTCGGCCAGGCGAGCGAGCATCGCCGTTTCGCCTGCGGCGCTCGGATTGACCGGCTGGAATTCCAGTTCCAGCAGGCCTTCATAACCCTGTTCCACGATCTGGCGCAGGATCGCAGGCCAGTCCAGTTGCCCCAGCCCCGGATCGATCCGGCCGGGAATGTCGGCGATCTGAATCAGACCGATCACATCGCGGCAGGCGGCGAGCGCGGACACGACGTCCTCATCATCGCGACATGGCCAATATCGAACAACAACCGGACAGAGGGCATCGCGACGGCACGCACCATAGCGAGCCCATCCTCTATCCGGTCGAGCAGCAGTCCGGCGATGCGGCTGGCGGCGATCGGTTCGACCAGCAGGAGCAAGCCGGCTGCTGCCGCCGCTTCGGCATGGTGCCTGAGATTCTCGGTCATCGCGTCTATCTGCGCCCGGCGCGACCGATCCGGATCAAGGCCAGCCACGCACACGGCCCCCGCTCCGGTAAAGCGGCGCGCCAGGCCAATGTTATGTGCAACGCTCTCCGCAAGGGTATCCTGCCCTGCTTCGTCCTCTGCACTCCATAACGGCCTGTTCCAGTGCAATGGCTCGCCGCCGAAGCTGGAAAGCTGTAGGCCGCGCCTTGCCATATGCTCCGCCATTGCCGCTTGCTCCGCAACCGGCCGCAGCTTCAGGAACAGGTCCTGCACCCCGCAAAAACCGTGATCGGCAAGCGCGTCGATCTGGTCCAGCGGATCGACCGACCGCCCTAGATGCGCAAGCAAAGGCTGATCCCGTGCGCCGAGGCCCAGATGGCCGGCGAGGCGCACTGCACTGCTCACAGCCGGGCGTCCTCCTCCCCGCTGGCGATCCGCCAGGCGAGGCCGGCAATCTCGCCCGCGCGGGCACCATGGAGGGCAGCCGTCTCGCTCGACGCATTCCCGTCGAGCGCGCGCCGATAGACTCCCTGCCGGATGGCCGCGTTGCGAAACATCGCAAAGACCAAAGCATAGCGCCAATGAACCGGATCTATGACGCCAAGGCCGCTGCGTTCGGCATAGCGTTGGACATAGTCAGCCTCCTCCGGGATGCCGAGCGCAGGCAGATCGGCGTCGGACAGGCCACGATAACCCTCACGCGGCACGCGCCAGGCCATCACATGCTGGGCAAGGTCGGCCAATGGATGGCCGAGCGTCGACAACTCCCAGTCCAGCACGGCTGTGATACGCGGCGCATCAGACGCGAAGATCATGTTGTCGTTTCGGAAGTCGCCATGGACGATGCGGCAGGCTTCCAGATCCGGATTATGCGCCGGGAGCCATACGATCAGCCGATCCATCGCGTCGATCCGCTGTGTCTGGGTAGCCCGATATTGCTTAGTCCAGCGCGCCACCTGCCGGGCGAAATACTGGCCCGGGCGGCCGTAATCGGACAACCCCACCGCCGCCGGATCGACCGCATGGAGCGTGGCCAGCACATGGTTCATCTGGTCATAGACTGCACCGCGCTCGACCCTTGTCAGGTCGGGGAGCCGCGCGTCCCAGAAATTGCGCCCTTTGGCATAATCCATAACGAAAAAGGGGGTGCCGACAATCGCGCTGTCCTCGCACAGTGCCAGCGGACGAGCGACCGGAACGGCCGTATCGTTGAGCGCGCAGGTTACGCGATACTCGCGCTCCACTGCATGGGCGGAAGGGAGCAGCACGCCATCGGGCTTGCGACGCAACACGAAGCAGGGAACGCCGTCCACATACAGCAAATAAGTGGGATTGGACTGGCCGCCCGCAAACTTATCCGCCGTGATGGTGCCGTCTGCACCCGGCACATGATCACGCAGCCATGGCGCAAGGCGCGTCAGGTCAAGCTTACGGATGTGGGCAGCCTCAATCATATTTGCACAGTTCCAGCCGGCCGAGCTGATGGCGATGAACCTCGTCCGGCCCATCGGCAAAGCGGATCTTGCGGGCGTGGGCATAATAATTCGCCAGGAAAAAATCCTGGCTGACGCCCGCAGCGCCATGGGCCTGTATCGCCCAGTCGATCACCTGGCACGCCATATTGGGGGCGGCCACCTTAATCATCGCGATCTCCGCCTTGGCCATCTTGTTGCCGACGATATCCATGCGATGCGCAGCGTGCAGCGTCAGCAGGCGCGCCTGATCGATCATGATGCGGCTGTTGGCGATGCGTTCGATAATGACGCCCTGCTCGGCGAGCGGCTTGCCGAAGGCGACGCGGGCCTTCACCCGGCGGCACATCGCCTCCAGTGCGCGCTCGGCCATGCCGATCATCCGCATGCAATGATGGATGCGTCCCGGCCCCAGCCGCGCCTGCGCTATCTCGAAACCGCGCCCCTCGCCCAGCAGCATGTTGGCGGCGGGCACGCGGACATTATCGAAGAGTATTTCCATATGGCCATGCGGCGCATCGTCATAGCCGAATACGGTCATCGGCCGTATCACCGTGATACCAGGCGTATCGCGCGGGATGAGGATCATTGACTGCTGCTTGTGCTTCGGCGCGGCAGGATCGCTTTTTCCCATGAAGATCAGGAGCGCGCAGTCCTCCTCGCCCATCCCCGAAATCCACCATTTGCGGCCGTTTATGATATAGTCATCGCCGTCACGGACGATCGCGCTTTCGATATTGGTCGCATCGGAGGAGGCAACCGCCGGTTCGGTCATGGCAAAGGCGGAGCGAATCTCGCCAGCCAGCATCGGCTTCAGCCAGCGCTCCTTATGCTCCGCCGTCCCGAAGCGCTCCAGCGTCTCCATATTACCGGTGTCGGGCGCGGCACAGTTGAACACTGCGGGGGACCATTGCACCCGCCCCATCTCCTCGCAGAGCGGTGCATATTCCAGGTTGGAGAGGCCCGCACCATGCGTGCTTGCGGGCAGAAACAGGTTCCAGAGACCCGCCTGCCTCGCCAATGGCTTCAGCCGGTCGATCAACGAGACATGCGCCCAGCGGTCGCCCGCTGCGACCTCCTCATAATAGGCCTGCTCATTGGGATAGATGTTCGCGTCCATGAACGCGCGTAGCCGCGCGAGCAGGTCCGCCGTCCTTGCATTCGGTTCGTAGCTCATGCGTAAAACCCCCTCCCCTCGGCTACATGGCGCGCGAGCAGCGGCGCGGGCGTCCAATAGGCATCCCCCTGCTCGGCACGAAAGCGCTCGATCCTAGCCAGCAGCTTGTCCAAACCGATCCCGTCAGCCCAGTGCATCGGGCCGCCGGTGTAATTCGGCCAGCCAAGGCCGTTCACCATCGCTATATCGATCTCCTGCGGCCGCGCCGCGATGCCCTCGCCCAACAGCTTCGCGCCTTCATTCACCATGGCGTAGAGCAGCCGTTCTCGGATCTCCTCCTCGCTGATCGCGCGCAGCGTCAAGCCGTGTCGTTCGGCATGGGCGGCGATCATCGCGTCGGTTTGCGGATTGGGGCTGGCCTTGCGCTTCTCATCATAAATATACCAGCCTGAGCCCGTCTTCTGGCCCAGTCGCCCTTGCGCCACCATCTGCTCGACGAAGTTGGCGCGCAATTCGCGCTCGGTCGCGCTTGCGGCACGGGCCTTGCGCGCGGCGGCCTGCACGTCGAGCCCCGCCAGATCGCCCAGCGCAAACGGCCCCATGGGGAAGCCATAGGACAGCAAAACCTTGTCGATGAGCGCCGGGCTGGCCCCCTCCTCCACCAGGAAGAAAGCTTCGCGCGAGCGTTTCGACAGCATGCGATTGACGATGAAGCCATCGCATACACCCGACAGGACCGGCAGCTTGCCGATCCGCTTGCCCAGCGCCATGATCGTTGCGACCACTTCCGGGTTGGTTCGGGCGGCGCGGACATTTTCCAGCAGGCGCATGACATGGGCGGGATTGAAGAAGTGCATCCCGCACACATCCTCCGCCCGCCCCGATGCCTCGGCCAGCGCATCGATATTGAGGAAACTGGTGTTGGAAGCGAGGATGGTGCCGGGTTGCGTCATCTGACCGAGTGTTGCGAACACCGCCTGCTTGATCGCCCTATCCTCCGTCACCGCCTCGATGACGAGTTGCGTGGCGGCCAGATCGCGTGGATCGTCACTTATGGTGATGAGTGCCAACCGCTTGTCCACCGCCTCCTGCGTCAGGCTGCCCTTGGCGACCGAGGATGCCCACAGTTTCGTGATCCCCTGCATCGCAGCGTCGACATGGGACCGGTCGAGACCCACGGCCATCACTGGCAGACCTGCGCTCGCCACCGCCATGACGATGCCGCGCCCCATGACGCCGAGGCCGATGACACCAATCCGGTCGATCGGCCGCGCGACAGCATCAGCGGGCAGGTCGGGAACGCGCGCCACTTCGCGCTCGGCGGCGAACAGGTGGCGCAGCGCCCGCGACTGCGGCCCGGCGATGCTTTCGCGGCATAATTCCAGTTCGCGCACCAGCGCTGCGTCGAAGTCCATGTCATAGCCCAGCCGGATCGCGTCCAATATCTTCAGCGGCGCGCTCTGCCCGCGCATCTTGCGCGACAGGGTCTGGCGCGCTTCCTCGAACAGGGTCGGATCATCGGCGGGCATCGGCAATTGGCCGGCGCTGCGCGGCCCCTTGCTTTCGGCAATCAGCGCCTCCGCATAGACATGCGCAGCAATGCCCAAATTCCCCTCCGCGATAGCGTCGATCAACCCGTTGGCGAGCGCCCCAGCCGCGTCGATCGGCCCGCCCTCCGTCGTCAGCCTGATCGCGGCGGCTAGGCCCGCGAGCCGCGGCGTGCGTTGCGTGCCGCCAGCGCCTGGCACGATGCCCAGATTCACCTCCGGAAAGCCGAATTTCGTGTCCGGCAGCGCGATGCGATAATGGCAGGCCAGCGCAACCTCGAAACCGCCACCCAGCACGGTGCCATGAACCGCAGCGATGATCGGCTTGGTCGCGCGGTCCATCATCGCGATGACATCGGGCAGGCCCGGCTCGACCAGCGGCTTGCCGAATTCCCTGATGTCGGCCCCAGCGATGAAGGTCTTGCCCGCGCAGCGGACGACGAGCGCATGGATCGCCGGATCCGCCTCGGTTCGGCGGATCGCCTCGGCCAGCCCCTGCCGCACGCTGGCGGAAGTGGCGTTGACTGGCGGATTGTCGATCACGGCTTCGGCAATGGCGCCGTGAACAGCGAACTGGACAGTATCAGACATATATTTTCCTGTTCAGGATAGGGGAGACAGGGTCAGGAGTATCTTCCCCTTCACCTTGCGCTTTTCGAGATGTTCGAGTGCGATGACCGCATCGGAGAGCGCAAAGCGCGTGTCGATGACCGGCTTCAGCACGCCCTGCGCCAGCCAGTCGAGGATCTGCCGCATGTTGGCGCCATGACGGCCCGGATCGGCGCGGACGCTGTTGCCCCAGAGCACGCCGACCACCGAGGCACTTTTGAGCAGCAGCAGATTGGCCGGTATGGCCGGTATCTCGCCACCGGCAAAGCCGATAACCAGATGGCGCCCGCCCCAGGCAAGGCTCTTGACCGCGCTGATACCCATTGGCCCGCCAACCGGATCATAAACGACATCGACGCCCTTGCCGTCGGTCAGCACCTTGATCCGCTCGCGCAAATCCTCCTGCGCATAGTCGACCAGTTTGTCTGCGCCTTGTGCCTTGGCAAGTGCCAGCTTTTCGGGACTTGAGGCCGCGGCGATCACGCGCGCGCCCATCTGTTTCGCCAGTTCCACGGCGGTCAGCCCCACGCCGCCGCCCGCACCCAGTACCAGCAATGTCTCGCCCGGCAGTAGCCCCGCACGGTCCTTCAGCGCGTGATAGGATGTACCATAAGTGATCGCGATCCCGGCCGCGACCTCCAGGTCGATCCCTTCGGGCACCGGCCAGACCTGTGTCGCCGGCACACGGACCTGCTGCGCAAACGCACCGCTGCCGGTGAAGGCGATGACCCGGTCGCCCACCGCGAAGCCATCCACCCCTTCGCCAAGCGTGGCGACATGGCCCGCCGCCTCGCTGCCGGGGACGAAGGGCAAGACGGGCTTCGTCTGATACCTACCCTGAACGATCAGCACATCGGGATAGTTGACGCCTGCCGCCGCGACATCGATCACCAGTTCACCGGGGCCGGGTTCGGGCGCGGGGAACACGCCATATTTGAGGTCGCGTACCGTCGCGAAGGATTCACATATGATCGCCTTCACATCGCTCTCCCATAGGATATTTGCTCCCGGTTAAGCGCTGCCGATCGTCAGATAAACTGAGAAATTCAGACGAGTATCTTCAGCAAAACTGATGATCTTCTGAAATGGCCGTCGCTTCATCGGGGGCGACCATGCGCATGGCAAAACTCTGAAAAGCCCGAAAGGCATGGGTCTGCTGCGTGTCGCGGCGGCTGACGAGGCTGAAGACGCGGGTGAAGCGCAATTCGGGCACATCCAGCGCCACAAGTTCGCCGCGGGCAATCTCTTCCTTCACCGACAGGCGCGACAGGCAGGTCAGACCCGCGCCATGGGCAACGGCGCGCTTGACAGCCTCCACGCTGTCGGTTTCCAGCAGGATGTTGAGCGAATTGATATATTTGAGCGCCTCGACGGTGAAGGATATGCGCTCGCTCGACAGCGTCTTTTCCAGCACCCACCCTTCCTGCGCCAGATCAGCCAGATGCACGGTGCCCCGGCGAGCCTGCGCACTGCCCGGTGCGGCACAGACCAGCAGCGCGTCGCGCAACCAGGGCCGCGCATCCAGATAACTCGAATTGACCGGTGATCCGACAAAGCCGATGTCGAGGCTCATCTGCTTGATGCCCTCCATCACATCCTGCGAAGGCAGGATTTTGAGGTCGATCCGGACATGAGGATGGCGGCGCATGAAGTCGGCGCACAGGCGCGGCAGCACATAATTGCCCACCGGCGCCGCCGCACCAATGCGCAGCCGCCCGCGCAACTCCTCCGGCATGGAGAGCGCTTCCATGTCCGCGACCTGTACCAGGATGGCGCGCGCCATTTCCAGCATCGGCCGCCCCCGGTCCGATAACGTCAGCCGTTGCCGCGCCCGGGTAAACAGGCTGATGCCGAGATGGGTTTCCAATTCTTTCAGCGACATGCTGGCCGCCGACGGGCTAAGTCCGATCTCGTCGGCGGCCCGAGCGACGCTGCCAGTGCGCGCGACCGCCTCGAACATCGCAAGCTGACGCAGCGTGATCCTCAGCGCAGGTCGCCCCGATGCATCGCTTCCGCCCGCACCTTCAGCGCTGTTGCCGTATCGTTGAAGGCCCGCGTCACCCATGGACCGCAAAAGCGCATGACATGGATGCCATTCGGTCCGGTAAAGGCATCGGTCGACTGGTAGCGGCACTTCTCCGGTCCCAGTGCCTCGATCATCTGGTCCCGCCGCGCCGGATAGGGCCAGACTTCATTGTCGGGAAGTTCCCAGGACAGCAGACGCCCCGGCTCGAAGGCACAGACATATTCGCAATTGGGCGCCAGGCTGCCCGGATTGGCATAGTTGACCAGCCGCATATGGACCGGCGCGCCCATTTCCAGCGTCGATTGCGCCCAGACGCAGAAGGGGTTCCATTCGCCGTAGCGCGGCATATCGGTCAGGATGTCCCAGACCAGCATAGCCGGCGCATCTATCTCGACCGGGTCGGAAACGACCAACGTCTCGGGCTCATAAATCGCAAAAGGATCATGGCGCTGCATGAAGGGGCTTTCCAAAGACATCGGCTTCTCCTTGCTTCTTGTTTTTCCGATATCGATCGTCGCAGTACCAGGCCGCAATCTGCCTTATTAAACAAAATTTTCTCGCAGCCATGTTGACCTGCGTAGATCAATGTTAGATTTAATACGCATAAAATTGTCGTGGTCCAAGCTCGAAATCGGCCGTCCCGACAGATTCGGACTTGGCGTCAGCCGTCGCGGGAGAGAGCATGACGGACAATTTTGACTTCATCATCGTCGGCGGCGGATCGGCGGGATGCGTCCTTGCTGGTCGTCTGTCGGAAGACTCCCACCACCGCGTCCTGCTGATCGAGGCGGGGGGCCGCGACAACAGCATCTTCATCCATGCCCCCGGCGGCCTGTTGCCGATCATGTATCGCGGCATGTTCCAGTGGATGCATGTCAGCGTACCACAATCCCACGCGGATGGGCGGCAGATGTATACGCCGCGCGGCAAGGTGCTGGGCGGTTCCTCCTCGATCAACGGCATGGTCTATGATCGGGGGACGGCGGCCGACTATAATGGCTGGCGCCAACTGGGCAATGAAGGGTGGAGCTATCATGACGTGCTCCCTTATTTCCGCAAGCTGGAGGATTTCCAACCCGGCGGCGAGGAGGGTTATCACGGACGCGGCGGCCCGGTCCTCGTGACCCGCCCCGGCATTGTGAACCCGCTCGCCAAGGCGTTCCGCGACGCCGCCCTCGCCGCTGGCGTTCCCTATAATGACGATCCCAGTGGATCGAAGCGCGAAGGCGTCGTACCCGCGGACGTCACCGCCTCGGCCGGCCGCCGCTGGAGCGCCGCGCGCGCCTATCTGACGCCCGCGCGCAAACGAACCAACCTGCGCATCGTCACCGGCGCGCATGTCGAACAGGTGATGGTGGCGAATGGCCGCGCCACCGGCGTCACATGGCGTCAGGACGGTCGGCAGGAACAGGCGATTGCGGCGCGGGAAGTAATCCTGTCGGCGGGGGCGATCCATTCGCCCTGGATCCTGATGCAGTCGGGCATCGGCGATGGCGAGCATCTGCGCCAGGTCGGCGTGCCGGTCGTCCATCATCTGCCGGGTGTCGGCCAGAATTATCGCGACCATGTCGCGATCAGCGTCAAACAATATTGCACCCAGCCGGTGTCGCTGTTCAACGTCTTTCACCCTTGGGTCGCGGCCAGGGCGGCAGTGAGCTTCGCGCTGTTCCGCAAGGGGCCGCTGGCCCAGCCACCGGCCGAAGTGGGCGCTTATCTCAAGACCATGCCGGGCGCAGACAGCCCCGACGTTAAGGTCCATTTCGCCATGGCGCTCTATGAGTCCATGGGTCGAAAGCTCATCATGGACCATGGCTATTTCGCGCATATCGACCTGCTGAACCCGGAAAGCGTCGGCGAAATCAGGCTGACGGGGCCACAGCCCACCGATCCGCTGTCGATCGATCCTAATATCCTGTCCACTGCCAAGGACATGGCCATGGGCCGCGCCGCGATCCGGGCGGTGCGCGACATCTTCGCCCAAAGCCCCTTCGATCCCTTTCGCGGCGAGGAACTGGCACCGGGTGCCAGCATCCAGTCCGACAGCGAACTGGACAGCTATCTGCGTGCGACAGCTACATCGGACATTCACGCGGTCGGCACCTGCCGCATGGGTCATGATCCCATGGCCGTGGTCGATCCGCAGTTGCGCGTTCATGGCCTAGCCGGCCTGCGCGTGGTCGATGCCTCGGTCATGCCTCGCGTGCCGGGCGGCAACACCAACGTCCCGACGATGATGGTGGCGGAAAAGGCCGCCGACATGATTCTGAAAGGATCGAACGGGCGGGTGGACCGATAGGCGCAAACAGACATGCTGACTTGCGGCTTATATCAGTAAGTGGTTACTTATAAATATCCGGGAAGGCCGGTTGAGGAGAGGCGAATGCGCGCGACCGACAAGGACTGGACGGCGCAACCCCCCCTCGATCAGTTCGACATGGTGATGGACACTACCGTATTCCAAATCCCCGAAGGGCCGATGGAAGACGCCGCGCTCTATAGGTCGGATGCCCGATGGGAAGCATTTAAGGCCTCTATTCAATAATCCAGCATAGCAAGGAAGCCATTATCATGACCGGAAAATTGAAGAACAAGATCGCCATCGTCACGGGGGGCGCGCGGGGCATGGGTGAGGCGACCGTGCGCCTGTTCGCCAGCGAGGGCGCGCAGGTCGTCATCGCCGACGTGCTGGAGTCCGAAGGCAAGGCGCTGGCCGCCGAACTGGGTAATGCGGCCATGTTCCAGCGCCTCGACGTATCGGACGAGGGAAGCTGGCAGGCATTGGTCGAGGTCGTGACGGCACATCATGGGCGGATCGATGCGCTGGTCAACAATGCCGCCGTGGTTGCCTTCGGCCCGATCACGGCGCTGACCGTCGAGCAGATCGACCGCGTGTTCGGCATCAACGTCAAGGGCACGATGCTGGGCCTCAAGCATGTGGGCGGCGCGATGTGCGCGGTGGGTCGCGGGGCGATCGTCAACATCTCCTCGGTCGACGGGATGCGCGGCGTCAATTCCCTCTCGCTCTACAGCAGTTCCAAATGGGCGGTGCGCGGCCTGACCAAAAGCGCCGCGATGGAATTCGGCCATCAGGGCGTGCGGGTGAACAGCGTGCATCCGGGCGGGGTCAACACGGCGATGGGCAACCCGCAGTCGCTGGAAGGCGACGCCAAGAATGCCGGCTATGAGCGCGTACCGCTCCAGCGCATTGGCGAGCCGGAGGAGATTGCGGCGGCCAGCCTGTTCCTCTGTTCGGATGACGCCAGCTATATCTGCGGCGCCGAACTGGCCGTCGATGGTGGCTGGGCGGCGGGCTATTATCATCACTACCTGCCGGCTGCGCCCGCAGCACTGACCTCCTTCTGATCCCCTTCGCGGAGACTATCATGACTGAAGAAGAGACGGTTTTTTCGGGCGGCGTCGCCGTCATCACCGGCGCTGGCGCGGGCATCGGCATGGGCATCGCCCGACGCTGCGGCCAGATCGGCATGACCGTGATCGTGACCGATATCGACAAAGCCAAGGCGGAAATGGTCGCGGCCGATATCGCTGCGGCTGGCGGCAAGGCGGAGGCGATCCAGGTCGATGTGTCCAAGCCCGATGCGCTCGACGCGCTGGCGCACGATGTTTTCGGCCGTCATGGGGCCGTCCGCCTGCTAGTGAACAATGCGGGCATCGAAACCATCGGCAATGTCTGGGAGATTCCGACGGCGCGTTGGGAAACGACGCTCAACGTCAACATCCATGGCGTCGTCCACGGGGTGCGCGCCTTCGTTCCGCACATGTTGCGTGTGGGTCAGGAAGCGTGGATCGGCAACCTCGCCTCCATCGGTTCCTTCGGCATCATGCCGAGGCAGACGGCCTATATCATGAGCAAGCACGCCATCCAGTCGTTCAGCGAATGCCTCTATTTGGAAATGCAGGTGGCCAAGGCGCCCATCAACATCTGCTCGATCATTCCGGGGATGCTCAAGACCAGCATCTTCGATGCCGAGGCGGGCGATGGGGAACCGGAAAGCGCCGCAGCCCACCGCGCCACCATGGCGCATATGATGGCGACCTATGGCATGGATCTGGACGAAGGCTGCCGCAAGTTCGTCGAGGGCATGGCGGCCCGTAAGTTCTGGATTTCCAGCCAGCCGGAGATGACCGACCAGGCGCTGGCAGGCCGCATCGCCCTCTTCAAGGAGCAGGCCGCCCCCGCACTGAACGAACAGACCCGCGCCCTGCTGGGGGTTTGACCGGACCGGACGGTGGCGGCCTTTCCCGCCGCCGTCCGTGCGTCAGCCTCTCGCGGCTTCCTGCTTGACGATTTCCAGGAACAACGGTCGTTCGCCACCGCCATGCACCTCCAACTTCGCGCCGCTGATATAGGCAGCGGCCGACGACCCTAGAAACATTACTGCCTCGGCAATGTCACTACCCCGGCCCATGCGGCCGAGCGGGAGCGACGCGGCGATGCGTTGCTGCGCTTTCTCCGTACCATAGGTCATTTCCGATGCTTCCGTTTCGATCAGGCCGACGATGATCGCATTCACCCGCACGTCCGGTCCCCATTCCTGGGCCAGGCTGGTGGTGAGGCTGAGCAGGCCCGCCTTGGCCGCACCATAGATGGCGGTGTCTGGCGAAGGCCGCGCGCCGGAGACGCTGGCGATATTGACGATGGAGCCGCCAACGACCTTCAGATGTGGGTAGGCCGCCTGCGCGACATGCAGCGGCGCCAGCAGATTGAGTTGCAGGATGCGCTCGGAAAAACGCGGGCTGGCGGTCGCGGCATCGGCCT
>NZ_DATKFP010000042.1:0-60229 GCF_035511395.1 Sphingobium sp.
GTGACAGTGGTGCTGACCACGGGTGGTGGCACGTCCGCGCGGGCGGAGGGCGATCAGGGCGCGCTCGACCGGTTGAAGGTCGACGTGTCCGGGCGCCTTCTGGTCGTCAGCATGGAACGTCCCCGCGCCGGCGAGAAAAGCGCTGGAGCGGCAACATTGCGCCTGTCGACCGAAATGGTCGGGCGCGTCGTCCTGAACGGCGGCGGCTCGATCGCCATCAATCGCATGAAGGGGCTGCAAGGCGAACTGGCGCTGGCCGGCAATGGCGATGTGAGCGTCGGGGACATGCAGCTTGACCGGCTGGACCTGACCTTGTCCGGCGGCGGACGCGCAACGCTGACCGGTCGCGCGGGTGTTGCCAATGTGCGGGTCAGCGGGCCGGGATCTGTGGCCGCCGAGCCATTGCGTGCGCGGCAGGCGAATGTGGTCAATGACGGGCCAGGCAGCATCGTCCTGACCGCGGACGTCAACGCGAAAATCGTCGCGACCGGATCAGGCGATGTGACGATCGGCGGCAAGCCGGCCTGCACCGTGGACAATCGCGGCACCGGTAACATTCTGTGCGGCGGGGTGAATTATTGATCCCGCTTCGACGCTGAAGCCGCGTTGATGGTTGCGATGCGCGCGCGGACCTCGGCCAGCAATTCCACGAAGGACGACACCTGTTTCGCGCCATAGCGCCGCGCGGTGATGTCGACATTTCCCTTCCGCCAGAAGCCTTGGGGGCAGAAGATGATGAGCTTGCCCGATCGGGCGTGCAGCCCCATTTCAAGCAGACTCACCGGACTTTGCGATCCCGGTGCGAAATAGAGGATGATGATGTCCGCGCTGTCGAGCGCGGCCAGTTCCCATTCCACCTGCTCGCGGAAATGGGAGTCGCTCGCCACGGGCTTCCACGCGGGGTTCCAGTCCTGACGGCGGGGATTGAGGATCGCCACCCGGTCACCGGCCAGCGCCGCGATCATATCCCGCTGCCAGTCGGTCGCCTTGCCCATATCGATGCTGCCGCCCAGAAACAGGCGCGCGCGATCATGGGCGGCGGGCAAAGGCTCAGGAGATGTGATCGTGACGGCGACCGGTGCGTCAGCCGCCATGGCTGATCCCGCAGCGAAGAGCAGGCCGAGAACCGCCAACGACAGGGGCCGGATCATGGGCGTGTGAAGAGAGGCGCATGATTGATGCGCCCCTATCCTGATCAGGCCGGGACGCTGGCGAGCGCGACTTTGACCGCGTCGATCGCCGCCTGCGCCTTGTCACCGTCGGGACCACCGCCCTGCGCCATGTCGGGACGACCGCCGCCGCCCTTGCCGCCCAGCGCTTCGACGCCCGCGCGGACGAGATCGACCGCGCTGAACGTGCTGATCAGGTCGTCGGTCACGCCCACCGCAATGGTGGCGCGGCCGTCGATTACGGCGAGCACAGCGGACACGCCGCTGCCGAGCGTCTTCTTGTTGCCGTCCACGATGCCGCGCAGTTCCTTGGGGTCGAGGCCGTCGATGACCTGACCCAGGAAGTCGATGTTGCCGACCTTCTCCGGCCCGGCCGCCTGCGCCGAACCGCCGCCGCCAAGGGCGAGCGCCTTCTTCGCTTCGGCGAGTTCGCGCTCCAGCTTACGGCTCTGCTCGACCAGCGCGGCGATGCGCGCGGGCACGTCTTCCGGCGTCGTCTTGAGCGTGGCGGCGGTCTGGCGCAGCTTGTCGTCGCGTTCGGTGAGCCAAAGGCGCGCGGCCTCTCCGGTCAGCGCCTCGATCCGGCGGATGCCCGACGAAACGGCGCTTTCCGACACGATCTTGAGCAGGGCGATATCGCCCAGCGCGCGGACATGGGTGCCGCCGCATAGTTCGACCGAGTAGCTATGCGCATCGCCCTTCCCCATCGAAAGGACGCGAACTTCGTCGCCATATTTCTCGCCGAACAGCGCCATGGCGCCCGCCGCGATGGCGTCGTCCGGGGTCATCAGGCGGGTCGTCACTTCGTCATTATGGCGGATATGCGCGTTCACATCGGCTTCGATGCGGGCGATCTGCGCATGGGTCAGTGCTTCGGGATGCGAGAAGTCGAAGCGCAGGCGGTCCGGCGCGACAAGGCTGCCCTTCTGCGTCACATGCGCGCCCAGTTCGTTGCGCAGGGCTGCATGCAGCAGGTGGGTGGCGCTGTGGTTGGCGCGGACGCGGTCGCGACGCTCGACATCTACTACCAGATGGACGGTGTCGCCGACCTTGACGCTGCCGGCCTCGATCGTGGCGCGATGCGCGTGCAGGCGACCGAGCGGCTTGGACGTGTCCTCGACCTTGGCGGACAGGCCGCCCTGCGACGAAATGACACCCGCGTCGCCCATCTGGCCGCCGCTTTCGCCGTAGAAAGGCGTCTGGTTGGTGACGATGGTGACGGTCTCGCCAGCAGTTGCGCTGTCGAAGTTCACACCGTCCTTGACGATGGCCAGAACCTCGCCCTCGCCCTCGGTCGAGGCGTAGCCGATGAACTCGGTATTGCCCGCCTTTTCGGCGATGTCGAACCAGATTTCGTCCGACGCCTTTTCGCCAGACCCCTTCCATGCAGCGCGCGCGGCGGCTTTCTGTTCCGCCATCGCGCTGTCGAAGCCGCTACGGTCGACGGTCAGGCCGCGCGAACGCAGCGCGTCCTCGGTCAGGTCATAAGGGAAGCCATAGGTGTCGTAGAGCTTGAACGCGGTTTCACCCGGCAACGTGCCGCCTTCGGTGAGGTCGACGGTCGCTTCGTCCAGCAGGCGCAGACCGTTTTCCAGCGTCTTGCGGAAGCGGGTTTCCTCCCGCAGCAGGGTTTCCTCGATCAGCGGCTGGGCGCGGACCAGTTCGGGATAGGCGCCGCCCATTTCCGAAACCAGGCTGGAAACGAGGCGATACATCAGCGGCTCCTTCGCGCCGATGATGTGCGCGTGGCGCATGGCGCGGCGCATGATGCGGCGCAGGACATAGCCACGGCCTTCGTTCGCGGGCAGCACGCCGTCCGCGATCAGGAAGCTGGTCGAGCGGAGGTGATCGGCGATGACGCGGTGGCTCGCCTTGTGCTCGCCGGTCGTGGCGGTCTTCGACAATGCGCCGCTCTCGGCGATCAGCGCCTTGAACGTGTCGGTGTCATAATTGTCGGTCACGCCCTGCATGACGGCGGCGATGCGCTCCAGGCCCATGCCGGTGTCGATCGAGGGCTTGGGCAGTTCCGAAACGATCTCGTTCGCTTCCTGCTCATATTGCATGAAGACGAGGTTCCAGATCTCGACAAAGCGGTCGCCATCTTCTTCCGGCGATCCGGGAGGGCCGCCCCAGATATGATCGCCATGGTCGTAGAAGATTTCCGAGCAGGGACCGCAGGGACCGCTGTCGCCCATCGCCCAGAAATTATCCTTGGTCGGGATGCGGATGATGCGATGTTCGGGCAGGCCGGCGATCTTCTTCCACAGGTCGAACGCCTCGTCGTCCGTGTGGTAGACGGTCGCGGTCAGCCTGTCGGGCGACAGCCCCCATTCCTTCGTCAGCAGGGTCCAGGCATGGGTGATCGCCTGTTCCTTGAAATAGTCGCCGAAGCTGAAATTGCCCAGCATTTCAAAGAAGGTATGGTGACGCGCGGTATAGCCGACATTATCGAGGTCGTTATGCTTGCCACCGGCGCGCACCGACTTCTGGCTCGACGTCGCGGTCTTGTAGGGGCGCGTTTCCAGACCCGTGAAGACATTCTTGAAAGGCACCATGCCGGCGTTCACGAACATCAGCGTCGGGTCGTTGTGCGGCACCAATGGCGCCGACGGAACGATGGTGTGGCCGTTGGCCCCGAAATAGTCGAGGAAAGAGCGGCGAATGTCGTTGGTCGAGGTCATGCGCGCGATTTAGTGGCAAGCGGCCCGCCGCACAAGCGGGGGATTTTGTCGTGAGTGATTGGCGAGGCGATCAGATTATCGGGCCATTAGCTGAAGCCGTCAGTTCCCTTTGCTTGCTCTCAGTCAAACAGAGGACGATTTCCCATCACAATACCAATTTTTGCGCTCAAGTGCATTGGCAGCGCCTGCGCCAATCCAAGCATCAGATCGTCCGCAATTGGCGCAAAGACCAGAATACTGAGATCGTCGTCATCTTTCTCCACTCCCATGGGCGAACAGCCTCGCGCCCGGAGGTGCGCGATTGCTGCCACTTCGTCTTCGGATCGAACAGCGAATCTTGTAGAAATTGGTTTGGCCATCTCCACCTCCTGCTGTTGCTGCAAACCGGACTTCTTAGCACTTCGTCATCCCGGCCTTGAGCCGGGATCCCGCTTCTTCCTACCAACGCAAAAAGCGTGACCCCGGCTCAAGGCCGGGGTCACGGGAGTTTGTCAGGCGATCGGCTCTTCAATCGATACCGGCGGCTTCGAGAACCATGCCGGCCCCTGCGCGGTCATGTGGAAGCAGTCCTCCATGCGGACGCCCATGGTGCCGGGGAGATAAAGGCCCGGTTCGTTGGAGAAGCACATGCCGACGTCCAGCTTCGTGGTCTCGCCGTGAACGAGGTTGACCGGCTCATGCCCCTCCATGCCGATGCCGTGGCCGGTGCGGTGCGACAGGCCGGGCAACGCATAGCCGGGACCGTAGCCCAGCTTCTCATAATAGCCGCGCACCGCGTCATCGACCGATCCGGCAGGTGTTCCGAGCTTCGCCGCGGCGAAGGCGATCTTCTGGCCCTGCGACACGTCGTTCCAGACCTTGCGCTGCTGCGCGCTGGGGGCAGCACCGTAAACGAAAGTGCGGCTGATGTCGGACTGATAATCCTCGACCGTGCAGCCGCAGTCCATCAGAACCACCTCTCCCGCGCGCACCGCTTGTGGCTTGCCGGAGCCGTGCGGATAGGCGGCCGCTTCGCCCAGCAGGATGAGGTTGAATTCGACCTGCCCGCCCAGCTGCTTCGTCGCGGCGCTCATCAGCGCGCCGATGTCGGCGGGGCTCATCCCGGCCTTCACCTGCGGGTAGGTCCAGCGATAGGCGGCCATGGTGACATCGGTGGCCTTCTGCATCAGGGCGATCTCGGCCGCCGTCTTGCGCATACGGATGGCGCGGGTGACGGGGTCTTTGACCAGGGTCGCAGCGGGGAGCGCAGCCTTGAGGCCATCGACCGCGAAATAGCGGACCGTTTCCTCGATGCCGATGCGGCCCTTGGCCAATCCTTTTGCCGTCAGGAAATCGGCGATCGGGGCATAGGGGCTTTCATGCTCCTGCCAGACGCGCACATCGGCGGGAATGGCGAGCGATTCGTCGATCGAGGGCTTTTCGAAGAAGGGGCAGATGATGAGCGGCGGACCGCTGGCCGGAATGACGGCGGCGGTCAGGCGTTCGGAGCGGTGCCAGCGGACGCCGGTATAATAGATGAGGCTCGCGCCCGGCTCGACCAGCAAGGCGTCGATGCCGGCGGCCTGCATCATTGCCTGTGCGCGGGCGAGGCGATCGGCGCGCTCTGTCTTGCCGATCGGCGTGGCGGTACCGGTAAGCGATTTCAGCGCCTCGCTCGCCTTTTCCTGCGCGAAGAGGCGCGGGCTTATGAGCGACGTGGCAATGCCGGCGACGGCGGTGCGCAGCAGGGTGCGGCGGTCAGGCGTAGGCATAATGTCCCCCGGTCTTGAGCGCGCACCGATAGGCGGGCCGCGCCTGTATTCTTTCCAGCCACCCGACCAGATGCGGACGCGATTCGTCAAGCCCGCCGCGCGCCCGCGACGCTTCGATCGGAAAGCTCATCATCATGTCGGCAGCAGAGAAATCCGGCCCGGCAAAATAGGGACGGGTCGCCAGTTCGCTTTCCAGCCAGTCGAGATGATCGTCCAGCATCCCCTGCACCGTGGGCCGCGCCGGCCGGCCGAGCAGACCAAGTTTGCCGACCACCAGCAACGCCAGCAGCGGCGGCATCATCGACCCTTCGGCATAATGGAGAAATTGGCGCCAACGGATCGCGCCTTCCGCATCGGCTGGCGCGCCGAAGCGCCCGCCGGCTCGGGCGACCAGATATTCCATGATCGCTCCGGTCTCGATCAGCCGGTGGCCGTCCACCTCAACCACCGGCGATCGACCGAGCGGATGGATGGCGCGCAGGCTTTCTGGCGCGCGCATCGTCTTGCGGTCGCGTTCGTAGCGGCGAACCTCATAGGGTTCGCCCAGTTCTTCCAGCAGCCACAGGATGCGTTGCGACCGACTGTTGTTCAGATGATGGACGATGATGGTCATGGCGCGGCCTTTCCATGCTGCGGGGCGGAATGGCTAACGCAGCATTGGGTGCGCCACAACATCCGTTCGCTTCGAGCGTGTCGGGAAGCGGCTGGGATTGCGCTAGCGTTTCTCGACTTCGCTCGAAACGAACGGAGGCAGTATCAGGCGTCCTCCAAAGCGCCTTGCGCCTTCTTCTTCGCGCGGAAGGCATGGAGGAGCGGTTCGGTATAGCCGCTGGGCTGCTCGACGCCTTCGAACACCAAGGCGCGGGCGGCCTGATAGGCGAGGCTTTCCGCTTCCCGCCCGCTCATCGGCTGATAGAGCGGGTCGCCCGCATTCTGCGCGTCGACCTTGGCCGCCATGCGGCTGAGCGCAGCGTCGACCTGATCCGGCGTGCAGATGCCGTGCAGCAGCCAGTTGGCCATATGCTGCGAGGAAATGCGCAAGGTCGCGCGGTCCTCCATCAGGCCGATGTCATGGATGTCGGGAACCTTGGAGCAACCGACGCCCTGATCGACCCAGCGGACGACATAGCCGAGGATACCCTGCGCATTATTGTCCAGTTCCTGCGCGATCTCCTCTTCGGAGAAGTTGCGGCCGACAGCGACGGGGATGGTCAGCAGTTTGTCGAGCGGCGCGATCCCCTCTGCCGCACGCTCCGCCTGACGGGCGAAGACGTCGATGCGATGATAATGGGTCGCGTGCAGGGTCGCGGCGGTCGGTGAGGGAACCCAGGCGGTGTTGGCGCCGCTTTTCGGGTGGCCGACCTTCTGCTCCAGCATGTCGGCCATGCGATCAGGCGCGGCCCACATGCCCTTGCCGATCTGCGCCCGACCGGACAAGCCGCAGGCGAGGCCGATCTGGACGTTGCGATCCTCATAGGCGGTGATCCAGTCGCTCGCCTTCATCTCGCCCTTGCGGATCATCGGGCCGGCCTGCATCGACGTGTGCATCTCGTCCCCGGTGCGGTCGAGGAAGCCGGTGTTGATGAAGACGATGCGGTCGCGGACCGCTTCGATGCAGGCCGCGAGGTTCGCCGAGGTGCGGCGTTCCTCGTCCATGACGCCCACCTTGATCGTGTGGCGGGCCATGCCCAGCATGTCCTCGATTCCGTCGAACAGGCGATTGGTGAAACCGGCTTCCTCCGGCCCGTGCATCTTGGGCTTGACGATATAGACACTGCCCGCGCGGCTGTTGCCGCCATCCTTCGCCAGATCGTGTAGCGCGATCAGGCTGGTGACGATGCCATCCAATATGCCTTCCGGGGCTTCGTCGCCATTGGCCAGCCGGATGGCAGGATTGGTCATCAGATGGCCGACATTGCGGACGAACAGCAGGCTGCGGCCCGGCAGCGTGAACGTGCTGCCATCGGGCGTGGTGTAGGCGCGGTCGGGATTGAGCGCGCGGGTCATAGTCGCTCCGCCCTTCTCGAACGTCTCGGTCAGGTCGCCGCGCATCAGGCCCAGCCAGTTGGCGTAGGCGGCGACCTTATCCTGCGCATCGACGGCGGCGACGCTGTCCTCCAGATCGCAGATCGCCGTCAGCGCGGATTCCAGGATGACGTCGGATATGCCGGCCGGGTCGGTCGCGCCGATCGGGTGGGCGCGGTCGAACACGATTTCGATATGCAGGCCGTTGTGGCGGAACAGCTTGCCCTTTTCGCTGTTGCCGACGAACTGCGAGGGATCGGCGAGGATGATGTCGTCGCTCGACAGATCGGCCCAGCCGCCGTTTGCCAGCGGAATGGCGTCATCCAGAAATGCCTTGGCCCAGCCAATGACCTGCGCACCGCGGGCCGCGTCATAGCCCTTCCCTGCCGCCGCGCCGGGGATCGCGTCGGTGCCGTAGAGCGCGTCATAGAGGCTGCCCCATCGGGCATTGGCGGCATTGAGCAGGAAGCGGGCGTTGAGGATCGGGACGACCAGCTGCGGACCGGCCAGGCGGGCGACCTCGTCATCGACATGCTCGCTGCCGATGGCGAACGGCGCGGGTTCGGGAACCAGATAGCCGATCTCGCGCAGAAAGGCCTGATAGGCGTTCGCGTCGTGGGGCTGACCCCGGCGCTGTTCATGCCAGCTGTCGATCTGCGCCTGGAGCGTGTCGCGCTTTCGCAGCAGGGCCGCATTGTCCGGCGCGAAGCGGGCGAAGATGTCGGCGACACCGGTCCAGAAGGCGTCGGACGCGATGCCGGTACCGGGCAGCGCGCGGCTGTCGATGAAATCGGCCAGTTGCTCGGCGACCTGAAGGCCAGCCTTTTCGATCATGCGGTCGGTCATGGATCCACTCCTTGGTTGCGCCCTTCATAATCTCTTCGCATTATGCCGTGTAGACGCTATTATTCGAAGACAGTCATTCTTCTGGTGAACGAATATGATGGACCCCGATCATGAATTGTTCGTAACCGTCGTAGACGAAGGCGGGCTGGCGGCGGCCGGGCGGCGGCTGCATATCTCGCCAGCGATGATGTCCAAGCGGCTGGCGCGGCTGGAGGAAAGGCTGGGGGCGAAGCTGGTCCATCGCACCACCCGGCGGCTGGCGCTGACCCCGGCGGGCGAGCGGCTCCATGCCGATCTGCGCGGCATATTGGCGGCGCTGGATGAGGCGGAGCGGCGCGTGTCAGGCGCATCGGCGGTAGCGAGTGGACCACTGCGCATCACCGCGCCGACCTCTTTCGGGCGTATGCACCTCGCCCCCTATCTCCAGCGCTTCATCGACGCGCATCCGAAGGTGGAGCTAACCGTAGACCTGTCGGACGATTTCGCCGACCTGATCGAGAGCCGCGCCGACCTTGCCATCCGCATCACCGCCGATCCGGGGCCGGGGCTGGCGGCGAAGAGACTGGCGACCAACCGGCGCATCCTCTGCGCATCTCCTGCCTATCTGGCGCAGCATGGTACGCCGCAGACGATCGCCGACCTGAAGAACCATCGCCTGCTCGCCGCCGAAGGACAGATGCCCTGGCGACTGGTGGGGCCGAAGGGACCGGTGAGCATCGAGGGACGCAGCCATGTCCGCACAAACAGCAGCGAACTGGTGCGCGAACTGACGCTGGCGGGCGGCGGCATCGCGCTGCGGTCGCTATGGGACATCAGCGAAGCCTTGCTGCGCGGCGACGTGCAGCAAATCCTGCCCGCGCATGAAGGATCGAGCGACGTCGGCCTGTTTGCGGTACACTTGTCGCAGGCCAACCCGCCGCGCAGCATGACCGCCTTCATCGATTTTCTTGTTACAGTTTATGTCCCGACACCACCCTGGGAACGCTCTGGCTTGCCCTAGCGGAACGCAGTCACTAAGGCCCCATCACATGGACGATAATACACGCCGCGCCGCCCTAGACTATCACCGCTATCCCCAGCCCGGTAAGCTCCGTATCGAGCCGACCAAGCGCATGGTGAACCAGCGCGACCTCGCGCTGGCCTATTCGCCGGGGGTCGCCGCGCCCTGCGTCGAGATCGCCGAGGATCCCGACAAGGCGATGGACTATACCGCGCGCGGCAATCTGGTCGCGGTCATCTCCAACGGCACCGCCGTACTGGGCCTGGGCGCGATCGGCGCGCTGGCATCCAAGCCGGTGATGGAAGGCAAGGCCGTCCTCTTCAAGAAATTCGCCGACATCGACGTGTTCGACATCGAAGTCGACACCATCGACCCGGACAAGTTCGTCGAGGCCGTCGCCCTGCTGGAGCCGACCTTTGGCGGCATCAATCTGGAAGACATCAAGGCGCCCGAATGTTTCGAGATCGAGCAGCGCCTAAAGGAACGGATGAACATTCCGGTCTTCCATGACGACCAGCATGGCACCGCCATCGTCGTCGCGGCGGCCGTGCGCAACGCGCTGGTGCTTCAAGGCAAGACGCTGGCCGACGCGAAACTGGTGACATCAGGCGCGGGCGCGGCGGCGCTGGCCTGCGTCGACCTGCTCGTGTCGATGGGCCTGCCTATCGAAAACGTGACGATGACCGACAAGGACGGCGTCATCCATTCGGGTCGCGAAGGCATGTTGCCCAATATGGCGCGCTATGCCCGCAACACCAATGCGCGTACCCTGCCCGACGTGCTGCCGGGCGCGAACCTGTTCCTGGGCCTGTCGGCACCGGGCGTGCTGAAGCCGGAATGGCTGCCGCTGATGGCCCCCAATCCGCTGATCTTCGCGCTTGCCAATCCGGAGCCTGAAATCCGCCCCGAAGCCGCGCGCGAGGTTCGCCCCGACGCGATCATCGCCACCGGCCGTTCGGACTATCCCAACCAGGTCAACAACGTCCTGTGTTTCCCCTATATCTTCCGTGGCGCGCTGGATTGCGGTGCGACGCAGATCAACGAAGCGATGAAGGTCGCGGCGGCCGACGCCATCGCCAGCCTGGCCCGCAAGCCCGCGCATGACAGCGTGGCCCAGGCCTATGGCGGGCGCAAGCTGGTGTTCGGCGCGGACTATATCATCCCGACGCCCTTCGACCCGCGCCTGATCGGCGAGATCGCGGTCGCCGTCGCCAAGGCGGCGATGGACAGCGGCGTCGCGAAGAAGACGCTGGACCTTGACGAGTACAAGCGCAGCCTGACCCACAAGGCCACGCGTTCGGGCCAGTTGATGCTGCCTGTGTTCGAAGCCGCGCGCGGCAGCCAGACCCGCATCGCGTACGGGGAAGGCGAGGATGAGCGCGTGTTGCGCGCCGTGCGCGACGCACTGGACGAAGGCATCGTCCGCCCGACGCTGGTCGGCCGCCGCCGCATCCTGGAACAGAAGTTGCCGGAACTGGGCCTCAGCCTCGACCTCGACAAGGATGTGGATCTGGTCGATCCGGAGACAGATCACCTCGTCATGGGCGAACTGGTGGAGGCCTACCGCGCCGTCGCCTCGCGCCGGGGCGTGCCGGCGGACGAAATCCTGCGCCATGTCTATCGCCGCCCGACCATCACCGCTGCCATGCTGCTGCGCACCGGCCGCGTCGATGCCGCGCTGGTTGGCGGCCGCTCCGAATATTGGGGTCAGGTGGAACATGTGCTGCGCATCATCGACCGGGTGCCCGGCCACAGCCGCGTCTATGCGCTGTCGGGCCTGATCCTCGACGCGGGCGCGCTGTTCATCACCGATACCCATATGGTGCCGGACCCGACGCCCGAACAGATTGCGGAAATGACGCTGGCGGCTTCGGCCGAATTGCAGCATTTCGGGCTGGCGCCGCGCGTGGCGCTGCTGTCGCACTCCAACTTCGGTGCATCGCACACCGACAGCGCGCGCAAGATGCGCCGGGCGCTCAAGCTGGTGCGCGAAGCCGCGCCCGAACTGGCGGTGGATGGCGAAATGCATGCCGACGCCGCGCTCAGCCAGTCGCTGCGCGAGCGGTTGATCCCCGATTCCCGCTTCGAGGGGCCGGCCACCCTGCTGGTCATGCCGAACCTCGACGCAGCGAACATCACGCTGACCGCCCTGTCGGCCGCCTCCAGTTCGCCGACGGTCGGGCCGATGCTGATGGGCCTGTCCAAACCGATCCATGTGCTGACGCCCGGCGTCACGTCGCGCGGCATCCTGAACCTGACCGCAATCGCGGCAGCGGAAGTGGCACGCGAAGGCTGAACTTAACCTTTCGCCCTTATGTTCCGCCGCGACTGGAGACATAAGGGCGACTATGGCGGGTTTGTTCAAGACATTGGCGAAAAGCGCCGGACCCAAGCTGGCGATTGGCCTGGGTCTGGGTGGTGCCGCGCTGCTGGCGATGCAGTGGATCGACCGCCCCGCAGCGCAGGATGCCGCATCGGCGGACGTGGCGGAGGGCAGGCCCGCCGCTGCCCCACTCCCTGCCCCGACCAAGCCGATGGAGCGGCGCAGCGACCAGCCGATGGACATCGATCCGCGCGCCTTGGCGGTGAAGCGCGTGCTGAAGATCGACGGGCCGTTCCGCCATGGCGACTATGCCTGGGACGACACGGGCGCACCGACAACCGGGCCGGTCATCATCACCATCGACCTGAAGGCCGAGACACTGTCGGTGTTCCGCGCGGGATATGAGATCGGCGCGGCGGTCATCCTCTACGGCGCGACCGACAAGCCCAGTCCGCAGGGCGCGTTCCCGATCACGCAGAAGGACGCCGACCATGTGTCCAACCTTTATGACGCGCCCATGCCCTATGCGCAGCGCCTGACCAGCGACGGCGTCTTCATCCATGGCAGCGACGTCGAATATGGTCGCGGCACCCATGGCTGCATCGGCGTGCCGGTGGAATTTGCGAAGAAGCTGTTCGCCGTCACCAAAGTGGGCGACGTCGCCGTCATCACCAATGGCAAGATGCTGGACGTAAGCAAGGCGCAGGTGGGCGGGTAACATCGCTCCCTTATTGCGGGGCATCCTCGATCGCGGGCTTGTGCCCGGCGGTGAGCGCGCTGCCGCCCGATGCCGCCACTATGCAGGCGATCGCGATCCACTGCATGCCCGTCAGACGCTCTCCCAGCACGACGAAGCCGACCAGCGCCCCCACCGCCGGCGCGGAACTCAGCATCAGGCCGAAGACAGGCGCGGTCAGGCGCCGCATCGCCTCTATCTCCAGCGAATAGGGCATGGCGCTCGACAATAGCGCAATGCCAAGGCCGACCAGCAGCACGCATGGCGTGAACAGCGCCGGCCCGGCATGGGCCAGGCCGATCGGCATGACGAGAATCGCGGCGACCAGCATGCCCCAGGCGACGGCATCCCCGCCGAGCGCACCGGAAATGCGCTTGCCGGTAAGGATATAGGTCGCCCAGCAGGCCGCCGCGCCAGCCGCGAAGGCAACGCCCAGCAGATCGAGCGGCGCGTCCGCGCGGAGAGGCAACAGCAGCAGAAGCCCTGCCACCGCTGCGCCCAGCCAGAGGAAATCGCGCGGCCGGCGCGAACCGAACAGCACGATCGCCAGCGGCCCCGTCACTTCGATCGCCATGGCAATGCCGAGCGGAATGCGCGCGAAGGCCTGATAGATCAGCAGGTTCATGAGGCCGAGCGTCGCGCCATAGGCCAACAGCGGCCAGCGCATGGCGCGTGGGACAGGACGGCGCCAGGGCCGGCGAAAAATCAACAGCAGGATTGCGGCGAGATCGATGCGCAGCGCGGCGATGCCATAGGCGCCGACCAGCGGGAACAGCGTCTTGGCGAAGGCCGCGCCCAGATTCATCGATGTGAGCGACAGCAGCACCGCCCCCGCGCCGGCCCCAACGCCCGCGAGCGCGGTACCGCGCCCCTTTTGTCCATCATTCCCTGTCATAACGGCCGCCCTATAGCCGATCCGGCCACCGGCGCGAATGTTTCCCGATTGCACGATATGGGCGTGCAGTTGCAGGAATCTCATACGAATGCAGGGTTGACCGACGCTGTCATCAGGCCCATTTGCGGGGCTTCCGTATATTTTGCATTGCAGCATGGAGCTTGCCATGAGCGCCCCTTCCCAGAACGCGCACCCCGCGCTCGTCCTGTTTGCGCTCTCGGTGGGCGCCTTCGCGATCGGCACCACCGAGTTCGCCTCGATGAGCCTCTTGCCCTTCTTCGCCCGCGATCTGGGGATCGACGCCCCGACCGCCGGCCATGCCATCAGCGCCTATGCGCTGGGCGTGGTGGCCGGCGCGCCGGTGATCGCCGCCTTTGCCGCACGCCTGCCACGCCGGACCTTGCTGATCGGCCTGATGGCGATGTTCGCCGTCGCCAACGCCCTGTCGGCGCTGTCGCCCAGCTATCACTGGATGCTGCTGTTCCGTTTCCTGTCGGGGCTGCCGCATGGCGCCTATTTTGGCGTCGCCGCATTGGTCGCCGCCAGCCTGGTGCCGATCGAGAAGCGGACGCTGGCGATCGCCAAGGTCATGTCCGGCCTGACCGTCGCCACCGTGCTGGGCGTGCCGGTCGCCAACTGGATGGGGCAGGCGCTGGGCTGGCGATCGGGCTTCTTCGTGGTCGCCGCGCTGGCGGTGGCGACGGTGACGCTGGTCGCGCTCTACGCGCCACGCGACGCCGGCGATCCCAAGGCCAGCCCGATGCGCGAACTGACCGCGCTCGGCAAGGGGCAGGTGTGGCTGACGCTGCTGACCGGCGCGATCGGTTTTGGCGGCCTGTTCGCCGTCTACACCTATGTCGCGTCGACCATGATCGAAGTCACCCATGTGTCGGAACATTATGTTCCGCTGATCCTGGCGATTTTCGGCGTCGGCATGACGCTGGGCAATCTGGCCGTGGCGTGGCTGGCGGACAAGGCGCGCAACCGCACCGTCATCGGTGTCCTGCTGTGGAGCGCGGCGTCGCTGGCGCTGTTCCCGCTGATGGCGGGCAACATCTGGACGCTCAGCCTGATCGTCTTCCTGATCGGGATCGGCGGCGGCCTGGGAACACCGCTTCAGGCGCGGCTGATGGACGTGTCGGGCGATGCGCAGACGTTGGCGGCGGCACTGCATCACAGCGCCTTCAACGTCGCCAATGCGATCGGCCCCTGGCTGGGCGGCCTGTCGATCGCGGCAGGCTATGGGCTGGTGTCGACTGGCTGGATCGGCTGCGTGCTGGCGCTGGGCGGGCTTGCCGTCTTCCTGCTCGCCATCATGCTGGAGCGCGGCCCGGACGATCTGGTGCCCGTCGCGGCCGAATAAGCCGCTTTCGCCCTGCCCTTCTGCCCGATAAGGCAGGGGCATGAACGATCAGGTAAGAGAGACGATGCTGGCCGAGGCGGCGATGGCCGCACTGCGCCGGGGCGATGCGACCGTGGCGCTTGCGACCCTGCGGGAAATGGCCGATCCGCCAGCGATGCTGATGGCGCAGGCCTGCAATCGCGGTGGCGACCTGGATGGCGAAGCCGCTGCGCTCCGCCGCATTCTCGACAGCGACATGCGCAATCTGCCCGCCCTGCTCGGCATGGGGCAGAATGCGCTGCGCCGGGGCGATGAGCGCGGGTCGATCAGCTGGTTTCGCGCAGCGCTGGCACAGGCGGCCGCGACCGGCGCGCCGCCCCCGCTCCAGCCGCTGCTCCAGCAGGCGCAGGCCAGCATCGCGCAGTCGAGCCAGCGGTTCGAGGATCATCTGAGCGCCGCGATTCGTGACCTGCCGCCCCTGCCCCGCATCGCCCACGCCACCGATCTGCTGCTCGGCAAGCGCGACCTCTACCTGCAACAGCCGAGCATGTTCTACTTCCCCGGCCTGCCTCAGCGCGCTTTCTACGAGCGCGAGGAGTTCGACTGGGTCGCGCCGATGGAGGCGATGACCGACGCCATCGTCGACGAACTGACAGCGGTGCGCGCAAAGGAGGCGGAGTTCGCGCCCTATGTCCAGACCTCCGCGGATCGTCCCGCGCCGAATAATCCGCTGCGCGACGATCCAAGCTGGGGCGCGCTCTATTTCTGGCAGAATGGCGCGCCGGTCGAGGAGAATGCCTGCCGTTGTCCTGCCGTGATGGCCGCCCTCGCCCATGCGCCGATGCCAGTGATCGACAGCCGGTCGCCGATCGCGCTCTGGTCGCTGCTGAAGCCCGGCACCCATATCCAGCCGCATCACGGTCTGCTCAACACCCGGCTCATATGCCACCTGCCGCTGCTGGTGCCGGACGACTGCGCGCTGCGCGTCGGCGCGGAAACGCGGGCCTGGCGCAAGGGCGAGATGCTGATCTTCGACGACAGTATCGAGCATGAAGCCTGGAACCGCAGTCAGGAAACGCGCGTGGTGCTGCTGTTCGAAGTGTGGCGGCCGGAAATCGGCGTGGAGGAACGCGAAGCGCTGACCCGGCTGTTCCAGGCGATCGACGCCTTCGGCCCGGCGCAGGTCGATAATGGCGGCTGACCCTCTTTTCAGACGCTCGTAATGTTGTTATAGCGGCACGCAACAAAATAACAGGAGGATGGCCAGGGCGCTCCCGCTTTACGGACTTCGCCCATGCCTCCTGTCATCCCGTCACAGACGACGCCGTCTGCCCGTCCCCACAGCCTTGCCGAGGATGGCTATGCCATCGCGATCGGCTGCGCCTTCATCGCCATGGGGATCATGCTGCTGAAACAGGCCAGCCTGGTGACAGGCGGCATGGCCGGCATCGCGCTGCTGCTGTCCTATTTCATTCCCTGGTCGCCGGCCGCGCTGTTCATTCTGATCAACATCCCCTTCTTCCTGTTCGCGGGCAAGGCGATGGGCGCTGCCTTCGGCCTCAAGACGCTGTTCGCCAATGTCGCGATCATGGCTCTGGGCCTCACCATGCCCTGGGCGATGCAGGTCGCGAAGATCAGCCCGCTCTTCGCCGCCCTGTTCGGCGGATCGATCATCGGCTTCGGCATCCTTGCCATCGCCCGCCATGGCGCGGGCGTCGGCGGTGTCGGAGTCGTGGCGCTGACCCTGCAAAGGTCGCGCGGCTGGAATGCCGGCCGCACGCAGATGCTGTGCGACATCGTGATCCTGTTGTTGTCGCTGCCGGTGCTCAGCCTCGACCGGTTCGGCCTGTCGATCCTGTCCGCCGCCGCGATGAACGCCGTGCTGGTCGTGAACCACCGGCCGGGGCGCTATATCGGATATTAGAGCAGATTCCGATCCGATTGCATCGGCTCGGCTGCTCTAGATCTTGGTTTTACCGCGTTTTCCGAGTCAGCAGGTGATTGGCTGCGCCGAACTGCGTTTCCACCTGCTTAGAAAAGGCTTTAAGTCTCACAAAGCGGATCATTGCCCCGATCGCGCGCGCGCAGAGCGCTGGCGGCGTCGTTGGCGATGCGCGGGAAGGTGACGCCCTCCAGCGAGCCGCGCCCTTCGCAAAGGTCCGCGCAAGCCATGTCGACCACGCCGGGCAGCGCGACCTGATCGCCATCATATTGGGCGACGATGATGCAGCGGTCGCCGCCCTTGAAGCTGAGGATCAGCTTGTCCCCAGCCCGGCGCGCGCTGCCATGGCCGCGGCAATTGGGTTCCTCGCCGAACACCGCCTCCAGCCCGAAGCGATACTGCCCGTCCTTGCCGGGAATGACGCAGAGCGCATCCCGTCCCGCCTCATGACTGCGCTGGAACAGACCGACCGGCGAAATCTTGCTGGCGTCGGCGATCGCGCCGCTTTCGATTGCCGCGCGCTCCAGCCCGGATACGGACGTGCCGCTGCTGTCCGGGGCGGCAATGCTGCGCTCCGGAGGTTGCTGACACGCAGCCAGCAGGGTCAGAAGCGCGAGGCTAGTCCGCCGCATCGACGCTGCTGAGACCCTCCGGACCGACCCGGCGGAAGAAGCAGGAACGCGCGCCGGTATGGCAGGTGGGGCCAGCAGGCACCGCCTTCACCCAGACCGCATCCTGATCGCAATCGATGCGCAGGTCGCGCACCTGAAGCATATGCCCGGACGTTTCGCCCTTCTTCCAGAGCGACTGACGACTGCGCGACCAGAAATGGGCCAGCCCCGTTTCCACCGTCAGCGCCAGCGCCTGCGCGTTCATATGCGCAACCATCAGCACCTCGCCACTGGCGTCATCGGTCACGACGGCCGTGATCAGCCCGTCCCGGTCATATTTCGGATTGAGGGTCAGCCCCTTGTCGCGTGCGTCGTCCATCGCGGCGATATAGAGCATTCTGAACTCCGCTGAAACAGCCGACGGTGCGCAGAAGGCGGTAATCAAAAGACAAAAGCGGACGTGAATGGTTCGATCCGATCCTTCACGGCGCCGGAGGGGGCGAACGCGCGCTGCGCAGCCCTGTTTGCGCGTATCGGATCGATGCCCGCGTCCGTGCCGACATGTCACTTTTTGGCAAGACCGTTGCTAATTTGCGACAAAATGGCGTCAGCTTTTCTTGCCCCTCACGGAAAGCGCGCATAGCGTCGCGCCAACGATCCGAACAACGGGACTCCGCAGGGAGCGGGATGCAGGGCCAGGGAAAAAGGGGCCTCCACCATGTCATATATGCCGATCTTCACTAGCATTTCGCGCGGCGCGCTTGCGATTTCGCTCGCCGCCGCTCTGGCGCCCGTCGGCGCCGCCCATGCCCAGACCGATCCAGCCGCAGCCGCCGAAGAAGGCCTGGGTGAAATCGTCGTTACCGCCTCGCGCCGCGCGGAAAATGCCAAGGACGTGCCCGTCGCCGTCACCGCGATCGGCGGCGAGAAGCTTGACGCGCTCAACAGCAGCGGCCTCGACATCCGCTTCCTGTCGGCACGCACGCCGAGCCTCCTGGTCGAAAGCTCGTTCGGCCGCACCTTCCCGCGCTTCTACATTCGCGGCCTCGGCAATACCGATTTCGATCCCAACGCCGCCCAGCCGGTGTCGGTCGTCTATGACGATGTCGCGCTCGAAAATCCGATGCTCAAGAGCTTCCCCGTATTCGACCTTGCCAGCGTCGAAGTGCTGCGCGGGCCGCAGGGCACGCTGTTCGGTCGCAACACACCCGCCGGCGTGGTCAAGCTCAGTTCCGCCGCGCCGACCGACCATTATACCGGCTATGCCACCGCATCCTGGGCGACCTACAACACGGTCAATGCCGAAGGCGCGATCAGCGGCCCGATCGCCGATGGCCTGAGCTTCCGTCTGTCCGGCCTGCTCCAGCGCCGCGACGACTGGGTAAAGAACGACAATGAAGGCGGCAATGCCGACGCCGAGCTGGAAGGCTATCGCGACGTCGCCGGCCGCCTTCAGCTCGCCTATGAATCGGGCGACTTCAAGGCGGTGCTGAGCGGCCATTATCGCGACCTCAAGGGCAGCCCGCGCGTGTTCCGCGCCAATATCTTCCAGCCGGGCAGCAATCATTTCGTCGACGGCTTCGACAAGGATCATGTGAACCTGGACGGCCGCACCAGCCAGTCGATGAAGCAGGGCGGCGGCAATCTGCGCATGCAGGTCCATCTGGACGGCGTCGGCACCTTCTTCTCCACCACCGGCTTTGAAAAGGCATCGGTGGAAAGCACCGGCGATATCGATGGCGGCGGCTGCTATCCCTATACCGGCTGCACCTTCGGCGACCTGGGCGTGGGCACGTTCGATTCCAACACCGGCAACGGCGTGAAGCCGGAGGAATTCAGCCAGGAATTCCGCTTCGCCACCGACGACATGAACGGCATCCGCCTTCAGGCCGGCACCTATTTCTTCCACCAGCGCCTGAAATATACCGAATATAGCTATGATCTGGCGGGCACGAAGATCAGCAACATCCTGCACAACAACACCAACGAGAATATCGGTGTGTTCGCGTCGGGTGAAGCGAAGCTGACGGACGCCCTGACGGTGCGCGGCGGCGTACGCTACACGCGCGACAACAAGCGCGACACGATCACGCTCGATCCCGCGCTGGCGGCCAGCACCATCTCCAGCCAGCTGATCGCCGTCGACCTGCCGCTCAGCAACACCGCGCGCGGCAAGAACCTGTCCTGGGACGTCAGCGCCACCTATGCGCTCAGCCCCGACGTCAACCTCTATGCCCGTGTCGCCACCGGTTATCAGGGTCCGGCGATCCAGGACCGCGTGACGTTCTTCAGCGTGCCTTCGGTGGCCAAGAAGCAGACGACCATTTCCTATGAAGGCGGCGTGAAGGGCGCGATCGGCAACAGCCTGCGCTTCGACCTGTCGGCCTATTACTGGAACACGGACGACCTGCAACTGACCGCAGTGGGCGGCGTTGGCAATTCGGCGCGCCTGATCAACGTCAACAAGGCGGTCGGCTACGGCGTCGAGGCGAATGTCGAGGCACAGCCTATCCCCAACCTGACGCTGACGGCGGGCGGCAGCTACAACTTCACCGAGATCCGCGACAATGCGGCCTTCGTGGCGGTCTGCGGCTCTGGCATGTGTACGCCCACGGGCAGCACCTTCGTCGATGGCGGCACGACCTACAGCTATCTGGATGGCAACGACCTGCCCCAGGCGCCGCGCTATATCGCCAATGCGACGCTGCGCTACGGCATCCCTGTCGGCGCGGGCGAGGTGTTCGCCTTCACCGATTGGGCCTATCGCAGCAGCGTGAACTATTTCCTCTACTCGGCCGCCGAGTTCCGGGGGCGCTCGCTGCTCGAAGGCGGTCTCAAGATCGGCTACAAGTCGGATCATGGCTATGAGGTCGCGGCTTTCGCCCGCAACATCACCAACCAGATCCGCGCCGTCAGCGCGATCGACTTCAACAACCTGACCGGCATGATCAACGAGCCGCGCATCATCGGCGGCATGATCAAGGCCAGCTTCTGATCGCCAGTTTCTGATCGATCACATCGACTGGTAGAAAGAGAGGGCGTCCCGCAAGGGGCGCCCTTTTTCGTTGGGCGCATTTTGGGCGCGCTGCGAGCAAGAGCGCACATGACAAAAAGGCCTGTTAGCTGCTGCTCTACAGGCCTGTCCAATTTCCCGATTTTGGGGAGAAATGGGGCGATCGACGGGATCCGAACCCGCGACCTCTGGTACCACAAACCAGCGCTCTAACCAACTGAGCTACGACCGCCACAGGGGCCGTGGCCCCGCGAGAAGGGCCACATATGCGGCCCACCCTCCCCCGTCAAGCGCCCAATGACGACTTTATTGCAAAGGCGCGAATTTCACTGTGAAGTAAAGGAAGGACGGCCTTTCAAAACCCCGTCGCCTGCAACTGCGCACGCAGATTGGCGAGCGTGCCTGCCGGAACCATGGGGCGTTCCCGCGCTGGCTTGCCCTTGCGCAGGCGGGCGCGGTCCTTCTCCGACGCGTCGACCACGCGCACCCGCACGGCGGCATGACCGAGCGCACGAATGCCCAGTTCCTCCGCCGCGCCGCGCGACAGATCGATGATCCGCCCGCGCCCGGCGAACGGCCCGCGATCATTGACCCGCACCACTATGGTCCGCCCGGTCTGGAGCGACGTCACCTCGACATAGCTGGGCAGCGGCAGGCTGGTATGGGCTGCCGTGATCCACTTGGCCCGGAAGCGTTCGCCGTTGGCGGTGCGATTGCCCGATTCCGATCCATACCAACTGGCATAACCGAGCATGTCATAGCGAGCGTCGACGGCGGGAACATAGGTGGTGCCCCGCACCTTGTAAGGTGGGCCGATGCGGACGGGATTGTCGCTGACGGGGCGGTAATTGCCGCCTGCGCAGGCCGCCAGGACCAGCGCCGGCGCGAGAGCCGGGGCGATCCCAGCCAATCGTTTCCAGAGCGTCATGCCCCTTCCCTATCGTCCCCTGTCCGGCCCGTCGAGAGCGCGGAAAAGGAAAAAGGGGTGAAGATGCGCTGACATCTTCACCCCTTCCCTAACGGCACATCGCGCTTCCGGGGTCGCCCCTCAAAATCGCGTCACTCTCCTGAAAACTTTCCGGCCGCGATGCCGGTAAAATTGGTCAGAGCGAGCGCCTGCCGGAAGCAGGCGCCCAAACCCTTAGTTGACCGAATCCTTCAGGCCCTTGCCGGCCTTGAACTTCGGCTGCGCCGAAGCCTTGATGGTCATGGTTTCGCCGGTGCGCGGGTTGCGGCCGGTCGAAGCCTTGCGCTGCGAAACCGAGAAAGTACCGAAACCGACCAGGCGAACTTCGTCGCCCTTCTTCAGAGCGCCGGTGATGGCGTCGAACACGCCTTCGACGGCCTTGGTCGCGTCATTCTTGCTAAGGCCGCTGCTTTCAGCAACCGCGCTGATCAAATCCTGCTTGTTCATGCCTTGGGAACCCCCTTGTGCTGTTTGGTTGTTAGGAATCGCGGCGTAGGGGCGGCAATAAGGCGTGGATTCAAGCGCCTGTCAAAGGGAAAGCGACGTTTTCCCCGGCTCTGGCCCGATTTTGCACATTGAAGTGCTTATCAGGCCAAAGCCAAGGAGTTCCGCCATTTACCCCCGGTGTCAGTGACGAAGCGTGGGATCGCTATCACGTCCCGCCGCTGCGGGCGGCTGGGCAGCGAGGTCGTCCTCCTCCGTCCAGGCGATCGCCTCGGGCTTCGACACCAGCGCACGGGCCAGCACTTCATCGACGTGCGAAACCGGAACGATCTCCAGCCCCTCGCGGATGTTGGACGGAATTTCCGCTAGGTCTTTCTCGTTTTCCTGCGGGATCAGCACCGTCTTGATGCCGCCGCGCAGGGCCGCAAGAAGCTTCTCCTTGAGGCCGCCGATCGGCAGCACGCGACCACGCAGAGTTACCTCGCCGGTCATCGCCACATCCTTGTGGACGGGGATGCCGGTCAGGGTCGACACGATGGTCGTGACCATGCCGATGCCCGCCGAAGGACCATCCTTGGGCACCGCACCTTCGGGAAGGTGGATATGGATGTCCTTGCGGTTGAAGAGGCTCGGCTTGATGCCATAGCCGGGCGAGCGCGCCTTCACATAGGAGAAGGCGGCCTGCACCGATTCGTTCATCACTTCGCCCAGCTTGCCGGTCGTCTTGATCACGCCCTTGCCGGGCACGGTCACGGCCTCGATCGTCAGAAGCTCGCCGCCGACTTCGGTCCAGGCCAGCCCAGTGACGGCACCGATCTGATTCTCCTCCTCACCCACGCCATGACGGAATTTCTGCACGCCGGCATAGTCTGCCAGATTGTCGGGCGTAATGACGACCTTGTCATATTCGCCTTCCAGGATCTTGCGCAGCGCCTTGCGGGCGAGACGCGCCATCTCGCGCTCCAGCGTACGGACGCCGGCTTCGCGGGTGTAATAGCGGATCAGATCGCGGATCGCCGGCACGGTGACTTCGACCTCGCCGTCCTTGAGGCCGTGGGCGTCGATCTGCTTGGGCAGCAGGTGCCGCTCCGCAATCTCGACCTTCTCGTCCTCAGTATAGCCCTCCAGCCGGATGATCTCCATGCGGTCCAGCAGAGGCTGCGGCAAATTCAACGAGTTGGCAGTCGTAACGAACATGATGTCTGAAAGATCGACGTCGATCTCCAGATAATGGTCCTGGAACTTGCTATTCTGTTCGGGGTCCAGCACCTCCAGCAGCGCCGACGCCGGATCGCCCCGGAAATCCTGGCCCAGCTTGTCGATCTCGTCGAGCAGGAAGAGCGGGTTCATCGTCCCGGCCTTCTTCAGGTTCGACACGATCTTGCCCGGCAGCGAACCGATATAGGTCCGGCGATGGCCACGAATCTCGGCTTCGTCACGCACGCCGCCCAGCGACTGGCGCACGAACTCGCGCCCGGTCGCCTTGGCGATCGAACGGCCGAGCGAGGTCTTGCCGACGCCCGGAGGGCCGACGAGGCACAGGATCGGCCCCTTCAGCTTGTTGGTGCGCGCCTGCACGGCGAGATATTCGATGATCCGGTCCTTGACCTTCTCCAGCGCGAAATGATCCTCGTCGAGGATGTCCTGCGCCTTCTTGAGGTCGGTCTTGACCTTGCCCTTCTTGCCCCAGGGCAAGCCCAGCAGCACGTCGAGATAGTTGCGCACGACCGTGGCTTCGGCCGACATGGGCTGCATGCCCTTGAGCTTCTTCAGCTCCGCCGTCGCCTTGGCGCGCGCTTCCTTGCTCAGCTTGGTCTTGGCGATCTTCTCGGTCAGTTCGGCGAGTTCGTCGCCCTCCTCACCCTCGCCATTGCCAAGCTCGCGTTGAATCGCCTTGAGCTGCTCGTTCAGATAATATTCGCGCTGGGTCTTCTCCATCTGGCGCTTCACGCGCCCGCGAATCTTCTTCTCGACCTGGAGCACGCCCAGCTCGCCTTCCATGAAGGCGAAGACCATTTCGAGGCGCTTGACCGGATCGGCCTCGACCAGCAGCGACTGCTTGTCGGACACCTTGACGTTGATGTTCGCCGACACGGCGTCGGCAAGCCGGCCCGCATCCTCGATCTCGCGCAGCTGCACCGGCGTTTCGGCCGGCAGCTTCTTGTTGAGCTTCGCATAATTCTCGAACTGCTCGGCGACCGAGCGCATCAGCGCGGCGGCTTCCGGCCCTTCGGCGGCGATTTCCTCGACGTCGGCGACATCGGCGACCAGATATGTGTCGCGCGCCTCCATCTGTTCCAGCCGTGCGCGATGCTTGCCTTCGACCAGCACGCGGACGGTGCCGTCGGGCAGCTTGAGCAGCTGGAGCACCACGGCGACGACGCCTGTGTCATAGAGCGAGTCGCGGCCCGGATCATCCTCGGCCGGGTCGAGCTGCGAGACGAGGAAGATTTCCTTATTGCCTTCCATCGCCGCTTCAAGCGCCGCAACGCTTTTGTCGCGACCGACGAACAGTGGGACGATCATCTGCGGGAAGACGACGATGTCGCGCAGTGGCAGAAGGGGATATTGCGTAGTCATTCACTCTCCGGGGCCAGAACAAGCGGCCCTTCCTTGCGGTTCATCGCCTTTATGGGGATGCCCGGCGCGTCAATCAATCAGCCATGGTCATATCATAGCAACAATGAACCGCGAGTGATCGCAAGATTGCAATCAAAAAGGCAGCTTGAATCCGGGGGGCAGCGGAAGACCGGCCGTCATCTTGCCCATTTCGGCGTTGCTGACTTCATCCGCCTTCTTGCGCGCATCATTGAGCGCGGCGGTGATCAGGTCTTCCAGCATCTGCTTTTCCGATGGGGCGAGCAGGCTGTCGTCGATCGATACGCCGAGGATACGACCCTTGGCCGATGCGCGGATCTTGACGAGGCCGCCACCCGCCGCACCTTCGACTTCCAGCTTGTCCAGATTGTCCTGCGCCCGTTGCAACTCTTCCTGAACACGGCTCGCCATGCCCAGGATTTCATTCAGATCTTTCATGTTTCAAGCACTCCATTGTTCGAGCGTGTCATCCAGCTCGGCATCGGGGAAGGCCGCCATCGCCGCCTTGACCACCGGGGTCTCCAAAATCTCCGCACGGGCATCCGCCGCCTTGCACTGCTCCTGCTCCAGCAGAGTCGGCTCGCCGCCCTCGGCCTGCGCCACCTGCCAGACCGTGCCGGTGATCTCGCGCAACGCCGGCAGCAGGCGCGCGGTGAAGTCGGCGGGCAGTTGCGGCGTCGCGCGATAGTCGAACTGCGGCGGTGCAAAGCGGACGACGCCCACACAGTCATGAAGTTCCTGCGCCAACTGTCCCTTGCCCTTCTGCCAGAAGGCCTCGATCAGGTCGGCGAATGTCGCGGGCAGACGCGCAACCGGCGCCGCAGATGGCCCGGTCGCTGCGCCATTGGTCGCCGCTGGCCCAGCGGCCGGAACACCGCCCTCCCGCAGCATCCGCGCAATCTCGCCCGGATCGGGCATGGTCGCGGCATGCATCACGCGCAGCAGCGCCATTTCGCAGCTTTCGATCGGCAGGACGGCGCTCGCCACCTCGTCATGGCCCTTGAGCAGCAATTGCCAGAGCCGGTGGAGCGGTGCGAAACCGAGTTGCGAGGCCCATTCGGCCAGCGCCTCCCGCTCCTCGGCCGACTGGCCGGGGCTGGAAATATCGCGCCCGGCCTTCACCAGCGTCACCGCATGGGTGAGTTCCAGCAGGCCGCGCATCAGCGCCAGCGGCTCGACGCCCAGCGCATATTGATCGCGTACCGCGCCCAGCAGCGCGCCGGTATCGCCCTCCAGCAGCAGGCCGAGCAGCCGGCGCGTGGAGCCGCGATCGGACAGGCCCAGCATCTCGCGCACCTGCGCGGCGGTGACGAGCGGCGCGCTCTCCTCGCTATCCGGCCCCATCTCCGCATGGGCGATCGCCTGATCGAGGATGGACAGGCCGTCACGCGCGGAACCTTCGGCCGCCTGCGCGATCAGCGACAGCGCATCGGGTTCGGCCGCGACGCTTTCCGCCTCCACCACATGGGCGAAGTGGGCAGCGAGCAGCTCGGCCGGGATCCGGCGCAGGTCGAAGCGCTGGCAGCGCGACAGCACCGTCACCGGCACCTTGTTCACCTCGGTCGTGGCGAACAGGAATTTCACATGGGCGGGCGGCTCCTCCAGCGTCTTCAACAGCGCGTTGAAGGCGTTCTTGGAGAGCATATGGACTTCGTCGATGATGTAGATCTTGTAGCGCGCCGACACGGCGGCATAGCGCACCGCCTCGATAATCTCGCGCACATCGTCGACGCCGGTATGGCTGGCGGCGTCCATTTCGACCACGTCGATATGGCGGCCCTCGGCAATCGCCAGACAGGGTTCGCACACGCCGCACGGATCGATGGTCGGGCCGCCCTGCCCGTCCGGCCCGATGCAGTTCAGCGCCTTGGCGATCAGGCGCGCGGTGGAGGTCTTCCCCACCCCGCGCACGCCGGTCATCAGGAAGGCATGGGCCAGCCGGCCGCGCTTGATCGCATTGCCCAGCGTCTGGACCATCGCGTCCTGGCCGATCAGCTCATGAAAGCTGCGCGGTCGATATTTGCGCGCAAGGACGCGGTAAGGCTGCGGGGAATCGGACATGGGGATCGGTTCTAGAGCGTTTTCACATTGAGCGAAAACGCTCTATTCCTTTGATGCCGCATTTTCCGAGACGTTGGCCGTAAACGGTCAACTTGAAAATGCTCCAGCCATTCGGGCGAGGCTTGTCGAAGCCTGTCCTGACGCAAGTCGATGGACATGGCCTGGCGTCTGGAGCGAAACGACGATGTTGGAAAAGTAGGAGCCGGAACGACCCGTGACGAAATCACTGTGGCTGCTTCCGTCAGGACCTGACCCGGTTCGCGACGATCACGTCCGCCCGACTCCCGGCGCGGCATATGGCGAAGTGATGACGGGTTGGCAAGGGGGATCGGATTTCTTCGGTGCGATCAGGGTGTTCGAGGGCCGGGTGCAGGGGGCGGAACGGCTGAAAGTGGGTGGTCATTTTATACCGTCATCCCCGCGGAGGCGGGGATCCATCTCTCCAGCCCAGAGACAGATGCAAGGTCAGGAGATGGATTCCCGCCTCCGCGGGAATGACGAAAAAGGGTGGTTTGTGGATCGTCTGCTTTCAGACAACCAATACGAGAAAGCAGACCTGAGCTTGGATGCTATCTGAGCAGTAGGCGGTTCACACCGTCACCGGAAACGAATCTAATTGGTCCTGTGACAGGGCCCGGCTGGGGATAAAATTCATGAGGGCATCGCTTTGACGAAGGATAATGGTGTCCTGCCCCTTTACGATTTTTACGAAATCCGACCATGAGAACTGAGAATGGCCACGGGATGAAGTAAACGAGACGCCAATTTCCGACCATTCTACAGTAGTATTGTCTTGCAAGGACTTCTGTTGATCGAAGATGCGTCTGACTTGGCGAGGAAGCCGCAGATAGGCCGAAAAAAAGATCAATGAAAGGAACGTAATCCAGTATCCAAGGCCAATTGCAGCGGCGATTGGAACAGAAACAATATCCCATTGCCAAGCAGCTGCCATCGCGATCGCAGCAAGTGCTGCACCTCCCCCCACATAGGCTCGGATCACCCGTTTTGACTTGAGTGTCACTCGGAAATTGAGCCTATAAGCTCCGAGCAAGTCTTCTGGTGTGGCTTGAAATGAGACCGTTTGCATTGCCAATTAAATGCCGACGTTCGAAAGGCCGTGCAAGGTCCGCTTTTTGGCAAATCAATTGCCGGGGTATGGGCAACAAGTGGTCGCTTCCCGCCCTCTCCAGAAGCGACCGCCCCTACTCCAACCCGCTCTTCTGCGCCTTGGCGACGAAGGCCAACGCCGCCTGTGCCGTCTCCGCAATCGCCGCTTCCGCCTTTTTCGCATCCACGGTCGGCCGGTCGAGATAGACGGCAAGGATATATTCGTCGCCCGCTGGAGACTTGACCAAGGCCACGTCATTATAGGCGGTGCCGCAGGTGCCGGTCTTGCTGCCGGAGGTCCAGCCTTCGGGCAGGCCCGCCTTGATGCGATGGTCGCCAGTGCTGCTGGCGTTGAACCACGCGCGCAGCTTGTCGGCGCTTTCCTGGCTCATGTCCTTGAAGAAGAGCCGCCCCATCAGCCCGGCCATGGCCGCAGGCGTGGTGGTGTCGCGCTCATCCCCTTCGGCATTTTCGTTGAGCGTCGGTTCGTTGCGGTCGAGGCGCGTCATGCTGTCACCATGGGCACGCATGAAGGACGTGAGGCCAGCGGGTCCACCCAGCATCGGCAGTAGCAGGTTGGCGGCGCTGTTGTCGCTCACCTCCACGGCGGCCTGCGCCAGTTCGCCCATGCTCATGCGGCCGCGCTTCTTGTTCTTCTTCACGACCGGCGCATAGTCGAGAATATCGTCGCCGCTGAAGGGTATCTCTCCCTCCAGCCCGAACTTGCCGCCCTCCGCGCCCAGCAGCACGGCGGCGGCCATCGGCGCCTTGAAGGTCGAGCACATGGCGAAGCGCTCGTCCCGGTTGAAGCCCAGCAACAGCGCCCCGCTCCGGTCGACCAGCGCCACGCCCAGCCGTCCGCCGGTTTCCTTCTCGATCTCCGCCGGATTGCGCGCCGACGTCAGCGCCGATTGCGGAACGAGATAGCGCGGCGCGGCCGGCATCAGCGAATCGAGCCGGCCGGTCGGCTCCGGCACCTTGGGCGGCGCCTTCTTCCTGTCGGCGGCGATCGAGGGGGCGGCCAGCAGCGTCAGCACGGCCAGGGCGGTCAATGTCTTCATCGGTGGGATCACATGCCCTGCATATTATAGGATTCGCCTGGAATACGGACGGTCAGCCTGTCGAGCGCGGCGTCCAGCACGATCTGGCACGACAGGCGGCTGGTGCGGGTCGCGGCGGCGGCGAGGTCGAGCATATCCTCCTCATCGTCGCTGGCGCGCGGCAACCTCGCAAAATCATCGGCATCGACGATCACATGGCAGGTGGAGCAGGCCATCTGCCCCTCGCATGTCCCCTCCAGCGGCTGGCCGGCGGCCTGCGCGATCTCCAGCAGGACCGATCCGGCTGGCGCATCGACCTCCTGCCGCCGCTCGCCGTCAGCGCTGATGAAGGTGACCCTGGTCATTGGTGCGACGCTCCCTTGTCACGGCGCCGCTTGTGCAACTGCCGCTTCGTTCAATTCCCTCGCAGCCCTCTCCAGCTCCGCCGGTGTCGTATATCGACCAAAGCCGATCCGCACCGATCCGCGCGCCTGGCCATCCGTCAGCCCCAGCGCGCGCAGCACATGGCTAGGCCGCCCGGACCCGCTTGCGCAAGCACTTCCCAATGAAAAAGCAATATTGCGGCAATGAGACAACAGCCGCGCGCCGTCTATCCCGTCGCGCCGCAGGTTGAGATTGCCCGGATAGCGCGCCGTCGCGGAGCCGTTCATCGTCCAGTCGGCGAACAGATCGCGCGCTAGGGCGGCCAAGTGCCCGACATGGGCGCGATCCTCCTCCGCCCGTTCGCGCATCAGTCGGGCGGCGACGCCGAACCCGGCGCAGAGCGCGGGCGAAAGTGTGCCGGATCGCAGGCCACCCTCCTGCCCGCCGCCATGGATCAGCGGAGCGGGCTTCGCTCCGTCGCGCAGCCACAGCGCGCCTATGCCCTTGGGACCATGGATCTTGTGCGCACTGATCGCCACCATGTCGCACCCCTGCGGCACCGGCACGCGACCATAGCCCTGCACCACATCGCACAGGAACAGCGCGCCGGCCTCATGCGCAAGCGCGGCCAGCGCCTCGACCGGCTGGATCACGCCGATCTCGTTATTGACCAGCATCGCCGCGACCAGCGAAACGCCGGGGCGGATCGCCGCGCGCGCCGCATCCATGTCGACCAGCCCGTCCGCCCCGACCGGCAGGATGGTGACATCCCGCCCAGCCCGCCGCATCGCCTCTACCGTATCCAGCACGGCGGCATGTTCGGTGGCGATGGTGACGATACCGCCCGCCGGCGCGCCCTGGATCGCGATGTTGAGCGCCTCGGTCGCGCCGGACGTGAAGAGCAGCCGCCCCCCCGAAGGCAGCAGCCGGCCGATCTCGTCGCGCGCCAGTTCGACCTGCGCGGCGACGGCGCGGCCAAGGCGATGAGCGCTGTGCGGATTGGCGAACTGGTCACGCAGCAACGGAACCATGGCATCGAAGGCCTCGGGCGCGAGCGGCGTCGTCGCCTGATAGTCGAGATAGATCATCGCCGCGCTTTTTCCGCCATCCCGGTCCAGGTGTCGAGGAAACGATCCACATCCGCTTCCCCGGTCTGCGGCCCGAAGCTGACGCGCACCACTTCGGACGCGGCCACATCGTCCCATCCCATCGCGCCAAGCACATGGCTGGTCTTGAGCGAGCCGGACGAACAGGCGCTGCCCGCCGACACCGATATGCCCTTGAGATCGAACTGGATCAGCTGCGCGCGGGCGGACAGGCCCGGCATCCGATAGCTGGCGATGGCGGGCAGGCGCGGCGCATCGCGCGCGACGATGGTGCCGCCGGCTGCTTCCATGCCCGCGTCGAGCCGGGCGCGAAGCGCCGCCGCTGTCTCCAGCCAGTCGCTGCGCGCCTCCAGCGCGGCGGCCATGGCGAGGATGGCGGGGAGATTTTCGGTTCCGGCGCGATAGCCCTGCTCCTGCCCGCCGCTCGGCTCGATCAGGGCGAGGTCGCCGATGAGGAGCGCGCCGATGCCGGGCGGGCCGCCGAATTTGTGCGCGCTGATGGCGATCATGTCGGCGTCAGGGAGCGGCAGCTTGCCCGCGCTCTGGGCGCAATCCGCAAAGAGGACCGCGCCGGCGCGGTCGAATTGATCCAGCGGCTGTATGACGCCGGTTTCGTTATTGACATGCTGGATGGCGAGAAGCGCCTCCCCTTCCCTCACTCCGTCATTCCCGCGAAGGCGGGGATCCCTTTCCGGCGTGGTGTTCGGGGATGGGACAGAAGATGGATTCCCGCCTTCGCGGGAATGACTGTTGATAATGACAAGCCCATCACCATCCACCGCCAGCCGCTCCGCGTCCTTGGTCACGCGCAGCACGGCGTCATGCTCCACCGGCGAGGTGACGACCCGCCCCGCCTTCGCCCGCGTCAGCGCGATCGCGATCGCCTCGCTCGCGCCAGAGGTGAAGAGGACATGCCCGCTCCACCCCAACGCCGCCTTGATGCGTGCGCGTGCCTCCTCCAGCACGGCACGCGCGGCGCGGCCGTCGGCATGGGGGCTGGACGGGTTGGCCCAACTGGCCAGCGCCGCCACCATCGCCGCCTGCGCCTGTGGCAGCATCGGGGTGGTCGCGGCATGATCGAGATAAAGACGGTCGGCGGCCAAGCGGAAGTTACTCATTGATTGCGGAAATGGCGGCGGCATCTATATAGGCGGTTTGCCGCGCCGCGCCAGCGCAAGCCTTGGCGTGCGCACCGATCCTATCCCCGCCGCCCCAAAAGGTGGCCCAGAACCATAACAGGTGCCATGCCCGACGTAATCTTTCCCGGACCCGAAGGCCGCCTCGAAGGCCGCTTCAGCCCCCCGCCCCGCCCGCGCGCGCCCGTCGCCATGATCCTGCACCCGCATCCGCAGGGCGGCGGCACGATGAACGACCGCATCACCCAGGCGCTCTACAAGACCTTCGTGAAGCGCGGTTTCGCCGTGCTGCGCTTCAACTTCCGGGGCGTCGGCCGCAGCCAGGGCACGTTCGACAATGGTATCGGCGAGCTTTCCGATGCTGCCGCAGCGCTCGACTGGGTGCAGAGCTTCCACCCCGAAGCGCAGACCACCTGGATCGCGGGCTTCTCCTTCGGCGCGTGGATCGGCATGCAGCTACTGATGCGCCGCCCGGAAATCCGCGGCTTCATCTCGGTCGCACCGCCCGCCAACATGTACGATTTCTCCTTCCTTGCCCCCTGCCCCTCTTCGGGCATCATCGTGCAGGGCACGTCGGACGAAGTGGTGACAGCGAGCGCCGTCCAGAAGCTGGTCGACAAACTGCGCACCCAGAAGGGCATCACCATCCATCATGACGAGATCAAGGGCGCGAACCATTTCTTCGAGCATGAACTCGACCAGCTTATGAAGTCGGTCGACAATTATCTCGACATGCGCCTGTCGCCCGACTCGCCGATCCGCTGAGGATCGAGCCTGACGATCATGGAGGGCTGCCCGTCGGGCGGCCCTTTTTTTGTCGATCCAGATGACGGACACAAAAAGGACGCGACCGGCCGATGCTGTCGCGCCGCTTCCTGCCAGCCATTCCTCCCCCCGGATGGAATGGCCTCCTGATCAGTTCGCCTTGCTCATGTCGACCTTCTCGACCCATTCCGGGTAGAAGGTCGGCTCGCGGTTGGACCAGCCTACCGCCGTCGCCGCCGCCTCGCTGATCGATTGAAGCAGCGCGCGCCGCTTTTCGGGATGGAGATGCGGCAGGCTCGCCGCCGCACAGAAGGCGCCCGGCAGCCATGGCCGCGCGCCCGCGCCCAACAGCCGTTCATAGAGGAAACGATAGGCGGAAAAGCTGCACAGCCGGTCCTGTCCCAGGTCGAAGGCGGAAATCGTCACCAGCGGCGCCATAAACGGCTCCACCTGCTCCAGTCCGCTGTCATCGGGCACGCGCATCTTGATCTCGTCGAGGCGGCCGTAAATCCGCGCCTGTGCCCGGATCGACGCCTCCTCCACCATGTCGCGCGACCAGAGCTTCATCGCGTCGCGGCGATGCAGCCCTATGTCCAGCGATCTGCGGATATAGCGTTGCGTGGCAGACGGGAAGCTCGCGAATTCACGCAACTCCGCCAGGGTTACTGCCCCATCCGCCGGTCTTGCACTCGTGCCCATGTCCTTGCCCTCCGACTTCAAGTCGTACGACGGAACATGCGCCCCCCATGGTTACTCAAGGCTTAAGCGCCCATTCCATCGTCATTCACAAGGAATCAGATTTCTTTGTGCAGCGCAACATGAAAATCATCCTTGTGCGACAGGATGATGACAGAAATCAGACCGGAACGCATCCGTCTTCCATGAGCCATGCCATCGCCTCATCGGCGGTACCGAATATGCGCAGATAGGGCTGGGTCATTTCCCGGCGGACCTGCATCCGCGCAATGGCGCTGGCGGTCACGACCGCGATCCGGCGGGCGTGGGGAAAGCCGTCGAAATGAGTCCTGAACATCGCGACCGCCTCCTGCGGCTGGACAGCGCTTTCGCTCATGTCCATGCGCAGCAGATAGCCGGGCTTAAACCCTTCGGTGACGAATCGCACCTTGCACTCGTCGGCATAGGGACCGACATCATCGGCGGTGAAAAATCGATGCCAGGCGACATCCATCAGGCCGATGTCATGGCGGAAATTTATACTGTAGTGGGCATTGGGCATTGGGGGAGTTCTCCGACCGCCCCCAATGACTTCAAATGGTTAGTAAAAGACTTACGCGCCCTGCCGCCGATCGAGTACCGCGCCGATCATGCTGCGCCATACTGCCACATCGCCTGCCTGGGCCATGTCCGCGTCCGGCTCCCGCAGCGTATGCAATATGGCATAAGCGTCATCGACATGATTGGGCCAGGCAGCGTCCACCGCACCGGCCGCATGGGGATCGCTGCCCTCGCCGTTCTGGCTCAAATGCCGCCCGGCAAGCACGCGGGCGATGCGTTCGACGGCTGGGGTGCAGGATGTGGGCATGGATCAATCGCTCCTCTCATATGCGGCGGCCTTTTTGCTCTTCCGCCCTTGCAGACTAACATAAATTTTCCGGTCGGCCATCAATCCTGTGGCGTATAACCCGAAGAAGGAACCGGATCGCCATGGTCGCCCGGCTTGGTCGTTGCGGGCGGATCGGACGCGTCCATCGAGTCCTTCAGCCCCTCCTCCAACTTCTCCTCACGACTGACGGCATGGTTCTGCCGATCGGTCTCGCGCACATCGCCGGCTTCCTCACGGCTGTGCGGGCGAATATCGCTTTTGTCGGTCATGTCTCGCTCCTTCCGCGCCATATGAAACGGCGCTTCACCCGATCAACGGGCAGGCGTCAGCAGCGGTTCCGCTATTGGCCGTTCGACCAACAGGCAAAGCCGTTCGACCAGCTACCGTCAGACAGGGCGACAAGCGGCACGGGCGCGCGTAGACAGGATGGATGACAAATGTTTCCGAAGACGGCGAACGCGGCGTCTCTCCTGCGGTCGCTCTTTATTCCATATTGGGTTTCTGGCTGTTCTACACATTGATTGTGAGCCTGCGCGCGCTGGTCGTCGGCTTCGATGCGCAGATGGAAATGGCCGCGCGCCGGATGGTGGTGGCGGTCATCGGCATCATCGTCACCTGGATCCTCTATCTGGTGCTGCGCCGCTTCGACCGGCGACCTTTGCTGATACGGGTCATCGCGGCCTTCTCGCTCGCCATACCCTTCGCCTTCGCCATGGCGGCGGCCAATTACTATATGTTCAACGTCTACGATCCCATGTCGCTCTTTTCCGACGCGGACTTGCACAAGAAGGCGATTGAGGAGGAGAATTACGTCCTGATCGGCATCGTCGAGGATGCGATGAGCCGCTTCTTCTTCCTGTCGGCCTGGGCCGGCCTCTATCTCGCGCTCTCCTACGCAGCCGAGGCCCGCAGCACCGAGCGCCGCGCCGCGCAGCTGGAACAGGCGGCGCAGCAGGCAGAGCTACGCTCGCTGCGTTATCAGGTGAACCCGCATTTCCTGTTCAACACGCTCAATTCCCTGTCGACGCTGGTCATGCGCAACCGCCCCGACGAAGCCGAGCAGATGATCATGTCGCTGTCCAATTTCTACCGCACCAGCCTGACCGGCGATCCGCTGGACGACGTGCCGCTGGAAGAGGAAGTGCATCTTCAGAAACTCTATCTGGATATTGAGGCGGTCCGCTTTCCCGAACGCCTGACCACAGTCATCGACATTCCGCCTTCCCTGCTCAACGCCTGCGTGCCCGGCCTCATCCTCCAGCCGGTGGTCGAAAATGCGATCAAATATGGCGTCTCACGCACCTCCAGCCCGGTGGAAATCCGTATCACCGCGCGCGAGGATGGCGACCTGATGCACATCAACGTCACCGACAATGGCAATAACCCGCCCAGCGATGGGGATCGGGGCAGCGGCATCGGCCTCGCCAATGTGCGCGACCGGCTGACCGCGCGCTTTGGCGATCAGGGCCGCATCGTCTATGGTCCGCGCGAAAAGGCCGGCTTCGCCGTCCTCCTCACCCTTCCCATCATCCGCCGGGGTTGCTGACCGCCCATGTCCATCCGCACCATGATCGTCGATGACGAACCGCTCGCGATCGAGCGCCTCCAGATGCTCTGCGCCCGCGAACCGCGTATCGCGCTGGTCGGCACCGCCACCGATGGCGAAGCGGCATTGCGCCTGATCGAAGGACTGAAGCCTGATCTCGTCATGCTCGACATCGCCATGCCGCTGCTCGACGGCATCGGCGTGGCGCGCGCCGTGGGGCGGCTGGGCATCCGCCCGGCGGTGATCTTCGTCACCGCGTTCGAGGGGTTTGCGGTCGAGGCGTTCGATCTGGCCGCGGTCGACTATATGCTGAAGCCTGTCGCCCATGACCGGCTGACCCGCGCCATCGACCGGGTGGAAATCGCCCTGCGCAACCAGTTGCCCGAAGCCGCTGCGACGACCAGCGAGCCGCAGCCGGAATGGGCCGAGGAATTCTGGGTGCCGCACCGCTCCGAACTGATCCGCATCGCCACCGACCAGATCGACCGGATCGAGGCCGAGCGCGACTATATGCGTCTCCATGTCGCCCAGCACAGCTACCTTCTCCACCAGACGATCAGTTCGCTGGAGGAGCGGCTCGACCCGCAGCAGTTCGTCCGCCTGCACCGGTCGCACATCGTCCGGCGCGAACATATCGCACGGCTGCGCCATGATGGCAGCGGCGTCTGGTTCGCCTCGCTTGCCGATGGCGGCGAAATCCGCATCGGGCGCACCTTCCTCGCCAATGCGCGGGCGATGACGGGACGATAGCGGGGCTTGAACGGGCCGAGAATTTTCCCGCTTGGCCCCACGCCCGCGCACCTCTAGCGGAGCGCCATGTCCGACGCCCCGCAAAAACACGGCCGCCTGATCTGGAGCCGCTATTACAGCGCCTTCATCCCCGCCGGCCCGGCCGGCCCCAGCCTGTTCGACCGTCTCAAGGCAGCCAGCGGCGCGATCGGCGGCATTGCCGTCACCGGCCTGCTCTGCGGCCTGATGCTGGGCAATGGCCTTGCTCATCCGCTGCTGGTGGCGCCGATGGGCGCGTCCGCCGTGCTGCTCTTCGCGGTGCCGGCCAGTCCGCTGGCTCAGCCCTGGCCTGTTCTGGGCGGCAATGTCATTTCCGCCCTGGTCGGCATCGCCGTGGCGAAGGCCGTGCCCGATCCGACGCTCGCCGCGGCGCTGGCGGTCGGAGCGGCGATCGCCGTCATGTCGCTGCTCCGCTGCCTTCATCCCCCCGGCGGCGCGGTTGCGCTGTCCGCAGCACTGGGCGCCAAGGGCGTCGCCAGCAGTTACATGTTCGCACTGGTGCCGGTGGGCGTGAACACCTTGCTGCTGCTCGTGGTCGCCATCCTCTTCCACCGGATCGCCGGCCATAATTATCCCCATGCCGCGCCCAGGGCGCCCGCCCCCCATGGCACGACCGACCCAGCCCCGCTGCTGCGCGCCGGCCCCTCCGTGCAGGATATCGCGGATGCCCTGCACGGCTTCGGCGACACCCTCGATGTCGATGAAGCCGATTTGCGTCAGTTTCTGGCCGACGCAGAACTGCGCGCCGCCGAGCGGCTGCACGGCACCGTGCCCTGCGCCGAGATAATGTCGCGCGACGTGATCCATGTGCCCTCGCACCAGCCGATCGCGCAGGTGCGTATGCTGATGCAGGAGCGCAGCCTGCTCTCTTTGCCGGTGCTCGACGATGCCGGACGCGTGCAGGGCATCATCGGCGCGCTCGATCTTGGCAGGGATGGTATGCAGGCCGGCGACATCGCCCGCCGCCCGCTGCTGGTCCATGCCGACACGCCCGTCGCCCGCCTGATCGGTCCTTTAAGCAGCGGCACCCGCCGCGCCGCGATCGTGGTCGACGCCGAGCAGCGGCTACAGGGCCTGATCACCCAGACCGACCTGCTGGCCTCGCTGGCAATCCGCTCTGGCAGTGATTTGACGCGTTTTCCGAGTCAGCAGGTGCCTCCACCTGCTTCGAAAACGCTTTAGCGCTGCTCCAGCACCGGCAGGTCCGGTCCCGGTATCGCAGTGATCGCGACATTGGCGAACATCACCAGCCCCGCGAAGATCATCAGCGCACCGCGCTTTCGGTCGCGCTTCTTCGCGATGGTGTAAATACCGCCGCCGGTGAGCAACACGCCCGCAAGCATCAGGATGGATAAAATGGTGCCAGCCATAAGGATGCCATAGGGATCAAGCTGGACTGTGGCAATTGGCGTTCCTTGCCCCTATGAGGCGCGCAGAAACGAATCACCCTTTCGGTGAAGGGACGCTTCTCACATGAAAATCGCTATCGCTTCCGATCATGCCGCCGTCGACCTGAAGGCGGAACTTGCCCAGTGGCTGCGCGACGAAGGCCATGATGTCGACGATCTGGGTCCGGCGACGGCCGACCGCGTCGATTATCCCGACTTTGGTTACAAGCTCGCGACAGCCGTTGCATCCGGCGCGGCGGAGCGCGGCATTGCGCTTTGCGGTTCGGGCATCGGCATCTCGATCGCGGTCAACCGCAATCCCGCCTGCCGCTGCGCGCTGGTCGGCGAGCCGCTATCGGCCGCCCTGTCGCGCGAGCATAATGACGCCAACGTCCTCGCCATGGGCGCACGCCTGACCGGCATCGATATGGCCAAGGCCTGCGTCACCGCCTTCCTCACCACCGATTTCGGCGGTGGCCGCCATGCCGGCCGCGTCGATAAACTGTCCCAGCCCGCGCTCTGAAAGGACTTGAGATGAGCACCCAGACCCTCACCCAGCCCACCCTGTCGGACATCCGTTCCGAAGGCTATTTCACGCGCGGCCTGGCCGATGCCGATCCCGCCGTGTTCGGCGGCGTCCAGCAGGAACTGAAGCGCGAGCAGAACCAGATCGAACTGATCGCGTCGGAAAACATCGTCTCCAAGGCGGTGCTGGAAGCGCAGGGCAGCGTCTTCACCAACAAATATGCCGAAGGCTATCCGGGCAAACGCTACTATCAGGGCTGCGCCCCGTCGGACGTGGTGGAACAGCTCGCCATCGACCGCGCCAAGCAATTGTTCGGCTGCAACTTCGTCAACGTCCAGCCCCATTCGGGCGCGCAGGCCAATGGCGGCGTGATGCTGGCGCTGGTCAAGCCCGGCGAGACGATCATGGGCCTGTCGCTGGATGCCGGCGGCCACCTGACCCATGGTTCAAAGCCCAGCATGTCGGGCAAGTGGTTCAACGCCGTGCAATATGGCGTGCGCGAAGACACCCACCTGATCGACTATGACGCGGTCGAGGCGCAGGCGATCGAATGCCAGCCCAAGCTCATCATCGCGGGCGGCAGCGCCTATCCTCGCACGATCGACTTCGCCCGCTTCCGTGCGATCGCGGACAAGGTCGGCGCGCTGTTCATGGTCGACATGGCGCACTTTGCGGGGCTGGTCGCCGGCGGCGCCCATCCTTCGCCCTTCGCCTATGCCGACGTCGTGACCACCACCACGCACAAGACCCTGCGCGGTCCGCGCGGCGGCATGATCATGACCAATGACGAGGCGATCGCGAAGAAGATCAACTCGGCCATCTTCCCCGGCCTTCAGGGCGGCCCGCTGATGCACGTCATCGCCGCCAAGGCAGTCGCGTTCGGCGAAGCGCTCCAGCCGGAGTTCAAGACCTACGCCCAGGCGATCGTCGCCAATGCCAAGGCGCTGGCCGGCAGGCTGGAGCAGCGCGGCCTGGCCGTCATTTCCGGCGGCACCGACACGCATCTGGCGCTGATCGACCTGCGCCCCTACGGCATTTCGGGCAAGGATGCGGACGAGGCGCTGGAGCGCAGCTTCATCACCTGCAACAAGAATGGCGTACCGGGCGACCCGCTGCCGCCGACCAAGACCAGCGGCATCCGCGTCGGCTCGCCCGCCGGCACCACCCGCGGCTTCGGCGTGGCGGAGTTCGAGGCGATCGGCGACATGATCGCCGACGTGCTGGAAGGTCTGCGCGACAGCCAGGCCTCTGGGGGCGAGCATGGCGACGACGCCGTGGAAGCCAATGTCCGCGAGCGCGTCTCGGCGCTCTGCGCCCGCTTCCCCATCTACGAAGGGTAAGCCCGCTTGCGCTGCCCCTTCTGCGCCCATGAAGACAGCCAGGTGAAGGACAGCCGGCCGACGGAGGATGGCGCCGCCATCCGCCGTCGCCGCCAGTGCGAAGCCTGCGGCGCGCGCTTCACCACTTTCGAGCGCATCCAGTTGCGCGACATCTGGGTGGTGAAGAGCGAGGGGCGCAAGGAAGCCTTCGACCGTGACAAGCTGGCCCGCTCCATCGGCATCGCCTGCCGCAAGCGGCCGATCGATCCCAGCCGGATCGAAAAGCTGATCTCCGGCATCCAGCGCCAGCTGGAAACCAGCGGCGACGGCGAAGTCCCCGCCCGCTCGATCGGCGAAATGGTGATGGAGGGGCTGAAACGCCTCGACAGCGTGGCCTATATCCGCTTCGCCAGCGTCTACAAGGACTTCGCCGACGCGAAGGATTTCGAGGAATTCGCCGGCACGGTGAAGGAAGTCGGGCGGGAGTGAGCGAGAGCTTATTCCGTCCAGCCCGTGCGGCCTGAGCGAAGCTATCCCACCGCACCCGCTCTTCCCACAGCCGTTCGTCCTGAGTAGCCATTGAGCGAAGTCGAAATGGCGTATCGAAGGACTGCGCGATGAGCTTTCATGCCTATATGCTGCATTGTGCGGACGGCAGTTATTATCTGGGCCACACCGACAATCTGGAGGCACGCATTGCGCAGCACCAGTCGGGCGAAATCGCAGGATATACGCAAAATCGCAGGCCAATCACGCTGGTTTGGAGCGAAGAGTTCGGCACACGCGATGAAGCGCTTGCCTCTGAACAGCAGATCAAGGGCTGGTCCCGGAGGAAAAAGGAAGCGCTGATCGCTGGCGATTGGGATGCCATCCGGTTGGCGGCGCGCAAATCCTTCGATACGGGGCTTCGACAGGCTCAGCCCCTACTCAGGACGAACGGAAATATGACCGAAACCACCCCCCTCCCCCCCGTCATCGTCCTCGTCCGCCCGCAACTGGGCGAGAATATCGGCAAGGCGGCGCGCGCGATGCTGAATTTCGGGCTGACCGAAATGCGGCTGGTGTCGCCCCGCGATGGCTGGCCCAATCCCGATGCTGGCCCGGCGGCCGCAGGCGCGGACGGGGTGCTGGACGGCGCGCAGGTCTATGAGACGCTGGCCGACGCGGTGACCGACTGCGCCCATGTCTACGCCACCACCGTGCGCAAGCGCGGCGTCACCAAGCCGGTCGTCACGCCTGAGGAAGCCGCCCGCGAAATCCACACCGCAGAAGGGCGCAGCGCCTTCGTCTTCGGCCCCGAACGCTCAGGGTTGGAAACCGACGATGTCGCGCTCGCCCGCAAGATCCTGACCGTGCCGATCAATCCGGAGTTCGGGTCGCTCAACCTGGCGCAGGCGGTGATCCTGTGCGCCTATGAATGGTCGAAACAGGCGGACCTGGCACAGCCCACCGTCACGGAACTTGGCGAACCCGCGCCGCAGGAGGAACTGGAGGGCATGATCGTCCAGTTCGAGACGCTGCTGGAGAATGCCGGCTATTTCTTCCCGCCCGACCGCGCGCCCGCGACCAAGCGCACGTTGCGCAATCTGTTGACCAAGCCGGGCTGGAACCATCTGGAAGTCCGCACCCTACGCGGAGTCCTGTCCGCGCTGCGCACCCCGCGTTCGCGCTGAGCGTTGCTGGCCTGTCGGCCGGCCCGGACCATTTCAGGGTCGAGCACGCGGTCCGATCATCCGCTGTCGCAGGGCCTGACGCCTTGATAGACGGGGCTTGCTTGCACGCAGCCACCGTCTTCACGCCATGCCGTCAGTCCGCGCCCGACCGGTGTAGTGACTTCTTCCTGCATCGACAGACTGTATGGTGATGAGGATACAATTGTTACACGGATGTGAATCCGTTCAATGTGCCTTGCACCAGTTATGGCGCTGACGGTCGCTGTTCAGAAAAATATTCTCGCACTGGACCATCGTTATTGAACGATGGAGAGCCAGCATAGCGGCATTTTTCTTGATACAGGCCAGTATTTCAACCCAGCGAAGGCGTGTTACAAACGTCACAGACATGAAATACAACCGTTCTAGAGGCCCGCTCGACCAAGTTCGGGGAGCCTTTCAATGTCCATCAAGTTCAGCCCACGTCACTTTCCCATGCTGTTGGCCGGTTCGGCCCTTTGCGGCGCGATGTTGGCCTCGCCGGCCTATGCGGAAACGCCCACGCCGCTCGACGATGCGGGCGCGGGGCTGGGCGAAATCACCGTCACCGCGCAGAAGCGGGAAACCAATCTCCAGAAGACGCCGATCTCCATTTCCGTGCTCAATGCCGCCGATCTTGAAAATCGTCATGTCATATCGCTCGAATCGCTGGCGGACGGGTCGATCCCGACGCTGCGTATCGCCCCCATGTTCTCGCGCAGTTCGGCGCTGACGGTCGGTATGCGCGGCATCGGCACGCTGGGTGACGCCAACCAGCCGAGCCGCGACCAGGGCGTCGGCGTCTATATCGACGGCGTCTTCATGGGCCGCGCCCAGGGCCTGGGTTCGGCGCTCTACGATGTCGAACGGATCGAGGTGCTGAAGGGGCCGCAGGGCACTCTATTCGGCCGCAACACCGAAGGCGGCGCGATCAGCATCATTACCAAGAAGCCCAGCGGCGAATTCGGCCTGCGCGCCAGCGTCGGCGCCAGCAGCTTCGAGGGCCGCGAGGCGAGCGCCCACCTCGACCTGCCCAGCATCGGCAATGTCAGCATCAAGCTGGACGGCCTCATCACCAGGCGCGGCGGCACGGTCGACAATCCACTGGCGGGCGAGCATGACTTCAACGCCTATAACAAGAAGGGCCTGCATGCCGGTGTCCTGTGGGAACCGACCAGCAATTTCAACGCGCTCTATTCCTTCGACATTTCGCGCGACCAGACCACACCTTATTATGTTCAGCTGCTTACGAAGACCACCGGCCCGCTGCTCCAGATGCAGCCCGGCCGGGCCAGGGTCGCCAATATCGGCGTGCCCCAGCCATGGGCCGTCGGCAAGACCCATGGCCATCTGCTGACCCTCGACTGGACCGTAGCGCCGCAGATCGAACTCAAATCGATCAGCTCGTTCCGCAAGCTCAGCCAGACCCAGAACGACAATGGCGCGGCCAATATGGGTGTCTTCATTCCCGGCTACAGTAACAACAGCAAATTCAGCCGCTTCAGCCTCGCCGACGTATGGCAGAAGCAATATAGTCAGGAAGTGCAGGTCATCGGCACACTGCCGCAGGTCAATTTCGTGGTAGGCGGCTTCTATTATCATGAAGACGTGAACGACAACGCCTGGACGCCCTACACCAACCAGTGGAATGCGGACGGCACCAGCTACACTATCCTGCCCGACCCGACCGCCGCCTCGCCCTTCCCCGATCGCGCCAGCCATGCGGAGACGGACAGCATCGGCGTCTTCGGTCAGGCGACCTGGACTCCGGCGATGCTGAACGACATCGCCCACCTGACCGCGGGCGGCCGCTTTACCCATGACAAGAAGACGGGCTCGCTGGACAAGGTCAACGGCGTCAGCGTCGACTATCCGCTCGATGCTTCCTGGGATCGTTTCGACCCGATGGTGAACCTGGCGGTCGACCTGACGCAGGACATGCATGTCTATGGCAAGTGGAGCACCGGCTACAAGGCGGGCGGCGCCAACAGCCGTTCGCTCACCTATCGACACTTCGGTCCGGAGTCGGTCTCGACCTTCGAAATCGGCGCGAAGACGGAGTTTTTCGACCGCCATGCACGCTTCAACATCGCGGCCTACACCTCGTCCTACAAGGACATGCAGATCGACTTCATCGCGCCGGTCCTCAACAGCACCCGCACCACGATCGAAACGACCAATGCGCAGGGCAATGGCCGCATCAAGGGGATCGAGGCGGACCTGACCGTTACACCCTTGGAAGGCCTGACGCTGACCGGATCCTACGCCTATACCGACGTCCACCTGCCGCCGGCGCCCAACCCGTTCCAGGCCGACAAACTGGTCCAGGTCTATACCGTCTACACTCCCAAACATGCCGCCAGCGGCGCCATCGACTATGAGGTGCCGCTGCCGAACGCGACGCTGCACTTCCACCTAGACGGAAATTACTCCGCGTCTCAATATTCGATGGCGAGCGATCCGACAAAGACCGGTTCGTCCTTCATCGTGAACGGACGCATCTCGCTGGGTGATATCCGCATGCCCCATGGCGGCCCGTCGATGGAACTGGCGCTCTGGTCGCGCAACCTGTTCAACGAGGAATATACATTCGTGAAGGCCAATGGCGGTTCGTCGCTCGGCTATTACGGCATCTTCAACGATCCCCGCACCGTGGGCGTCTCCGCCACCGTGAAATTCTGACGCCAGCCAAAGGAAGAGCATGATGAAATATCTTCAGTTCCACCGCCTCGCTGCGATCTCCGCCCTCGCCCTCGTTGCGCAGCCGCTGCTGCCCACCGGCGCGCTGGCGGAAAGCACCGCCGCCACGCAACAGCATCCGCGCCTTCTGCCCCTCGCCGGCAGCCGCAATTTCCGCGACCTCGGCGGCTATCGCACCGCCGACGGGCACAGCGTCAAATGGGGCAAGCTGTTCCGTTCGGGCACCATGTATCAACTGACGGCGCAGGATTATGTCTATCTGAACCGGGTCGGCATCCAGACCGTCGTCGACTTCCGCTCGACCGAGGAGCGCCAGGCGGAACCGACCAAATGGCAGGGCGATCATGCCCCGACCATGCTTGCCGATGACTATGCGGCAAAGGACATGGGTCTGATGCCGAACGCCGACATGAAGAACTGGACCGTTGATCAGGCGCAGGAGGTGATGGCAGCCAGCTATCCCAAGATCATGGCGACCTTTTCCTCGCAATATCGCCGGATGTTCCAGCAACTGCTCGCGGGCGACGCGCCGCTGGTTTTCCACTGCTCGGCGGGCAAGGACCGCACCGGCGTCGCGGCCGCGCTGATCCTGACCGCCCTCGGCGTGCCCCGCGCGACGATCGAGCAGGATTACCTGCTCACCAACCAATATCTCGATGCCAGCGCCATGATGGCCAAGAGCGCCAATTCCCCCGCCGCCCAGCCGTGGATGTCGCTGCCCGCGCCAGTGCTCCAGGCCTTCGGCAAGGCCGACCGCCTCTATATCGACGCCGTTCTCGACAGGATCGACGCGCATCCCGATGGCGCGCGCGGCTATCTGCGCGACGAGATGGGCCTGTCGGAGGCCGACATCGCCAAGCTACGCCAGCTCTATCTGACCAAGGCGTAAGCGCGCTTCAGAGGAAACGCCTGCGCGACAGGAAGAAGCGCAGCATCTCCCGCGATGCGCTCGGCCCGGCCGGATCGGTATGCGATCCGGCCGCGCTCCCCCCGGACCAGCTGTGGCCGCCGCCATGGATGGTCCAGTCCTCCAGCAATATCTCGCCCGCATGGCTGCGATGGATACGGCGCGAATAATGGCGGCCTCCCGGCGACACACCGGCATGGGCGCGCGATATCAGCGGGCCTGCGGTCGATCGTTCCAGATTGGTCAGGAAGCCACCGGCATTGGACGGGTGGACGACCCGGTCATTGTCGCCATGGAAGACGATGGTCGGCAACTGGCGCGGCAGCTTGCCCGTCGGGCCGGAGCCATTGCGGCCCCTCATGGCGGCGATGGCGCCGCTCAGCGACCTGACATTGCCCCGCGCCACGCCCGAATGGACGCCGACCGCGACATAGAGGTCGGGATAGGCCGCCCCGATGATCGCCGCCGCCGCGCCGCCGGCGGAAATGCCCGCTATATAAACGCGTGAGGCATTGGCGCGGCCCAGCGCGATGGCATGGCGCGTCAAGCCTGCAATGATCGCCGGCTCGCCTTTGCCCCGCTCCTGATTGACCGGGTCGTGCCAGTTCCAGCAGCGCCCCAGATTGGCCTTGGGCGATTGCTGCGGATAAAGAACAAGCACGCCCAGTTCGTCCGCCAGCCTGTTCATCTCGGTACCCGCGGCAAAATCCGTCGCCGTCTGCGAACAGCCGTGGAGCATCACTACCAGAGGCAACCGGCGGCGGTCGCTCCCCCTGGGGGTATAGAGTCGGTATTCGATCGTGCCATGGCGGCAGCGATATTCGTCGCTCAGAAACGTTCCCGGTGCGGGCCTGGGCAAATTCTTCCGCGCCGTCCCTTTCCTCCCGGATGCGCTGGCCGCCTTGGATGGGCTTGCCGTCTTCGCGCGACTGCGTTTTGCCGGAGCCGGCGACAGCGCTTTCTGGAGAGCCAGGGCGGCCGACAGGGGTCGCCGCTTTCGCACCAGTTTGCTGGCCTTGATGAACGCCCCGAACAGATCAGCCATTCACGCTCCATGTCCTAGCCAATGCCTTATCCCGTCAACCATGAATGGACGGCATCGATCCCGCAAGATCGCCTGGCCGTCCCAAGCCCCTTTCCCAAACTCGCCCGGCATCATGACAGCATCATGTCCTGCATCGGCGATTGCCTGTCGCCGCGCGTCCGGTCTATGGCCGATGCCCAACCCTGACCGGAGGCGCCTATCCACCCGCTCGATCAACCCATCTGGCACGCGCTGCGCTCCGGCTGGTCCGCGCTGGCACAAGGCGACGATCAGGCCATGCGCCTCGATCCCGACCATGGCCCGTTCGCCGCGACCGTCGATGGCAATGGAGCGGGCCTGCACGACCTGATCCCACCGGATGGCGAGCTATGGCTGATCGGCAAGGATGCAGCGGGCGCACCACCGCCTAACCTGTCCGTGACGCGCAGCGCCCTGCTGGCGCAAATGGTGGCGTCCAGCCTGTCCCCGTCGAAGAGTCCCTCGCCCAATTGGGTTCAGCTTGGCGAGGCGGACGCAGCCGACATGCTGGACCTCGCCTTGCTGACCAAGCCCGGCCCCTTTCGCACCCGGACGCACCGGCTCGGCCGCTTCATCGGCGTGCGTGAGGGCGGCCGACTGATCGCCATGGCGGGGGAGCGGATGCGCATGCCCGGCTTCACCGAAGTCAGCGGCGTCTGCACCCATCCCGACTGGCGCGGCCGCGGACTTGCCGGCGCGCTGATGCGCGTCGTGATACAGGCGATGCTGGAGCGGGGTGAGGCGCCCTTCCTTCACGCCTATGCCGCGCATGACAGGACGATCGCGCTTTACCGGACGCTGGGCTTCGAGGTCAGGGCCGAATTGCCGATGATGGTAGTGACCCGCGCTCCCACGGAATGAGGCCGGCGCATTGCCGCAACCGACCTTCATGTCGCCATTCATCATCATCCGGAAAACAACCAGCAACAGTGGAAACCTAAATCCGTGCGTGACGACCGGACAGCAAAGTGCGGCGTCATAGCAGGAGAATGACATGAGTTTGATCATCGCCCTCGCGGCCGCCGCCGCGACCCACAGCGTTTCCATGGAACATCACGGCCAGCAGGTCGGCGCGACCTACACCGCCCGCGCGGAAATGCGCACCAAGACGATCGGCGCAAAGACCCCGAACCGCATGGATGCCCAGCGGTGCCAGTGGACGGCGACCATCGTCGTCGACCGCAAGCTGGACCATGGCCCGGCCCTGGCCCGCACCATCGCCACCGACAAGCGCTTCTCGGGCAGCGAAGCCGGTGCCTGCACGCCCGGTCGCAATTCGGGCGAGCGTAACCTTGCCCAGCATCAGGAAAAGATAGAGGCGCATCTGGTCGCGGTGGCGCAGGCCGACCGCGCGCCCCTTCTGGCTGAACTGGACTCGGTACGTAATCTTGCATCCAACTGATCGTCACTGCCGCCTGGCATGGCTGGGAGCGTTTCTGCTCGCTGGCCATGCCGTTCCGGCCGCCGCCCAATATGCGGCCGGCCCGACCATTTCCCTCGAAGCTGCCAGCGAAGACCGCCGCCGCGGCCTTAGCTGGAGCGACGGCGACCCGGTGCTGCGCGGCAGCGTTTCCGTACCCGTCGCGCAAGGCCTCAGCCTCGACGGGGCGGCAACCACCCTTTGGGGCAGCGACCGCCATGGCGGCGCCGACGCCGTGCTGGATCTTGGCGCCACCTATGCAAAGCAACTCGGCGGCTGGCGCCTGACCGCAGAGGGCCGCTACCATCTCTTCCCCGGCGCCTCTCATCAGGGTTATGGCGAAGTCGGCGCGATCGCCGGGTTCGCGCTCGGCCCGGCGAGTATCGACCTCGGCGCTCGCTACGCCCCGCGCCAGTCCGCCATCGGCGGCGACAATCTCTATGTCTCGGCCAGCAGCGCGCTCGCCATTCCCGGCACGCCCTTCACCCTGTCGGGCCATGTCGGCCGATCGTCGGGCGACGTGCGCGATACGTTCCGTGCCGCGCGCCTGCGTCCCGACGGCGCCTATTGGGACCATGGCGTCGCGCTCGACTGGTATCAGGGCCGCTGGTCCGCAGGCCTGCGCTATGCCGACACCGACATCGACGCACCCGACAGCGCCCATGCGGGCGCCAGCCTGATCGCAAGGGTCGGCTTCACTCTCTGAACGGACATCTGTTGCTGCCTTTGCCGTCTTGGCATAGCTTCCCCCTCTAACCGGAGGGGGAAGCAACGCATGCCTGTGGAACTGACGATTCTCGCCTGGGGCATGATCCTGCTCCTCGTCCACATCTTCGCCGCCGCCCATGTGAAGACCAAACAATATGGCGCCAGGTGGAACATGGGCGCGCGCGACGAACATCTGCCGCCGATGAACCCGCTCGCCGGACGCCTGTCCCGCGCGCAGGCCAATTATATGGAGACGCTGCCGATCGCCATCGTCGCGCTGATCGGCGTGGTGATCACCACCCGGACCAGCGAATGGACGGCATTGGGCGGCTGGATCTGGCTTGCCGCGCGCATCGTCTATTTGCCGCTCTACGGCTTCGGCGTGCCGGCCGTGCGCACCCTTTTCTTCCTCGCCAGCCTCATCGGCCTGTTGATGGTGCTGTGGCCGCTGCTAAGCCTCTGACATAGTCCTGCTTGCCCCGCGCCGCCTCGCCCGCTAAGCGCGCGCCCCATGACTGCGCATAAATCCGGCGATCCCACGACCCTCAACCGCCTCTATGGCCGCCAGTCGGGGCCGAAGCTCCGCAAGGGCCAGCAGGAACTGGTCGATACCTTGCTCCCAGCCGTCTCCGTCCCGGCGGAAGGCGAAGTGACCGCCGCGAACCTGTTCGGTTACGACCGCCCGCTCCATTTCGAGATCGGCTTCGGTGGCGGCGAGCATATGGCCTATCGCGCCGACATGCTGCCCGACCATGGCTTCATCGGGTGCGAACCCTTCCTGAACGGCGTCGTCCAGGCGCTCGGCCATGTCCGCGACCAGGCGCTGGGCAATGTCCGGCTGCACATGGGCGATGCGCTCGACGTCCTGTCCCGCATTCCAGATGGGGCGCTCAGCTTCGTCTACCTTCTCCATCCCGACCCCTGGCCCAAGGCGCGCCACGCCAAGCGCCGGATGATGAACCTCGGCCCGGTCGCGATGATCGCAAGGAAGCTGAAGCCCGGCGGCGAATTCCGCTTCGGCACGGACCATCCGGTCTATCTGCGCTGGGCGCTGATGGTGATGAACGGCCATCCCGATTTCGACTGGCTGGCGAGCGAGCCGACGGATTTCCAGAACCGCCCCGGCGGATGGCCCGAAACCCGCTACGAAGCCAAGGCCCGCCGCATCGGCCATGAAGTCTGGTATTTCCGTTACAGACGCAGGTAGATGTTGGTTTTCCGGCAAGATCGCTCTGCTGGATCATGGCATCCTCGGCCCCGCCAGAAAGGACATTAGGGCATGATCTGATCCAAGCCGATCGGATCATGCCCTAGTCATCCCCGCCCATCCGGACGTGACAGGCTCCTTTTGTCGGTCGGAACACCGAAGTGATCCAGCCTGACCTTTTCCTTGGCTTCCCGCCAGTCCAGGCCGGTGTGAATTTCGGCGCTCATGGCAATAGTATCGCTGACCTGCGCTCGCGGCCTGATCCGGACAAAGGGGGCAAGGCGCTAGCCCTCCGGCGTGGAAACTTGGCCCCCGCCCCCTTATCCGACAATATTTACAGCGCCTGCTGCTCCTGATTGAGGTTGCGCTTGGCCGGCGTCTCGACAGCGGAGCCGGGTGCCGCACCGGCCAGCCTTGCAGGCACCTCGATATAGGGCAGGCCCAGCGTCTGGCTGGTCATGCGGCGGACGCGGTTGGTGAGTTCCGGGCTGGCGTTGAGCTTCTGGCCATAGGAAGGCACCATTGCCGCTATCTTGGGCTTCCAACTGGTCGCCATCTGCTGTGGGAAGGCCCGGCGCATCACTTGCAGCATGATCGCCGGCGAAGTGGAGGCACCTGGCGATGCGCCCAGCAGCGCCGCTATGCTGGCATCCTTGTCGGTGACGATTTCCGTCCCGAACTGCAACACCGTGCCTTTCCTGGGATCGCGCTTGATCACCTGCACGCGCTGGCCTGCGGTGATCAGCTTCCAGTCGCCGCGCTTGGCATTGGGGTAATATTTGACCAGTTCGGCCTGGCGCTGGCCATCGGTCAGCGTCGCCTGCTCCGCCAGATAGCGCACAAGGTCCAGATTTTCCGCACCGACCTTCAACATGCCGCCGACATTATTCTTGTAGATGGACGCGAAGAGATCGAGCGACGACCCATTCTTCAGAAACTTCGTGCTCTGCAACGCGAAGGGACCGAACAGCGTGACCGACTTGCCGTCGAGCTTGCGTGCATCCAGATGCGGCACCGACATGGGCGGCGAGCCGGCCTCCGCCTTGCCATAGACCTTCACATTATGGCGACTGGTGGCCGCTGGTCCCTCGAACGCCAGGAACTGGCCACCGACCGGGAAGCCGGCATAATCTTTCGATTCCGGAATGCCCGACATTTGCAGCAGCTTGAGAGAGGCGCCGCCGGCGCCGATGAAGACGAACTTCGCCTTGACCACATTGTCGCTATTCGTCTTGAGGTCATGAACGGTGACGTTCCACGTCTTGTCCGCATTCTGATGCAGGCCGCGTACCTCCTGTCCCAATTGCAGATTGAAATTGGGGTTGCGGGTCAGCGCCTTGGTCAACTGGGTGGTGATGACGCCGAAATTGACATCGGTGCCGAGCGGCATGAACGTCGCCGCCACCTTTTGCTTCGGGTTGCGGCCTTCCATCACCAGCGGCGCCCAGCGGCGGATCTGTGCGGGATCCTGCGAATATTGCATCCCGTAGAAGAGTGGATTCTTCACCAGCGCATCGCGACGCTTGTGCAGATAGGCGATATTGTCGTCGCCCCAGACGAAACTCATGTGCGGGGTCGCATTGATGAAGTCGGTCGGCTTGGGCAAACGGCCCTGCGTCACCTCATGCGACCAGAACTGGCGCGAAATTTCGAACTGCTCGGCAATATCGACGGCCTTTTCGGTCGCGATCGAGCCGTCCTTATTTTCCGGCGTATAGTTCAGCTCTGCAAAGCCCGAATGACCGGTGCCGGCATTGTTCCAGCCGTTGGAGCTTTCCTGCGCGACCTTGTCCATCCGCTCATAGATATCGATCCGCCAGCCCGGTTCCATTTCCTGGAGATAGGTGGCCAGCGTCACGCCCATGATGCCGCCGCCGATCACCAGAACATCGACCGGCTTGTCATTGGCGGCCGCCTTGCCGGCGGGCGAGGCCATCGGCCGGAACAGGAAGGCAGCAGCGGCGATCGCCAGCACCAGGAGGAGGATGGCAAGGGCGAATAGGATCTTCTTGAACAAAGGCCGGCGGCGCGATGCCGCCGGACTGGAGGAGGAGGTCATGATCTTGGATTCCAAATATGCGTGGAAAGGGGCCGGGCGGCCGGATACGCGTTCGCCAATCTCGTCCGTCAGGTCATGCGCACCACCCCATCGCCATCAGAATCGGAAGCTCAGCCAGCCGGCCAGATAATCGCTGTTGCCATAGCCGGCGCGGCTGAGCACCGGTCCCGCATCCAGATGCTCGTAACGTCCGATAAAGGACAGGCGCGGGGTGATCGACCAGCTGATTTGCGCGCGGATCGATTCGCCGATCTTGTACCCCGGCACAGCCTCGGTCCCGGCGAAGATCGACTTGTTGGCGCGATAGACCGCATCATTTTCAGCGGCGCGCCAGGCGAACTGATATTCCATCGTCGCCTTCACGCCCTTGAGCGGCGACAGGGTCAGGCTGGGAGCCAGCGTCTTGAGGTTGGTCGGCGTCATGCACAGCTGATAGCTGTAATAGACGTTGTTGCCGAACGGGGCGTAGGCGGCCTTGAGCGTGCCGCCCGCGAATGTCCCGCCGCCGCTCGCATAGTCAGCGTGGAAGCCGATGCGCGGCGCCATCGGCAGGTCGCCAGGCAGCTTGTAGCTCTGACTGAAGAACAGCTGCCAGGCGCTGATGTCGCGACCGTCGAAATCGCCGAACTGGTGGTTGACGGTCCAGTCGAGATTGACCGGGCCAACCTCCCCCCACAGGCGCGCGCCGGCATAGAAGCGCTCGACCCGGCCGGTCACGCCGCCCCACAGCGCTTCGCTGGTGCGCAGCCGCCAGAAGAACGGATCGAGATAGAGTTCCGATCCGCCCAGCGCCCTTTCCGGAATCCGGACGCCGGCGGTGAAGCCGGAAAAGCGGCGTCCTTGCTCGACCTTGTCGTCACCGGTGCCGCCATTGCCGAGCGCGGTCGGCTTGAAATCGAATGCGTCGATGCGCAGCGATCCCGTCCGAGCCCAGGCACGCACGCCGTTCAGCGCATAGCGGATCGTATTATTGTCCCGCTGCGACGTCAGCAGATTGGGACCATCGGTGAATTCTTGCCGCCCATAGCGCAGGCCCAGGTCCATGCCGCCGACGCGCCCCTTCGCTTCGACAAAGGACTGGAGCAGCACCAGATCGTTGCGCAGCGATCCCGACGGCGCGCCGATATTATCGCCGGAAATGCCGCCATGGGCCAGTTCACCATAGAATCGCAGATGCGGCCCGACATGCAGGTCGGCGCCGCCGACCAGCCGGTTGATGTCCTGCCGCTGGCTACCGGCATTCCGCAGGTTGAGGTTGGTGGTGTAATTGACCCGCACCCGCGCCTCGCCGCTGAGCGTCAGGTAGATGTCGCCATCATCGTCCAGCGGCAGATATTTGAGACGATCGAACAGGTCGTCGCGCTGTTTGGGATCGGCCTTGCCACGCCAGTCCTCGGCCCAGCGCGACAGGGCATAGCCACCCGACGCCGATCCTTCGCCGACGGCATCGGCGGGATAGAGGCTGGCGGGCTCAGCGGGCATGTCGTCCGCCCGTGCGGGACTGGCGCACAGGGTAGCAAGGGTGAGAGCGGAGACGGCGACGGGGCGGCGCGTGGCCGCGCGGGAGAAACGAACCATGGTGGCTGCGCCTCATTCCGCCGGGACGGCGCGGGCGATGGCGGGCGCGGCCGGGGATGACGCCCTGCCCTCGCCTCGCATCGCGGCCTGCAATTGCGCTTGATCCAGCTTTCCTTCCCAGCGCGACACGACGATGGTCGCCATCGCGTTGCCGATGAAGTTGGTGAGGCTGCGACATTCGCTCATGAAACGGTCGACACCCAGGATGAGGGCCATGCCGGCGACGGGCACCGAAGGGACGATGGAGAGGGTCGCCGCCAACGTGATGAAGCCCGCCCCGGTCACGCCTGCCGCTCCCTTGGACGACAGCATGGCCACGCCCAGAAGCAGGATCTGATCTCCCAGAGAGAGATGGACGCCAGTCGCCTGCGCAATGAACAATGCGGCCAGCGTCATGTAGATATTGGTGCCGTCGAGGTTGAAGCTGTATCCGGTCGGCACGACCAGGCCGACGATCGACTTGGGACAACCGGCCCGCTCCATCTTCTCGATCAGCGCGGGCAGCGCGCTTTCCGAAGAGGAGGTGCCGAGTACCAGCAGCAGTTCGGTCTTCAGGTAGCGGATCAGGCCGAAGATGGAAAAGCCACACAGGCGCGCGACCAGACCCAGGATCACGACGACGAACAATGCCGATGTCAGGTAGAAGGTGCCGACCAGCAGGGCGAGGTTCGCCAGCGTGCCGACACCATATTTGCCGATGGTGAAGGCCATGGCGCCGAACGCACCGACCGGGGCCGCCTTCATGACGATGGCGACCAGCCTGAACACGGCGGTCGAGACATCTTCCAGCAGGTCGAGCACGCGCGCGCCACGATCGCCGATCAGCGCCAGCGCGACGCCGAACAGAATCGCGACGAACAACACCTGAAGAATGTTGCCGCTGACGAAGGCGGACAGGAAACTGTCCGGGATGATGCCGGTCAGGAAGCCGGTCAACGTGCTGTCATGCGCCTTTTGCGCATATTCGCTGACCTTGCTGGCGTCGAGCGTGGCGGGATCGATGCTCAGCCCAGCGCCCGGCCGCACCACATTGGCGACGATCATCCCGACGACCAGAGCCAGCGTGGAAAAGAAGAGGAAATAGGCAAAGGCCTTGCCTGCGACGCGACCGACGCTGGCGATGTCGCGCATGCCCGCTATCCCAGTGACGATCGTCAGGAAAATGACAGGGGCGATGACCATCTTCACCGCCTTGATGAAGGCATCGCCGATCGGCTTCATCGCCTCGCCCAGATGGGGCGCGAAATGGCCGAGCGCCACGCCGGCGATGATCGCCAGCAGCACCTGCGCATAGAGATGGAAATACCAGGGCCGCCGAACGGCGGACGCATCTGAAAGAGAGGAAATCTGCATGACAGGTCTTTCTGGCCCTCGCCAAAAGCCTTCCCGCCTTCTTGATTGGGCGGGTCGGGGATTGATGCGGCCAGTATCGGGGCATGGCAAATACGGAACAAATTGTAGGAGGAGTTAAATTATATCGTTTTAATTCAATATTTTAAATGCTTTCCCTTGGTTTTTGACCGCCCGATAAGTGCATATTCCTGCCCAGCCGCGCCGATGCATGTGCAACAATTTGCACAAAACCCCTGGTCGCGATATGGACGCACATGGACGGTGCCCGTTTCCCGAATCGCATCCTGTGGATCGCCCTGTTCCTGGGTGTGGCCGGCAGCCTTTTATGGGTGTCGGGCAAGGTCGCCGAGCGCAACGCCATCGCCCGTCTGAGCGCGGAGACGCGCGGTGCCGCGATCCTGCGCCAGGCCTATCTCAAGAGCGAGATCGAACGTTTTCGCCTGCTGCCCGTCGCCCTGTCCGACGATAGCGATCTGGTCGCTGGCCTGACCGGATCGCAGACGGCATTGCGGGCTCTGGACCACAAGCTGGAGGCGCTGGCGCGCACCACCGGCGCCGCCCAAATCTATGTGCTCGATGCATCGGGCCGCACCGTCGCATCGAGCAACTGGGACAGCGCGCGCAGCTTCGTCGGCCAGGACTATTCATTCCGCAACTATTTCAAGCTCGCCGCCGCCCATGGATCGGGCGCACAATTTGCCCTCGGCACGATCAGCGATCGGCCCGGAATGTATCTGTCCCGGCGCTCGCGTGGCGGCGGCTATGTCGTGGTAAAGCTGGAGTTTGACGGGATCGAACAGCAATGGGCGCGGCTGGGCGAGATCACATTCATCACCAGTCGGGAAGGCATTATCCTCATCACCAGCCGGCCCGACTGGCGCTTCACCACCATTCATCCGCTCTCGCCCCAGTCGAAGCAGCGCTTCCGGGCCGAACTTCAGTCCGGGCGTGGATCGCTGCTGCCCGTTTCGCTGCACGGTATGGGCGATGCCGACGGCCGTCAGATCGTCAGCCCAGCCGATGATCCGCGCCGCCGCCTGCTGTGGCAATCGGTACCCGCTGGCGAACCGGGCTGGCAGCTCAACATGCTGACGCCGCTCCATGGCGTGGAAAGCATCGTGCGCACGGTGCGGCTGGCGACACTGCTGCTGCTGCTGCTGCTGGCGGGCGGTATCTGGGTTCTGCGCGAACGCGCCCATCGCCGGGCCGAACATGCCGCCACGGCTGCGGCGCGGACCATCGAGCTGGAAGCAATGGTCGCTGCCCGGACGCAGGAACTGCGCCGCGAAATGGAGGAGCACGCCGCCAGCGAAACGCGCGCCGATACGCTGCGCGAAGGGTTGCGCCAGGCCAATCGCCTGGCATCGTTGGGCCAGATCACGGCCGGGATTGCCCATGAAACCGCCCAGCCGGTCGCCGCGATCCGCAGCTATGCCGCCAATGGCCGGCTGCTGATCACGCGCGGCGATACGGGAGCAGCGGCCGAGAATATGGCGGCGATCGAGCGGCTGACCGACCGGATCGGCAAAGTCACCGCCGAATTGCGCGGCTTTTCCCGCAAGGCCACCGGTGCGATCGACGCCATCCCGCTCGCCGGGCCGATCGAGGGCAGCCTGCTGATTCTCAGATCGCGGCTGGCACGGGTCGAATTGCAACTGCCCGACCTGCCTGCCGGGTTGCGCGTCATGGCCGACACGATCCGACTGGAGCAGGTGCTGGTCAATCTCTTGCAGAATGCACTGGAAGCGCTGGATGGCAGCGCCACACCGGCCATTCGCCTGGCCGTCGCACTGGACGCGGAGACGGTGCTGCTCTCGGTGATCGACAATGGTCCGGGTATCGATCCATCGGTGCATGATCAGCTCTTCACCCCCTTTGTCACCAGCCGCCCGTCCGGCCTGGGGCTTGGACTCGTCATCGCCAGCGACATCATGGCCGACATGGGCGGGTCGCTACGCCTTCTGCCCTCTGAAACGGGCGCCCATTTTCAGCTGAGCTTGAAACGCGCATGAACGACGTTCCCCCGCGCCAGATCGTCCTGGTCGACGATGATGATGATCTGCGCGCCGCCATGGCCCAGACGCTGGCGCTGGCCGGCTATCAGGTCCGCTCCTTCGCCCGATCCGTCGACGTACTGGATGCTGTCGACGGCAATTTCCCCGGCATTGTGGTCAGCGATGTCCGTATGCCGCATATGTCGGGCATCGATCTGTTTCAGGCATTGCAGGCCCGCGACCCGGAACTGCCGGTGATACTGGTGACGGGCCATGGCGATGTGCCGATGGCGGTCGATGCGCTGAAAGCGGGCGCCTGGGACTTCCTTACCAAGCCGTTCGATCCCGACGGCCTGATCTCATCAGTTGGGCGCGCCAGCGAGAAAAGGCTGCTCGTGATCGAAAATCGGCGCCTGCGCGCGATGGTGGACAATGCCGTCCCATCGCCACTGATCGGCCATTCTCCGGCAATAGAGCGGCTGCGCGACATGGTCGCGACACTGGCCGACACCAATATCGACATATTGATCGAGGGTGAGACAGGCACCGGCAAGGAACTGGTCGCCCGCATGATCCACCAGCGCAGCCAGCGGGCCAGCGCTCCGTTCGTCAGCATCGCCTGCGCCGCCGTGCCCGATGCGATCGCCGAAACCAGCCTCCATGGCGAGAGCCTGGCCGGGCGCGCACCGCTGGAGGGCCGGCTGACGCGCGCGCATCAGGGAACATTGTTCCTCGACGATGTCGACCAGTCCGGCCCGGCATTGCAGGCGCATCTTATCCAGTTTCTGGAAGATCGGCTGGTGCGCCCGGTGGGCGCGCGCGAACCTCAGCCAGTGGACCTGCGCGTGATAGGCTGCATGGCCCGTCAGGGTCAGGTGGCCCCGATCCAGCCTGCCCTGCTCTACAGGCTGGCGGCGGTGCGCCTGCACATCCCGCCGCTGCGCGAACGGCGCGAGGATATACCGTTGATCTTCGCCCATCTGCTCGATGCCGCCGCCCGACGCTTCCGCCGTGTTTTGCCGCCGGTCAGCCGCGCGATCCTGGCTCACTTGCTGGACCATGACTGGCCCGGCAATGTCCATGAACTGGCGCGTTTCGCGGATCGGCTGACGCTGGGGCTGGAACAGGAGCCAGCCCTCGAAGACGGATCGTTGCTCCCTCTGGACGATCGGCTCGACGCGTTCGAGCGCATGGCGATTATCGATGCGATCCAGTCCGTCGGAGGCGACATGGGCAAAGCCATCGCGACGCTGGGCCTTCCGCGCAAGACCTTCTACTATCGGGTCAGGAGACTGGGCATCGATTTGCGAAAGGTGCGGGGGCTCGATACATGAGCGCAACCCCCGCAGATCCACAGGAAAATCGCGTATGACCGTCGACCAGATGACCGACCTGATCGTCGCCCGGCTGCTCCGCGATCGCGGTGGGCAGAAGCACAAGTGGCGCAAGTCGCTCGGCCCGGTGCGTCTCTATGATCGCGCGACTCATCCGCACTGCAACTGGGCGCTGAACCCGGTCGGCACCGCGGTGGAGGTGGAAGCGATCGAGCAACTCGCCGACGAACTGCGCCTCGCTCATCCCATCCTTACCCATCCACGCTGAACGGCAGAAAGGCCCGGATCGTCTCCGGGCCTTTCGCTTGCGCTCCGTCATGGATGACAAGGGCAATCAGTTGCCTGCCATTGAGCGGGTGCCGCTCGCATCGGCATAGCGTTCGCGCGTTTCGGCGCGGGCGATGGCGGCGGTGACCGGCGCCTGGACATGGGCGATCGCCTTGCTGCGGCAGGCGACCATCGTCGCCGTATCGGCCGTGGCGCACACTCTGGACGCGGCGCGGGAAATGCGGCTGCGCAGTTCCTTCTGATGGTCGGCCTTCGCCAGGTTCAGATCGCCATGAAAGACTTCGCTGGTACGGCCGTTGGACTGGAAGTCCTCGGCGGAGGCGGCACCGGCGACGACGGTCAGGGTGGCTGCGGCAAGGACGGCGGCAATCTTGGACGAACGGAACATGGGCATATCTCCTCGAAATCTGTTGTGACCGGGCCGCCCATGGGGGGCATCGCGGCGCCAGCGGTTGCGAGCGGGGGAGCCGGAGGTCTTGGGGTCAGCTCCTGTCCCGCTCGCCCATCCTGTTTATGCCGGAAGGCGGGTCGCCGCCCGTCCGGTTCGACCGGAGGCGCTCGTCATCGGCCAACGGCGTCGGCTTCGACCAATGACCATGATGAAGGGGACGAACGGCGCGACGAACGACATCTGCCCACCGTCAAACGACATGTTCCGTAAGGGAAAGCGCGAATCGCAACGATCGCCAAAAACGAAAACGCCCCCGGCGCAAGGGAAGGCCGGGGGCGTATCCAGATGCTGTCGGGCACTCCGGATCGGGAAAACTATATGCCAGAGAGACGACACCTTTGGCGCTGAACCGTCCCTTAACGCCGCCATCATATCGTTGGGCCGGCGCATATGGCCCATGGTTCGATGACCGGCCTTCCCCGAACGCCGGGCAGCATGGCGGACGGACAAACCACCCACCATTGGCGACGAACGACATCAATCGATCGGCGGCAACCCCGCCACGCGCAGTGCCTCGGCCAGATAGGCGGCAAAGGCAGCTTCCCGCACCGGCGCGCGCTGGCGCATCCAGGCAAGCGCGACCAGCGGGCGCCACGCTGTCAGCGCCTCGGCATCCAACCCCGTGCCTGCGCGATAGCGCCGCAGATACCAGCAGCTCGCCACATCGCGCATCGCCGCTTCGATCCACCCGACGTCCTGACCGGCCCGGCCCGGCCCGAACCGCATCAGCATCTCTGTGCGCACCAGATCGGTCGCGATCGTCCCGCAGGCCGCCCGCGACCAGTCGATCACGCTCACCCCGTCCGGCGTCACGATCAGATTGCCCGGATGCAGGTCGCCATGCGTCAGCCGGTCGCCTTCGTTCAACTGCTCCAGCCGATCGATCGCCGCCGCGCGCAGCCTCTCCCCGATCGGCGCGGCCTCTATATCCTCCAGGATGATCGCCTTGCGGCTGCGCAGCGACGGCGTGTGGCAGGCCTGGATATGTTGCTGCAATTGCGCCATCTGGCCCAGCGCCCAGCCCGTGCGATGCGGATGCCTTGCGATATAGGCCAGCAGATTGGGGCCACTCAGCTCCGAATAGATGATGCCCTGCCGCTCGCCCGCTTCGTCCAGCCCGAAGACGCGCGGCACCGGCAGTCCGCTCGCCTGCACGACCCGCCCAATCCCATGTTCGCGCGCGATGATGGCGGTGTCGACGCCTGCATGGAACAGCTTGATCACCCGTCCCCCGTCCAGCCGATACACCTCCGCGCTCTGCCCGGCGGCGATGAAGGACGCAGGATCGGGGAAGGACGAAGGATCAGGCAGCGTCATCACCTCGCCTGTGCCGCACGGACGAACGCTTGGCCAGCGCTTTCGCGCCGATGGGAAGCCCCACCTTGCCGGACTCGTCGCGCCATCCCATCTTGCACGCAACAGCCTTGCCCCGCCCCTCCCGAACAAATAAAGAACGGTTCCATGAGTCTGACCCATATCCCGAAGCAGAGGTTTACCGAATGCTGACCCACATCAGCGTCCGCGGCGCGCGTGAACATAATCTCAAGGGCGTCGACGTCGACCTGCCCCGCGATTCCCTCATCGTCATCACCGGCCTCAGCGGCTCGGGCAAGTCGTCGCTCGCCTTCGACACCATCTATGCCGAGGGTCAGCGTCGCTATGTGGAGTCGCTCTCCGCCTATGCGCGCCAGTTTCTGGAGATGATGCAGAAGCCCGATGTCGAGCATATCGAGGGTCTCAGCCCCGCGATCTCCATCGAGCAGAAGACCACCAGCCGCAATCCGCGCTCCACCGTGGCGACCGTCACGGAAATCTACGACTATATGCGCCTGCTCTGGGCGCGCGTCGGCATCCCCTACAGCCCCGCCACCGGCCTCCCGATCAGCGCGCAAACCGTGTCACAGATGGTGGACCGCGTGATGCTCCTGCCGGAGGGCACGCGCTTCTACCTGCTCGCCCCCGTGGTACGCGGCCGCAAGGGCGAATATCGCAAGGAACTGGCCGAATGGCAGAAGGCGGGCTACACCCGCGTCCGCATCGACGGCGAAATGTATCTGATCGAGGATGCGCCCGCCCTCGACAAGAAATATAAGCATGACATCGAAGTCGTGGTCGACCGCCTCGCCGTGGACGCCGACATGTCCACCCGCCTCGCCGACAGTTTCGAACAGGCGCTGAAACTCGCCGACGGCCTCGCCTATGTCGACCTGGCCGAAGGCGTCGTCCCCGGCCGCGAAGACGAAGTCCAGTCCACCGACAAGAAGATGAAGGGCGCGGGCATCCCCCTCAACCGCATCGTCTTCAGCGAAAAATTCGCCTGCCCCGTCAGCGGCTTCACCATCCCCGATATCGAGCCGCGCCTCTTCTCCTTCAACGCCCCCCTGGGCGCCTGCCCCGCCTGC
>NZ_DATKFP010000043.1:0-7046 GCF_035511395.1 Sphingobium sp.
GGCTCCAACTGTCGAACGCGAGCGTCATGGGATTGTTCCTTGCCATGTCGCCATAATGTACTTCGAGCAGGGCGGTTCCGTTCATCATCATTTGCGCTCCCGGCGTATGCAGCGAAAGCCGATATGGCTGGTCGCGCTGTCGATTGCCTGGGGATGGCGCGCGGCGGGGCGATAGCGCTGGCAGTAGTTGGCGGCGCACAGATGCGACCCACCCTTGAGTACCTTGCGAGGAATGGGCGTGTGAGGCATCGCCGGATCGAGGCTTTCCCGTTTCGTGCCGCCGCGAGGGTTGGAGGGGACGCAGCAACTGCCCTTGGCCTTGCGCTCCACGCGTGGCTGGGCGAACCAGTCGACCGTCCACTCCCAGACATTGCCGATCATGTCATATAAGCCATGCCCGTTGGCGGGAAAGGTGCGGACTGGGGAGGTACGTTCATAGCCATCCTCCAGAGTGTTGCCGTAGGGAAAGGCGCCCTGCCAGTAATTGGCAAGCATCTGCCCTTCGGGTGCCAGTTCGTTGCCCCAGGCATAGTCGGCCCCGTCCAGCCCGCCACGAGCGGCGAACTCCCATTCCGCTTCCGTCGGCAGCGCTTTTCCAGCCCAGCGCGCATATGCTTCTGCATCTTCAAAGGCGACATGGACCACCGGATGGTCAGGCAATTCGCCGGCATTGCTGTTCGGACCATGGGGATGCTGCCAGTCTGTACCGAAGCTGAAACGCCACCACTGGCTATAATCGCCAAGGTCGACCGGGCCGGTGGTGCGCTGGAACAGCAGCGAACCCGCCTGTGCCATGGCCGGGTCCATGTCCGGATAATCTTTGGAGTCAGGGGCGATTTCGGCGAGTGTGCGATAGCCGGTCGCTGTCACGAATTGAGCAAATTCGCGGTTGGTTACGGGGGTTTTGTCGATCCAGAAACTATCTATCTGCACCCGACGCACCGGTGCTTCTTCCGGGTAGAATCGATCCGATCCCATCAGAAAGGCGCCCCCTTCTACGAAAGCCATGTCCTGCGTCAGGTTCATGTCTGCATCAGCCATGACGGTTCGCCGGGTGCCGATGGGCGATGTGGTAAGTCATTCTGAGCATGATCGGAGTTTGTTCCAGCAACTGGTGAACCACAACCTCTAAAGCCGCCATCGATAGCACGGCAAGCCGGTCGTTTGGACATATGTCATTTCAAGCGGAGCGGAAGGCCAGCGGTGACGAGCATGACTTCGTCCGCCAAGGTTGCGATCGACTGGTTCAAGCGACCGGCTTCATCACGAAACCGACGGGCGAGGGCATTGTCAGGTACTATGCCGAGGCCGACTTCGTTAGCGACAAGGGTCAACTGGCCTTCGAAGCCGGCGATGGACTGGACCAGTTGCTCGCCGGCTGCCGCCAGATCGGCATTTGCGAGCAGGAGATTGGAGAGCCAGAGAGTCAGGCAATCCACCAGCACGACGTTGCCTCGCGCGTTCAGCGATCCGATTGCGGCCGGCAAGGCGGTGGGCGCATCGACGGTCCGCCAGCGATGATCGCGATCGGCCTGATGCCGGGCGATGCGGTCGCGCATCTCATCATCATAGGCCTCTGCCGTCGCGACGAATATGGCACTTCCCTCCACGGCCTCGGCGCGCTGCTGGGCATAACGGCTCTTGCCCGATCGGGCGCCGCCGAGGACGAAAAGACAATGTCCGGTCATCAGGAATGCTTTCACAAGGGGATCAGAACAGCCATGCCGCCGCCGCGATGATCCATAGCATGAGGCAGGCGCGGCAATAGATGGAAAGGGCCCGGCGGATGTCGTGGGCGCAGGCTTGTCTGCCCTCGCTACCGATCCACGCTTTGGAATGGACGACCTGGTCATACGACACCGGACCGGCGAGCCGGACACCGAGCGCGCCGGACATGGCCGCTTCGGGCCAGCCGGCATTGGGCGAGGCATGGTTGCGCGCGTCACGCCACAGGATGCGCCAGCCGCCGCCCGCGACAAGGCAGATCAGCAGGCCCGACAGGCGTGCGGGGATCAGGTTGAACAGATCGTCCGTCCGCGCTGCAGCCCAGCCGAAAGCGCGCCACCGTTCCTCCTTATGGCCGATCAGGCTGTCGGCGGTATTGATCGCCTTGTAGACCCAGACGCCGGGCAGCCCGGCGAAGAGAAGCCAGAAGAAGGGCGCCGTCACCCCGTCGCAATAGCTTTCAGCGAGGCTTTCGATGGCGGCGCGGGCGACGGCGCTTTCGTCGAGCGCCTCCGCGTCGCGCCCGACGATCGCGCTGACGGCGGTCCGGGCGGCCGGAAGATCGCCGACTTCGAGCGTCAGGGCAACGGCGCGGACATGATCGAAGAGGCTGCGTTGAGCCAGAGCGGGCCAGGCGAGGAGAGCCAGGACGATCCAGCCGAGCTGGCCGAAAGTCTTCAGAAGCAGCGACTGTAACAGCCAGCAGGAACCGCCGACCAGAAGGATGAGGAGCAGGACGGTGACTGTCCCCCACCGACGGCGGGTTGGGATTGGTAGCTCTGGCCGGTTCCAGCGGCGTTCGCATCGTTCGATGATCCGCGCAAACTGGCCGACCGGATGACCGATGCGCCGGTAGAGGGATTGCGGCCAGCCGAGAGCCGCGTCGAGCGCCAGCGCCATGAGGGCGACCGGATCAGCCATGGCGCAGGACATGCTCCAGACGATGCAATGCGGCCTGATCGGCAGGAAGGCCGATGCGCAGCCAATGCGGCTGTTCGGCAAAGGGACGGGTGAGGATGGCGGCGCGCGCCAGCCGATCGAACAGCAGCGGCGCCTGTTCCGTTTCGATCAGACGGAAGAGTGGACATTGTCCGATCGGCCGGTACCCCGACCGCTCCAGCACCGCATCAAGGCCCGCGGCGGAGGCGCGCAAGCGATCGCGGGTTTCAGCGATCCAGTGGCTGTCCCCGTAGGCGGCCATGCCGATCGCGATCGCTGCGGCGGACAGTGGCCATGCCCCCAGTTGCGCGCGCAGTCGCACCAGAAAGGCTGTTGGACCAAGGACGAAACCCAGCCGTACACCGGCGAGGCCGAAAAATTTGCCGAAGGAGCGGAAGATCAGCAACTGTCGGTCGTCCGCTACCAGCGGCATCAGGCTGGTTGCGGGGGTGGTATCGGCGAAGGCTTCGTCGACGAGCAGCCAGTTCTGGCCGGCGCGGACTTCCAGCATATCGAGCAACGGCGCCCGGTCCAGCAGCCGTCCATCGGGATTGTTCGGATTGGCGAGGATCAGGCTGCCTTCGGATCGCGCGGCATCGGCCCATGCGGTGGCAGTCGATCCGGCGACCATTTCGCCATGGGTGCGATAGCTAGGACTGACATGGCGCGTCGCGCCTTCGATCAGTTGGCCGGCTAGGCGGAGTCCGATCTCGGTGCCGGGAACGGCGCAGACATGACGGGCGTCAACGCCGAAATTGACGGATGCGACGGCTTCCAACTCGTGCAAGGTTTCGGGTTCGGGCAGGCGCTGCCAGTCGATGGTCAGATCGCGGATGCCGGGCCAGGGCTCCGGATTGATGCCGGTGGACAGGTCCATCCAGGGCTGGGTCGATGCGCCGAAATGCGCTTTTGCCGCCTTCAGAGAACCACCATGATAGGTCCAGTCGGGCGTCATGCCACTTGGCTCCAGAGCAGCGCGGCGACGAGCAGCACGCTTTCCGTCAATTCTATGCCAGCGCCATGGCCATCGCCTGAAATCCCACCGATGCAGTTGAGCAGCCACAAAGCCCAGACTATCCAGGCGACGGGTGCGATCCAGAGCGATGGCGCGAAGAAAGCCGCGCCGATCAACAGCGCCGTCCACAAGAGCAAGTCCTGCGGCCGAACGACCTCCCGAAAGAGCGCGCCAAGTCCCTCATGAAGCTGGCGCAGGAAGCGTGTCCAGAAGAGCGGGCCGATCCGCGCGGCGAAAGGTATGAGAGCGATGGCGGCATAGGCCTGTGCCTCGATCAACAACCGCAGCAGGATCAGCTTGGCAAGAAGTTGCAACAGGATCGTGACGATGGCGAAGCTGCCGACATGGGGATCGGCGAGGACCGCGATCAGCCGTTCGCGATCCTTGTGCGCTGCACCCGCCGCGTCGGCGATGTCACCCAGCCCGTCGAGGTGCAGCGCCCCGGTTACGGTAACCCAACAGACAAGCGCGGTCAGCGCCCCCGCCCAGGGATCGATCAACGCGCCCAGGTAGCCGGCAGCCGCTACCATCGCGCCGACGATCAGGCCGACCGCCGGGAACCAGCGGATGGACGCGGCGAACTCGGCGCCGGACACATGGACGCGGGGCATCGGTAACCGCGTGAGGAACTGGATGGCAATGACCAGCCCCTTCACGGACGTAGCCCCCTGATCTGCGCCGTCCACGGCGTGCCCGGCCAGATATGGAGGGACAGGAGCGCGGCATAGGGCAGGTCGAACGCCCAGAGGTGCTGGCGAGGAATGCCGCACAGGCAATGTATGGCGGCGCGGATCGCGCCGCCATGGGTCACAACCAGGGTGGGGACGGGGGATAGATCTGCCAAGGCCGATGCGACCCGATCGATCAGCGTCGACCAGCGTTCGCCATTCGGCGCGGGATAGCGGTCAGGATCGGACCAGAAGCGTCCAAGCGGTTCCGGGGCGATCGCGCTGGCCTGCTTTCCGTCCCAATCGCCGAAGTCGAGTTCGCGCCAGCGATCGTCAATTATCGGCTCGCGGCTTTGTGCGCCTGCTATGGCTGCGGCGGGCAGGACGCAGCGTTGCAGATCGGACGATAGGATATGCTCCACGTCCAGATCGGCGACCTGGCGGGCGCAGGCCGCAATGCCCTCCGGCGTAGGTGCCGCATCAGTGCGGCCGAGCATCAAACCCGGCTGTTCCGGGGCGCCATGTCGCAGGAAATGGAGAGCAAAGCCGCTCACAGCGAACCGGATACCGCCGCTTCGGCGAAAGTTGCCATCTGGTTGTGGGCCGCCAGTGCGACTCGGACGATATTGGCGGCGACCGCAGCGCCGCTGCCTTCGCCAAGCCGCATGTCGAGCGACAGGAGCGGTGCCAGTTGCAGCCGGTCGAGCAGGCGGGCATGTCCCGGTTCCGCCGAGCAATGGCCCGCCAGACAATGGCCGGTGATGGCCGGATTATCGGCGGCGAGCGGCGCGATGGCGGAACAGCAGATGAAGCCGTCGAGCAGCACCGGGATCGCCAGTTGCCGCGCGCGTAGGATCGCGCCTGCGATCGCTGCGATCTCGCGCCCGCCGACTCGGCGCAGCGTTTCGAAGGCGGAGCAAGGGGCATCGCCATGCCAGGCCAGTGTACGGTCGATGACCTGCGTCTTGCGCCCTATCCCTTCTGAGTCGACACCGGTGCCGGGGCCGACCCAATAGGCCGCCTCCGTTGCATAGCTTCTGGCGCAGAGGGCAGCTGCCGCCGTCGAATTGCCGATGCCCATTTCGCCCAGAACCAGCAGATCAAGCCCTTCCTCGACCGCCGCGGCGCCCGCGTTCAGCGCGCGCAGGCACTCTTCAACCGTCATGGCTGGCGCGGTCGTGAAGTCGGCGGTCGGACGATCGAGGTCTAGCGGCACCACCCTGAGTTCCAGCCCCGCGACCGTCGAAAGGGCGTTGATCGCGGCGCCGCCGGCCTGGAAATTGGCGACCATCTGCGCGGTAACGCTGGCGGGATAGGCGCTGACGCCATGGACGGTGACGCCATGATTGCCGGCGAAGATCACCGTCCGAGCACGGTCGATCGCCGGTCGTTCGCGTCCCTGCCAGCCGGCGAAGAAGATCGCGATCTCCTCCAGCCGTCCCAGCGATCCCAGCGGCTTGGTCAACTGTTGCTGGCGCGCGCGCGCCGCGTCCGCCGCGTCCGCGTTGGCAGCGCGTAAATCGGCAAGGGCGGCTTCAAAGGCTGAGACAGTGGCGAAGCTGGTCATTCGGCGACAAATCCCGGTGGCGGCGTGCGCGTGATGAAATGGCCTTTGACGCCTTGAGGCCATTGCGAAAAGGGGACGCGGCCATGGTCGCTTTCGGCATAATGGACGGCATAGTCCAATATGGCGCGAGCGGCCTCCTCGTTCGGCTCGAAACGACCCAGAACATAGCCGACCTTGTCGGGCGCGCGCAGATGGACTGTGCAAAAATCCTGGCAGGCGAACAGGCATGGCATTTCCTGCACCGTAACGCCGTCATAGCGCGGGTCGCTGGCTTTCACGTTTCGTAGGGCCGACGCCAGTTGCGCGCCACCACGTATACCGTCGGCGTCCTCACGCACGTCCTTGCTATGTCGGCAGGTGTTGCAGGCGACGACGGCCGGCCCCGGATCGACCCGCTTCAGCATCGGACATCTCGGCAAACGACTATAGGCACGGCAATCCCTTCGACACAGCCGTGCAATGGCGCCCGATCCGATCGCCCAGGTGGCGCACGACATCGGCCGCGCAAGGCGCGGTATTCCCTGTCGTCGCGCGGGTTCACCCCCGTCCGCCCGGATCACCCTGTCCGTGCGAAAGACGACTGCGGCAGGCAGGTCTCCTGGCTTGCGGGTCAGCGCCGGTCGACCGCCTTCTCGGGATTTACCCCAATGGCATATGGCCGATGGCTCGCCGCGTACAGTTGCAGGGGCAGCCGGGTTTTGTCCCGTTCCCATCTTCGTCCCCGTTGCCGGGGAACCTGTCGCGAGGCGGCGTTACATCGATTTGGATGGCGCGGTCAACGGCTGCGCCCCAGCGGCGTCACCGTGGGCCAGGGACCACCCAGATCGACCTGCGCCTCAATGCCATAGACGGCGCGAAGATGAGGCGAAGTCAGCACATCCGCCGGACTGCCGTCGGCGACAAGGCGCCCCTGGTCGATCAGCAGCAGGCGGTCGCAATAGCGCACTGCCATGGTGAGGTCGTGGAGGACGGCGATCACCAGCGTGCCGCCCTGCTTTTCACGCAGTTGCAGGCCGAAGTCGGAAGTGCGCGAACCGGACGTGCGGCCGTGCTGGCCAGGCTTGGTGTCGAACTTGGCCTTGTCGCTGATGGGGCGACGGGCGCTCTTCAGGAACAGGTCGGTGCCTTCGCG
>NZ_DATKFP010000044.1:0-4361 GCF_035511395.1 Sphingobium sp.
CGTGGGCGACGAAATCGACATCATGGCCGACGCCTATATGGGCTGGAGCCTCGACTATGCGAAGCGGATGATGCGCCTCATCGAACCCTTCAACCTGCGCTGGCTGGAAGAAGCGATCATCCCCGACGACATTAACGGCTATCATGAACTGCGCCGCTTCGGCACCACGCCGATCGCGGCGGGCGAGCATGAATTCACCAGCTACGGCTTCCGCCAGATGATCGAGGCGAAATCGCTCGACTATTTCCAGTTCGACACCAACCGAGTCGGCGGCATCACCGCCGCCCGCAAGATTCAGGCACTGGCCGAAGCCTGGTCCATCCCTGTCGTCCCCCATGCCGGGCAGATGCACAATTACCATGTCGTCATGGCCAGCCTGAACAGCCCCATCGCCGAATATTTCCCGATGGTCGACGTGGAAGTCGGCAACGAACTCTTCTGGTACATCTTCAAGGGTGAGCCGCAGGCGGTGGACGGCCATATCGATCTGGACGACAATCTCCCCGGTCTGGGCCTCGAAATCGACGAGGCCGCTCTTTCGCGTTTCAAGGTGATCGGATGATGAAAGTTGCAGTATTGGGCCTGGGCATCATGGGGTCCGGCATGGCGCGGCAACTGCTCGCCGCCGGGTTCGACGTGACCGTTTGGAATCGCAGTGCAGACAAGGCGGCGGCTCTGGGCGAGGCTGGCGCGCATGTCGCGTCGACACCGGCCGATGCCGCGACTGGCGCTGCCATCGTCGTCGCCATGCTCGCCAATGACAGCGTGTCGCGCGACATCTGGACCGGCGATGACGGCGCGCTCGCCGCCATGGCTCCGGGTGCGATCGCGATCGATTCCAGCACGCTGACCGGCGACTGGGTGTTCGAGCTGGCGCGGGAAGCGACGGCGCGGGGCGTGAATTTCCTCGAAGCCCCCGTAACCGGCAGTCGCGATCAGGCGGCCCAGGGCAATCTGCGCTTCCTGGTCGGCGGCGAAGCCGATGTCATCGACGCTGCCCGCCCGGCCTTCGACGCGATGGGCAGCGCGCTCGTCCATCTCGGCCCGGTCGGCAGCGCCGCGACGGTCAAGCTCGCCAATAATTTCCTCTGCGGCGTGCAGGCCGCCAGCCTGGCCGAAGCCATCGCCCTGTTCGAGAAACATGGCCTGGATATCGAGCAGGCCATGTCCATCCTTTTCGACGGCGCACCCGCCAGCCCGATGGTGAAGGGAGTGGGGCGCCGCATGCTCGACCGCGATTATGCGCCCCATTTCCTGGTGCCGCTGATGGCCAAGGATCTGGGCTATGCAGCGCAGGCGCTGGCCGATGTGGGCATCCCGTCTGCCATCGCGCAGGCGGCGCGGCAGCGCTTCGTGGATGCCGATGCTGCGGGGGAAGGCCGTCGCGACATTGCTGCGATCGTGGAGCCGCTCAGGAAGGCGTAAAATATAAGGGAGAGGATGAAGATGCGATTGAAACTGCCCATGCTGCTGCTCGCGGCAACGATCATGACGCCGCTTTCGCCAGTGATCGCGCAGACCGGCGCGCCGGCCGCCACGGCGCTGACCGCCACTGCCACGCTGCACGCGGACAAGCCCGGCGCCATCATCGACCGCCGCATTTTCAGCCAGTTTGCCGAGCATCTGGGCTATGGCATTTATGGCGGTCTTTGGGTCGGGCCAGGGTCGAAAATCCCCAACACGCGCGGCTATCGCAATGATGTCGTAGCCGCGCTGAAAGCGCTCAGCGTGCCACTGATCCGCTGGCCGGGTGGCTGCTTCGCCGACGAATATCATTGGCGTGAAGGCATCGGTCCGCGGGGCCAGCGCCCGACCAAGATCAACACCCATTGGGGCGGCGTCACCGAACCCAACAGCTTCGGCACCCATGAATTCATGGATTTCGCCGAACTGATCGGGGCGGAGGCCTATGTGTCGGGCAATGTCGGCAACGGCTCTCCGGCCGAAATGGCCGAATGGGTGGAATATATGACAGCGCCCGCCGGCACGCTGGCGGATGAACGGGCGAGGAACGGCCGCAAGGAACCGTGGAAGCTGCCCATGTTCGGCATCGGCAATGAATTATGGGGCTGTGGCGGCAATATGCGCGCCGACTATGCCGCCGACGTCACCCGCCGCTACGCGACTTTCGTCAAGTCGCCGCGCGGCACGAAGATCCTGAAGATCGCCAGCGGAGCCAATAGCCGCGACTATGACTGGACAGACGTAATGATGCGCGTAGCGGGCAAGTCGATCGACGGCATCGGCCTCCATTACTACACCCATCCCACGCGCGGGAAGGTGAAGGGATCGGCGACCGATTTCACCGAAACCGACTATGCACGCACACTCGTCAGCACGCTCGTCATGGAGGAACTGCTGGAAAAGCATGGTGCCATCATGGACAAATATGACCCGGAAAAGCGGGTCAATCTGGCCGTGGATGAATGGGGCATCTGGACGGACGTGGAACCGGGCACCAATCCCGGCTTCCTCTATCAGCAGAACAGCATGCGCGACGCGATCATCGCCGCGTTCAACATCAACCTGTTCGCCCGCCATGCCGACCGGGTGCGCATGACCAACATCGCCCAGATGATAAACGTCCTTCAGGCCATGATCTTGACGAAAGATGATCAGATGGTGCTGACGCCCACCTATCATGTTTTCGACATGTACAAGCCGTTTCAGGACGCTACCTTCCTGCCGCTGGATCTGACATCGCCCTGGTATAACAAGGATCAGTGGACCGTACCGGTCGTCAGCGCGGCGGCGGCGCGGGACAAGACGGGCGCCGTGCATGTCGCCCTGACCAACACCGACCCCAACCGGCCCGTCACCGTGACCGCGAAGCTGGAGGGTGTGGCGGCCTCCGCCATCGATGGCCGCATTCTCACTGCACCGGATGTCCAGTCCCATAATGATTTCGGATCGCCGGATCTGGTGCGACCGGTCGTCTTCCGCAATGCTGTCATGTCCGGCGATACGCTGACCGTGACATTGCCGCCGCACTCCGTCGTGATGCTGACCTTGCATTAATGTGCCCCGGCATCGACAGGACGGTCGGCGCGATCGTCCTGTCGGACATCGCTCTATCTTCGCAAACTTCTCGCGAAGGAGAGGTAATGCTAGTCAGTTCTTGAGCACATCATATGCTTGCATATTAAATTCCACTGTGCGACAAATGATTCCATAACATGCCGTGGACAATGCGGCGAATAGTGGAGATGGCATATGTCGAGGGCGGATCTGGTTGGCGATAGATTTTGCTTATTTGGTTCCTTGGTAATCATTGGCTGGTTCATCTACGGCCTGGCCTTTTAGCCCCGCGACGATCGGTCCCATGCCCTGTGGGGCCAAATCGCATGAACTTGGCCCCCATTATCCCGGCCTATACGTATGGCGGATAATCCGTATATCCCTTCGCATCGCCGACATAGGCATAGTCGAAATTCGCTGACGCCAGCGGATGGCCTTCCCGCATCCGACTAACCAGATCGGGATTGGCAATATAGGGGCGTCCGAAGGATATGGCGTCGGCCTTACCCCCGTCGATATAGGCGGCGGCCGTCTGCGCATCGAAACTGCCATTCTGGATGATCGTGCCAGCAAAGACGGCGCGCAGATGATCCATCACCGGATAATCGGGCTTTTCCATGAAGCCCGATGCGATCGGTTCGATCAGATGGATATAGGCCAACCCATAATGCTGTGCCAGAGCGCCGATCGCTTCAGTCAATGCCGCTGGATTGGCGTCTCCCATGCCCTTGCGTTCGCTGGTCGGGCTGACGCGCAGGCCCACACGGCCCGGATCGACCTCGGCAATGACCGCTTCGATGATCTCCTTTAGCAACCGCACCCGATTTTCCATGCTGCCGCCATAGTCGTCCTGCCGCCGGTTGGTCTTCGATTGCAGGAACTGGTCGATGATATAGCCATTGGCGCCATGGATTTCCACGCCATCAAAGCCCGCCGTCATGGCATTGGCGGCGGCCCGGCCATAGGCGGCAACGACATGATCGATGTCGGCCTGCGTCATTTCGCGCGGCACGACATAGGGCTTCATCGGCAAGAAGCCGCCATCATAGGGGCCGGATGGCGGTGCCATCGTTTCCCCTTCGCCCGCGATCGCCGATGGGCCGATCGGCAGCGCGCCGTCCAGATAGTCGGGCAGGACCAGCCGCCCCATGTGCCAGAGTTGGCAATAGATGCGCCCGCCCGCGTCATGAACCCGATCCGTCACGCCCCGCCATGCCGCGACCATGGCGTCCGACCAGATGCCGGGCGCCCGATACCAGCCCATGCCGAGCGGGTCGATGGCGGTCGCTTCGGATATGATCAGGCCCGCGTCTGCACGCTGCGCATAATATTCGCCCTGGATT
>NZ_DATKFP010000045.1:0-2458 GCF_035511395.1 Sphingobium sp.
GCGGTTTCCAGGTTTCAACAAGGGGATCATGACCATGGCATCCGCTCAGTCCAAGGGCCGCGCGGCAAAGTCCGTGCCGATGGAGGAAGCGCCCTTCCCCCAGTTCAAGGAAAGCCTGGCCTATCAGGCGCAGCTATTGGCGCGTATCACGCAGAACGACTATATGGCCCGCATTGCCGGCACCGGCATTGCCCCGGCGCAGGCCTATGCCCTGGGGGAACTCTGGTTAGACGAGCCGCTGTCGCAAGTGGAACTGGCGCGGCGTCTTGACATCGGCAAGGCCACGGTGGGTCAGACATTGACGCGGCTGGAGCGGGCCGGCTTTATCGAACGACGGCGCATCGCATCCGACCGGCGCCTGATCATGGTGCATCTGACCGAAAAGGGTCGCACGCTGCGCGAACCGTTACGGGTGGCGGCGATCGAGCAAGATGATGCCCTGCAGGACCGGATCGGGGCGGAACGCATGGACCAGCTCAACGACATGTTGAAATCCGTGAACGCCTTGCTGGCCAACGCCTTTCCGCGGGCGATGTCGGACTGACCATCGCCCGCGACCGTTCAACCGATGGCAAAGCGCCGGATCGGATCGGTTCCGTCGAAATCCTGGGCGGCGGATCGCACCAGATCATAGACGCCCAGCAATTGCGGCGTGGGTTCGTACAGTTCCACGAAATGTCCCAGCGTCGCTACGCAATCCATCATCGCAAAGCCGACTCCCGGCGCAACCTCGGCATAGAGAGCCGCTTCATGCCCGTCCTCTTCGAACCGCGTCATTTCGCTTTTGATATCGTCCACGATCAGCGCGACATGATGCATGCCCTGGCGCCCGCTCCCCTCCGGAAAAATATCATGGAAGCAGGATCGGCCGGGATTATTCTGCTGCACGAATTCGACCATGATATCGCCCCACTGGCCATAGGCCGAACTATGATCCAGTTCGGCCGGCTCGCCACGGTAACGGCACAGGCTCAGGGGAATATGCTCGGCGATATAATAGGGGCCTGAGCCGAAGGCCTCCATATGCGCCACCGCGGCCTTTTCCACGTCCGGCACGAAATAAGCGATCTGGCGGATCGGCCGCCCTGCGATCACATTGGTCATCATCCTCTCCTCACATGTCGTTTTTCAGGCGGCTTCCACCATAAGGCGCGTGATCTTCAGCGACGCGATCCGCCATTGCCCGTCCGCGCGGCTGTAGCGTTCATGATAATGACCATAGCCGCGGAAGATGCGGAACTGCCCGCCCTCTGGCGCCCGCAATATATCCAGCAAAGCCCATATGCCGGTGGCCTCTGTTCCGGACAGTATCTCAATCTCGGGCATATGGCCGAAATGGGCGCTGGTGAGCGGCGTGATGCCGCTCCGAACATAGGTGACAATCGCGTCGCGCCCCTGCACCGGATCGCCCGTAATCACCGGATTTTCTTCCAGTGCGCCCCGCACGTCGAACAGGGCGTCCGGCGTGAACAATTGGGCAAATCCGTTCCAGTCTTTCACATCCATCAACCGGAAATAGCGCGCCTTGAGCGCCTTTATCTCCTCGATCGCGACCAGCCGCTCCACCGGTTCCATGCATATTCTCCCGAACATCGTTGATATGTACGCTAGCTTTCGATATGCTAGCATTCATACCATCGATGACAAGACGTTCCAGGAGCGGACATGACGGTTCAAGACAATCTGGGTAGCCTGGCCTCGCCGGACATCCAGACCTGCCCCTTCCCTTTTCTCGATCGCCTTCTGGCGGAGGCGCCAGTCTACAAAGATCCGCTGACCGGCATGTATGTCGTGACCCGGTATGAGGATATCGGCCATATCTCCGCCCATCCCGAACTTTATTCCAACAAGACGACGGTCGTGGTTGGACGTCATGATTCGCCGGTCGCGGAAGAAGTCGCCCGTCGCTTTTCGGAGCGCGGCTTTCCCGAAATGCACACCCTCGTCACCAACGACCCGCCGGGCCATACATCCTATCGTGCGCTGGTCGAAAAGGCGTTCACCCCCAGCTATGTCAAATCGCTGGAACCCTATATCGAGGCACTGGTCGACGAACTGATCGATGGGATGCTGCCCAATGGCCGCGCCAATCTGCTACCGGAATTCGCGATCAAGGTGCCGATGTACATCATCGCCGATCAGCTGGGCGTCGATCGCGCAGATTATGACCGATTCAAGCTATGGTCCGATGTGACGGTGGAACGCAACAATCCCCTGCTCGACCCCGACCGGGAGCTGGAAATCACCGATCATCTGATCGACATGCAGAAATATCTTCACGCACGCGCCGAACGCTATCGCGCGCAGCCCGAAGATAATCTGCTCAGTCGCCTGGTCCATGCCGAAGTGGATGGGGAGACGCTCAGCCCACCGGCGCTGATCGCGATCGCGCACCAGTTGCTGGTAGCCGGCAATGAAACGACGACCACGGGGATCACGACCGCCATGTGGCTGCTGC
>NZ_DATKFP010000046.1:0-2779 GCF_035511395.1 Sphingobium sp.
AACCTGGTTTCGAGACTTTTGACATCCGCCCTGAAATTGCGCCCGATGGAATGGGTAACAATGGTATTAATCACCTGAAAGCCTCGGTGCGTACGATCAACGGTATCATTACCTCTGAATGGAGCAAGACTGGCGGCAAACTGACAATGAAGGTGACCGTGCCCGTGAACACGCTCGCTCACATATGGGGATGGACGCGGACCGGCTGGAGGCGCTGGTCGATCTGCTTGACCGGACTTACGTTACGTCGGGCAAGCTGCCGCATATGCAATTGCTGCTGTCGCGCGACGAGGTGCCGCTGATGTCGATCGTGCGTGGCGAAGCGCGGGCGAAGGGCGATCCGCTGCGCGACGATGCGCTCTACCGCATTGCGTCGATGACCAAGCCCGTCACCTCGGTCGCCTTCATGATGCTGATGGAGCAGGGCAGGGTTGCGCTCGATACACCGGTAACGGACGTGATCCCTGAATTTGCCGACCTGCGAGTCGGGCGGGCCAACCGGGCGCGGCCGAAACGGGCGATGCAGATGATCGACCTGCTGCGCCACACATCGGGCCTGACCTACGGCCTGCAACGCCAGACGCCGATCGACGCGCGCTATCGCAAGCTGGGGCTGGACGAGTTCCAGCAAAAGCGGACGTCGGATCAGTTCATCGCCGATCTCGCCACCCTGCCGCTGGAATTTTCGCCGGGTGAGCGGTGGAATTATTCGGTGTCGACCGATGTGCTGGGCGTGGTCGTCGAGCGACTGACGGGTCTCGATCTGGAAACGGTCTTCCGGGACCGTATCTTCGGGCCGCTGGGGATGGCGGATACGGGGTTTCTGCTGCCGGCCGACAAGGTGGATCGGATGACCGATGCCTGGCGGCTGGGGGCGGACGGCGTTCGCACGGTGGGCGACCATGGCGCGCGCAGCGGATGGCGGCGGGAGCGTTTCCTGTCGGGAGGTGGTGGTCTCGTGTCCTGTGCGGCGGACTATCATCGGTTCGCGCGGATGCTGCTGCGCGGCGGCGAACTTGACGGCGTGCGCTTGCTGCAACCGCAGGCGATCGAACAGATGCGCAGCAACCGGCTGCCGGGCGGGGGTGATCTGTCCACCATGTCGAGCGGCATGTTCAGCGAGGCGGACTATCAGGGCGTGGGTTTCGGCCTTGGCTTCGCGATGGGGCTGGCGGGCGGCGAATATTATTGGGGCGGGGTGTTTTCGACCTATTTCTGGATCGACCCGGTCGAGCGGCTGATCGGCATCTTCATGACCCAGTTGCTGCCGTCCAGCGCATATCCGGTGCGGGCGCAATTGCGGCAGGGCGTGGCCGACGCGATCGTCGAAAAACGACGCAGTTGACGGGATCGAAATGCTCGTCCGGCCATTATTGCTGCGCCGCAAAATGGCGATGGCGCAGGGTGTGAGCCTGTGCCATCATCCGCAGTGACTCAAGAGGGGGACCGCGCGATGACTCTCCAAGGCCAGACCAGACTTCCTCAACCCGCGCCGAGGCAGGTGGACCCGGAAGTGCTGGCGCAGGAGATTGTTGAGCGCCTCACCTATCGTATCGGCAAGAATGCTGCCGCGGCCAAGCCGCACGACTGGCTGCATGCGGTGATCCTCGAAATTCGCGACCGGGTGATCGACGCATGGATTGCGTCCACGCAGAAGACCTATGAGGAACAGGGGCGGCGGGTCTATTATTTGAGCCTGGAGTTCCTGATCGGCCGGCTGATGCGCGATGCGGCGTCCAATCTGGAGATGCTGGATGATTTGCAGGCGGCGCTGGACGCGCTGGGCGTCGACCTGGATCTGATCGCCGCGCTGGAGCCGGATGCGGCGCTGGGCAATGGTGGCCTGGGGCGGCTGGCGGCCTGCTTCATGGAGAGCATGGCGACGGTCGATGTGCCCGCCTATGGCTATGGCATCCGCTATGTGAACGGCATGTTCCGGCAGGAGATCAGCGACGGCTGGCAGGTGGAACTGCCGGAAAACTGGCTGGCGCACGGCAATCCCTGGGAGTTTGAGCGTCGCGAGGCGAGCTATGAGGTCGGCTTTGGCGGGCGCGTCGACCCGGCCGAGGGCGAGGATGCCGGACCGCACCAGATGCTCTGGAAGCCGGGAGAGCGGGTGATCGCCACCCCCTATGACACGCCGATCGCCGGCTGGCGGGGCAAGCGGGTCAATACGCTGCGCCTGTGGGAAGCGCAACCGATCGACCCGATCCTGCTCGACAAGTTCAATGCCGGCGACCATCTGGGCGCGCTGGCGGAAAGCAACCGGGCCGAGGCGCTGACCCGCGTTCTCTACCCAGCGGATAGTTCGCCTGCCGGGCAGGAACTGCGGCTGCGGCAGGAATATTTCTTCTCCTCGGCGTCGCTTCAGGACATCGTCCGACGGCACATCCAATATTTCGGCGATGTGAAGACCCTGCCGGACAAGGCGGCGATCCAGTTGAACGACACCCATCCGGCGGTGGCGGTTGCGGAACTGATGCGTATCCTGCTCGACGATCATGGGCTGGATTTTGAGGAAGCGTGGGACATCACCCGGCGCACCTTCAGCTACACCAACCACACCTTGCTGCCCGAGGCGCTGGAAAGCTGGCCGGTGCCGTTGTTCGAGCGTCTGCTGCCCCGGCACATGCAGATCGTCTATGCGGTGAACAGCCGCCTGCTGGCGGAGGCTCGAAAATCCGGTCAGTTTGACGACGGCGCGATCGGGGCGATTTCCCTGATCGACGAGCATGGCGGAAGGCGCGTGCGCATGGGCAATCTGGCCTTTGCCGGGTCG
>NZ_DATKFP010000047.1:0-10429 GCF_035511395.1 Sphingobium sp.
GAGTTCGATGGCCTGGTGCTGTCCAAGGGACGATTTTTGCAGGATGCGCCGAATGCCACCACAGGAAGGTGGACGCGGTACGCTTCGTTCAACCTGATCGCGATCTTTTGACCAGAAATCCTGCAACGGGCGGGTGTCCGCCGGTGATGCACGGCGATCGGTCGATATGCTGGTCGAACGAGATGGTATAACGACACCTAACAGAAATGCGCGCGGAAGGCCTGCTGCTCAAAAACGCTTGGAGAGGTCGCCATATTCGATCTTGCCCTCGGCGGACCCGCCGCGGTTGCCTCCGCAAGCGGGACGCGCCGATTGTCCGACCTGACCTCGCTATCCGCGGACATCACGTCCGCAGGAATGAAGCACAGCCGGGCGGCGATCGCCTCGCGCAGTTCTACGCAGGCGGCATGGCTCCGGCCGTCCACAGCCGAATGCTTCTGGATAGTCTGAGTTCGCCAGTTTCACGGCGGCTCGGACACCGGAATTTGCGTCGACCCTGCTTATCGGGTGTGATGAACCCCGAAAAAGGCCAATCATACGTAAATACTATGCGTTTCGAACTTCCTGTCTCTCGAATTCAAATGCGGCTCTGCCCTAGTTGAAGCGCGGCAGACGAGTCGGCGCCGCATCTTCCATGCGCCCCGCCGCCTGCGGGAGACTTAGCATGCAGGACATCCTCTGGATCGGCCTCACCCTTGGCCTGCTGGCCGCGACGCTCGGCTACGCGGCGTTGTGTGACAACGCGTGAGGGGGCGACATCCATGACACTCGACCTCTGGCTGGCCGCGATCACCGCGATCGGCCTTCTTTTCTATCTGGTGGCCGTGCTTGCACGCCCCGAACGCTTCTGAACGGGAGGCGAAATCCATGACTGTCCAGGGATGGATATTGATCCTGGTCTTTGTCGGCATATTGCTGGCGCTGGCCAAGCCGATGGGCCTGTGGCTCTTCGCGCTCTATGAAGGGCGGCGCACGCCGCTTCATGCGGTGTTTGGCCCGGTCGAGACGGGATTCTACAAGCTTGCCGGCATCGACCCCGCGCAAGAACAGGGGTGGCGCCGATACGCCGTCCACATGCTGATCTTCAATGCGGCGCTGCTTTTCTTCACCTATGCGCTCCTGCGGCTTCAGGCCGTGCTACCGCTCAATCCGCTGGGTTATGCGGGAGTCAGCGAACATCTGGCGTTCAACACCGCGATCAGCTTCACCGCCAATACCAACTGGCAGAGCTATGGCGGAGAATCGACCATGTCGAACCTCAGCCAGATGCTGGGCCTGACCATCCACAATTTCCTGTCGGCGGCGACGGGCATCGCGCTCGCCTTCGCGCTGTTCCGCGGTTTTTCGCGGCGTGAAACGAAGGGGATCGGCAATTTCTGGGCCGACATCACTCGCGTGACGCTTTACCTGCTGCTGCCGGCCTGCTTCGTCATCGCGCTCTTCTACATCGCAAGCGGCGTGCCGCAGACGCTGGCCGGATCGGTCGACGTGACGACGCTGGAAGGCGTGAAGCAGACGCTGGCGCTCGGCCCGGTGGCGAGCCAGGAAGCGATCAAGATGCTGGGCACCAATGGCGGCGGTTTCTTCAACGCCAACAGCGCGCATCCGTTCGAGAACCCGACCGCGCTCACCAACTTCGTGCAGATGCTGTCGATCTTTGTGATCGGCGTCGGCCTGACTTACACATTCGGCAAGGCTGTCGGCAATGTGCGCCAGGGCTGGGCGATCCTGGCCGCGATGATGATCCTGTTCCTCGCGGGAACGGTGATCACATATTGGCAGGAAGCCGCCGGCAATCCGGTCTTGCAACATCTCGGCGTGGCCGGGGGCAATATGGAGGGCAAGGAAGTCCGCTTCGGCATCGCTGCCTCGGCGCTCTTTTCGGTCGTGACTACGGCGGCCAGCTGCGGCGCGGTCAATGCGATGCACGACAGTTTCACCGCAATCGGCGGCCTCATCCCGCTGTTCAACATGCAGCTGGGCGAAGTCGTTATCGGCGGCGTCGGCGCGGGCATATACGGCTTCCTGCTCTTCGCCATCCTTGCCGTGTTCGTCGCTGGCCTGATGGTCGGGCGCACGCCCGAATATGTCGGCAAGAAGATCGAGAGCAGGGAAGTGAAGCTGGCGGTGCTTGCCATCGCGGTGCTGCCGCTCATCATCCTGGGTTTCACCGCCATTGCTTCAGTGCTGGAGGTCGGCCTTGCCGGGCCGCTCAACAAGGGACCGCACGGTTTCTCCGAAATCCTCTACGCATTCACCAGCGCGGTGGCGAACAACGGATCGGCCTTTGCGGGCCTGACCGCCAACACGCCCTTCTACAATGGGATGCTGGGTGTCGCGATGTGGATCGGCCGCTTCTTCATCATCGTGCCGATGCTGGCGATCGCCGGCGGGCTGGCGGCGAAGAAATATGTGCCGGAAACGGCGGGCAGCTTCCCGACGACCGGCCCGCTGTGGACCGGCCTGCTGGTCGGCATCGTCCTTATCGTCGGCGGCCTCACTTTCCTGCCCGGCCTCGCCCTTGGCCCCATCGCCGATCATCTCGCGATGATCAACGGTCAGCTTTTCTAGAGCAGGTACCGATCCGATTGCATCGGCTCGGCTACTCTAGATCTTTGTTTTGCCGCGTTTTCCGAGTCAGCAGGTGATTGGCTTCGCCGAACTTCGTTTCCACCTGCTTAGAAAACGCTCTAATATCGGAGCAAATTCATGGCACGCAAAGCGTCCAAATCGCTCTTTACCGCCGATCTGATCGTTCCCGCGATCGGCGACGCATTCCGCAAACTCAATCCAGGGGAACTGATCCGTAATCCGGTGATGTTCACCACCGCTGTCGTCGCCTTGCTGCTGACCGTGTTGCTCGCGGTCGGGCATGACGGGCTGGCCATGGGCTTCAAGCTCCAACTCGTCATCTGGCTGTGGCTGACGGTGCTGTTCGGCACCTTCGCCGAGGCGCTGGCCGAAGGGCGCGGTAAGGCGCAGGCGGCCTCGCTGCGCGCAACCAAGTCGGAACTGACGGCCAAGCGCCTGAAAGGAGACGGCCGCGAGAGCGAAAATGTCCCGGCCAGCGCCCTGAAGCTGGGCGACATCGTGCTGGTCGAGACGGGTGACCTGATCCCGTCAGATGGCGAAGTCGTCTCGGGCGTCGCATCGGTCAACGAAGCCGCCATCACCGGCGAATCCGCGCCGGTGATCCGCGAGGCGGGCGGCGACCGCTCTGCCGTCACGGCTGGCACCCGCGTCATTTCCGACGAGATCCGGGTGCGCGTTACCGTCAATCCGGGGCAGGGTTTCCTCGACCGGATGATCGCGCTGGTCGAAGGGGCGGAGCGTCAGAAGACGCCGAACGAGATCGCGCTGACGCTGCTGCTGGTCGGCCTGACCATTATTTTCCTGATCGCGGTCGGCACCATTCCGGGCTTTGCCAGCTATGCGGGCGGGGCAATCCCGGTGTCCATCCTCGCCGCTTTGCTCATCACGCTGATTCCGACCACTATCGCGGCCTTGCTGTCGGCGATCGGCATTGCCGGCATGGACCGGCTGGTGCGTTTCAATGTGCTCGCCAAGTCGGGCCGCGCGGTCGAGGCGGCGGGCGATATCGACGTGTTGCTGCTCGACAAGACCGGCACGATCACGGTCGGCGATCGTCAGGCGACGGAATTTCGTCCGGTGGGCGACACGACGAAGGCCGAACTGGCCGAAGCCGCGCTGCTCGCCAGCCTGGCCGATGAAACACCGGAGGGTCGGTCGATCGTCCTGCTTGCCCGGGAAAAATTCGGCCAGACCGCCGATAGCTTGCCGGCAAGTGCGGAAGTCATTCCCTTTACCGCGCAGACCCGGATTTCGGGCGTCGCGCTCAATGGCGCAATCATTCAGAAGGGCGCGGTCGACTCCGTTCTTCGCGCCAATCCGAGGCATGGCAAGGAACCTGCGACTGCCGAACTGCGCCGCATCACCGACGAGATCGCCCGCGCCGGCGGTACGCCGCTGGCGGTGGCGAAGAATGGCAAGCTGCTGGGCGCGATCTTCCTCAAGGACATCGTCAAGGCGGGCATTCGCGAGCGTTTCGGCGAGCTGCGGCAGATGGGCATCCGCACCGTGATGATCACCGGCGACAATCTGCTGACCGCCGCCTCCATCGCGGCCGAAGCCGGGGTGGACGATTTCCTGGCGCAGGCCACGCCGGAGGACAAGCTGGCGCTGATCCGCAAGGAGCAGGAAGGCGGGCGACTGGTCGCCATGTGCGGCGACGGCACCAACGACGCGCCCGCGCTGGCGCAGGCGGATGTCGGCGTCGCGATGAACACCGGCACGCAGGCCGCGCGCGAGGCGGGAAACATGGTCGACCTAGACAGCGATCCGACCAAGCTGATCGAGGTGGTGGGGCTGGGCAAGCAGTTGCTGATGACGCGTGGGGCGCTCACCACCTTCTCGGTCGCCAATGACGTCGCCAAATATTTCGCGATCATCCCGGCCATGTTCGTGGTGCTCTATCCGGGGCTGGGCGTGCTGAACGTCATGGGACTGGCGACGCCGCAGAGCGCGATCCTGTCTGCGATCATATTCAACGCGCTCATCATTCCGCTGCTGGTGCCGCTGGCGCTGAAGGGCGTGACCTACCGCCCGATCGGCGCAGGACCGCTGCTGGCGCGCAACCTCGCCATTTACGGTCTGGGCGGCCTGATCGCGCCCTTCGTCGGCATCAAGCTCATCGACCTGGCCGTTAATGGCTTGGGTCTGGCCTGAGGAAAATTCCATGAACAAGGACATCATCACATCGCTGCGGCCCGCGCTGGTCATGACATTGCTCTTCGCGATGCTGCTGGGGCTGGCCTATCCGCTGGCGCTGACGGGGATCGGGCAACTGGTCTTTCCAGCCCAGGCCAATGGCAGCCTGATCGAGCAGGACGGCAGAATCGTGGGATCGGCGCTGATCGGACAGGACTTCTCCAGCGAGCGCTATTTCCATTCCCGCCCCTCGGCCGCCGGCAAGGGCTATGACGGGCTTGCGTCTTCGGGTTCGAACCTCGGCCCGACGTCGAAGGCGCTGTTCGACCGGGTGAAAGCCGATAAGGCCATGCTTGAAGGAGCGAATGGCGGAAAGCGCGCGCCGGCTGATCTGATGACGGCTTCAGGGTCCGGCCTCGATCCTGACATCACGCCACAGGCTGCCTATTATCAGGTCGCGCGCATTGCCCGCGTGCGTGCCATTGATGTAGCTCAAGTCAAGGCGTTGGTCGACCGGAGCATCGCGCAGCCGCTGCTGGGCTTTTTGGGCGAACCGCGCGTGAACGTCGTGGAAATCAATCGACGCCTGGATCAGATCAGCGCTACCAAGCCTTGATGAACGATCCCGACCGCCGAGATCCCGAAGCCTTCCTGCGCCAGGCGGCGCAGGAAGGTCGTGGCCGTCTCAAAATCTTCCTCGGCGCCGCGCCGGGCGTGGGCAAGACATACGAGATGCTGACCGACGGCATGCAGCGGCTGAAGGCCGGTATGGACGTCGTCGTGGGCGTGGTGGAAACCCACGGCCGCCGCGAAACCGAAGCCTTGCTGGCCGGGCATGAGGTCGTGCCCCGGCGTGACGTCGATCATCGGGGTCATCGGCTTGGCGAGATGGATATCGACGCGATCCTGGCGCGCCGGCCGCAACTGGCGCTGGTCGACGAACTGGCCCACACCAACGCGCCGGGCAGTCGGCATCCCAAACGCTATCAGGATGTGGAAGAGCTGCTGGACGCCGGCATCGACGTCTATTCGACCGTCAATATCCAGCATGTCGAAAGCCTCAACGACATCGTGGCCTCCTTCACCCGCGTCCGGGTGCGCGAGACTGTGCCTGATTCCATCCTCGAAATGGCCGAGATCGAGGTCGTCGACATACCGCCCGACGAACTGATCGAGCGCCTGAAGGAGGGGAAGGTCTATATCCCGCAGGAAACGACGCGGGCGCTCAGCCACTTTTTTTCCAAATCCAACCTGACCGCGCTGCGCGAGATGGCGCTCCGTCGGGCGGCACAGGCGGTCGATGCGCAGATGCTGGATTATGTCCGCGCCCATGCGCTTGCCGGCAGCTTCGCGGCGGGCGAGCGGATATTGGTGGCGATCAGCGAAGTGCCGAGCGCTCAGGGGCTGGTGCGCGCGGCCAAGCGTCTGGCGGACGCCTTGAAGGCGCCATGGTCCGCCGTGCATATCGAAACGCCGCGCACGCTGGCCTTCACTCAGGAAGAGCGGGCGCAACTGGCCGATACGATGGCGCTGGCTTCTCGCCTGGGCGCCAGCACCGCGACCATTCCCGCGCCGTCGGTGGTGGAGGGGTTGCGCCACTCCGTTGCCGACGCGCGGGCGACCCAGATCGTGATCGGCAAGTCGGCGCGCCCCTGGTGGTTCGAACTGCGCTACGGGTCAGTGGTCGACAGGCTGGTGCGCGAGATCGGAGATGTTGCCGTCCATGTCCTGCCAGGGGACGATCCGGCAACCCCGCCCAAACGCGCCGGCCGGCCCGCGGCGCAGAGCTGGGGCAAGCCGCTCGACTATGTGTGGTCGGCGCTGCTGATTGCGGCGATGACGACGTTGGGGCGGCTGCTGATCGAGATCATCGACTTGGGCAATATCGCGCTGCTCTATCTCGTCCCGGTGATGTTCGCGGCGGCGAGCTTCGGCTTGCGCGCTGGGCTGTTCGCGGGCCTGCTGTCCAGCCTTGCCTATAATTTCTTTTTCCTGCCGCCCACCGGCACGCTGACGGTCAGCAATCCGGAGAATATCATCAGCATATTGGTGCTGCTGGGCGTCGCGATCGTGACGAGCCAGTTCGCGGCCAGGGTGAGAGCGCAAGCCGATCTGGCGCAGTCGAGCGCGCGGCAGAATGCTGCGCTGGCCGGCTTTTCGCGCCAGCTGACCGCATCGGCCAGTCAGGAGGAACTGATGCAGGCGATCTGCGCCGAAGTGTCGCGATTGCTGTCGGTGCGCACCGTCCTGCTGCTGCCGTCGCGCGATGGCCCGCAATTGCGCGCCGCCGTGCCGCCGGAGGACCGGCTGGACCAGATCGAGAAGGCGGCGGCGCAATGGGCGATGGACAATGAACAGCCTGCGGGACGCGGATCGTCCACGCTGACGGCATCCGACTGGCTGTTCCATCCGTTGCGCACCACGCGCGGCGTGCTGGGCGTCCTTGGGCTGGCGCGTGAGGATGCGGGCGAGCCGTTGCGGTCGGATCAGATCCCGCTGCTCATGAGCCTGCTGGATCAGGCCTCGATCGCCTTCGACCGGATGGCGCTGGAGGAAGAGATGCTGGATGCGCGGCAGATCCGCGAGCGCGACCGGCTACGTTCGGCGCTGCTGTCGTCGGTCAGCCATGATCTGCGCACGCCGTTGACGACCATCATTTCCGCCATGCACGAGTTGAAGCAGCAGCAGCCGTCTGACCTGCTGGATACCATTGATGCCGAAGCGAAGAGGCTCAATCGCTTCGTGGCCAACCTGCTCGACATGGCGCGGGTCGAAGCCGGCGCGCTGCCGCTGAAGGTGGAGCCGACCGATCTGTTCGACGCGGTCGCAGGCGCGGCGCACGACACGCGCCAGTCGCTGGTCGGGCATGAGGTGAAGGTCGACATATTGCCCGACATTCCCCTGGTCCGTGTCGATCCGACCCTGCTTCACCATTGTCTCATCAACCTGCTCGACAATGCCGGGCGTTATGCCGATCCCGGCACGCCCGTCATCGTCCGGGGGCGCCGGCTGCCCGACGCGATCACCCTATCCGTGCTGGACGAGGGGCCGGGTATCCCGGCGGGCGCGGAGGTGCGGGTCTTCGACACCTTCACGCGACTGGAGGGATCGGACCGGGCCAAGCACGGGACCGGCCTGGGTCTGGCCATCGTCAAGGGTTTCGCCGAGGCCATGGGCCTGTCCGTTTCGGCAGCGAACAACCGGGAGCCGTTCGGCGCCTGCTTCACGATCACCATTCCCCAGTCGCTCATCATTTCCGAATTGCCCCATGAGGATATTGCATGAAAATTCGCCACAAGGTGCTGATCGTCGACGATGAGCCCCATATCCGCAAGCTGATCCACACCGCCCTGACCCGCGCGGACTATGCGACGGTCGAGGCGGAAAACGCGCGCGAGGCGCTGGAGAAGCTGAAGGAGGAGCGTCCGGACATCAGCCTGCTCGACCTTGGCCTGCCCGATCGCGACGGACTGGAATTGGTGCCGCTGTTCAAGCAGTATTCGGACACCACGCTGATCATCGTTTCGGCGCGCGAGGCAACGGACCAGAAGGTCGCCGCGCTTGACCTGGGCGCTGACGACTATCTGACCAAGCCGTTCGACACGGACGAACTTCTGGCGCGCATCCGCGTGGCGCTGCGCAACCGGATGACCAAGGATGGCGGCGCGTCGACCGTCCGGGCCGGCGACGTGGAGATCGACCTGATGGCCCGCACCGTCCTCAAGGCGGGCAGGGAGGTGCATCTCACCCCCAAGGAATATGCCGTGCTGGCGCAACTGGCCAAATTCCCTGGCCGCGTCATTACCCATCAGCAGATCATGGGACATGTGTGGCCGAACGAGCAGGAGCATCATGTCGAATATCTGCGCGTGCTGGTGCGCACGCTGCGACAGAAGCTGGAAACTGATCCTCAACGTCCGCGGATCATCGGCAATGAGCTGGGGATAGGCTATCGCCTGCGCTTCAACGTAGAGGGTGAAACCGAGGAATTCGCGCCTGGCGGCGCGTGAATATCTGCGGAACCCTCAGATTGCGACGTTGAAAGGCGCCGGCTTGGTGCGCAAGGCGCGGACGATCTCACGCTCTAAATTCACGGGGAGCTGTTTGTAAACTGTCTGGATAAGCGATCAGATCTCGACCTGTGACCCCAGTTCCACCACGCGATTGGTCGGCAACTTGAAAAATTCCATGGGCGTTTCCGCATTGCGGATCATCCAGGCAAATAGCTTCTCACGCCATATGGCCATGCCCGGCCGTTCAGAAGGAATAAGGGTTTGGCGGCTAAGGAAATAGCTGGTGTCGCTGACATTGATGGGACCGCCACAGCCATGGATCGTCTTCATGGCAGCGGGAACGTCGACATCCTCCATGAAGCCGTGCCGCCAGATCACGCGGTAGAAGCCTTCGCCCATATTCCTGATTTCTTCCCGGCCCTTCAGCGACAAATGGGGCACGCCATCGGTCTGAATGGTCAAAATGATAATCCGCTCGTGCAGGATCTTGTTATGCTTCACATTATGAAGGAGCGCGGGCGGCACGCCTTCTGCGCGCGATGACAGGAAAATGGCGGTCCCTGGAACGCGCTTGAGCGAATGGGCGACCGACTGAATGAACAGCGGCACCTCCATCGCTCCTTCGTTCAGATAGGAGCGCATGATGACGCGCCCCTTTGACCAGGTGGTCAGCGCTATGAACACCACGGCCGCAACGAGCAACGGGAACCACCCACCGTCGGGAATCTTGGTTGCGTTGGACGCGAAATAAGCGCCGTCGATAACCAGGAACAGGCCCGTCATCACACTGGCAACCAATGGGTGCCACTTCCATACGCTGAAGGTCAGCACGCCCATCATGCAGGCGGTGATGACCATGGTGCCTGTCACTGCGATGCCATAGGCGGCCGCCAGATTGCTGGATGACTTGAAACCCACGACCAGCATGATGACGAGAATCAGCAATGCCCAGTTCACCAGCGGAACGTAAATCTGTCCGGCCGCCGAAGCACTGGTATGCGCGATACTGATGCGTGGCAGGAAGCCCAACTGTACCGCCTGCTGCGTCACCGAGAAAGCGCCGGAAATCACCGCCTGACTGGCGATGATGGTCGCCATGGTGGCGAGGATGACGAGCGGTAGCCGTGCCCATTGAGGCGCCAGCAGGAAGAAGGGATTTGTCGCCGCCGCAGGATTGTCGAGCAAAAGCGCCCCCTGACCCATATAGTTGAGCAGCAGGCAAGGGAGGGCAGCATAGAGCCAGGCGACACTGATCGCCTTCCGTCCGAAATGGCCCATGTCGGCATAGAGAGCTTCTGCGCCGGTGACGGCCAGCACGACAGAACCAAGCGCGAGGAAGGCCAGTTTTGCGTCGATCAGGAAGAAATGCACTGCCCAGTAGGGGTTGATGATACCGATGATCGAAGGATGGCGAACGAGATTCATGATGCCGAGCGTGGCCAGTACCAGGAAATAGAGGACCATGATCGGGCCGAACAAAGCCCCGACCCGCGCCGTGCCATGTTTCTGGATCAGGAATAGACCGATGAGGATGACGGTCGCGATCGGCAGCACATAGGGTTCGAAGCCATTGTTGACGATCGTTAGTCCTTCGACCGCAGACAGTACCGACATGCTCGGTGTGATGATGGCATCGCCATAGAAGAGCGCGGTTGCCAGCACACCGAGCATGGCGATCGCCGGTGTCC
>NZ_DATKFP010000048.1:0-23198 GCF_035511395.1 Sphingobium sp.
ATCTTCGCCTTGGTCCGACCGCCGAGCAGGCGGAAGACGGGCTGCTTCGCCGCCTTGCCCATCAAGTCCCAGATCGCGATGTCGAGCGCGGATATGGCGACCAGCGCCACACCCTTGCGCCCGAAAGCCATGGTCTTGCGATACATATGCTGCCACAGGAACTCGCTGTCCCATGGATCCTGGTCGATCAGCAGGGGTGCCAGATACTGGTCGATCATCTGCTTGGTGACGAGCGGGGCCAGAGCGGCATTGCCGATGCCGACCAGCCCCTGATCCGTGAAGATTTCCACGATCAGCCAGCCATGGAAGGTGAAAGTGCCCATGGTTTCAGGCGACAGCATCGGCGACACGAGGTCCATGGGATTGGTGCAGAAATGCGGCGGCAGGGGAACGGTGTCGCCTTCCCACTGGACGACGCGGGTGCGGACTTCGGTGATTTTCAAGGGACGACCTTTCGAGTGAAGCTGAGTTGTGAAATGCGGGGGATGGAAAGACAGATCAGCGCGAAGGCGATCAGGTGCAGGGTCGCGGCGAGCGTCAGGACCGGCGTGTAGCCAAGCCCGGCGTCGAGCGCCCAGCCCGCCGCCTGCCCCATGACGATACCGCCGAACGCGCCGCCCAGCCCCACAAGGCCGGCGAGGCGACCGAGTGCGCTGCGCGGGGAGAGGTCCGTCGGCAGGGTCATGACGAGGGTGGACCAGCTCTGCTGGCCGAAGAAGGCGAGGCTGAAGATCGCGATGACCGCGGCGACCGAAGCGGTGGATGGCGCGAGCATGACCCAGGGCATGCAGGCGGCGCTCAAGGCCAAGGCGATCTTGCGCGCGGCGTCAACCGAGCGGCCGGAGGAGAGCAGTCGGCTGGAGAGCCAACCGCCGCACAGGCTCCCGACGCCCGAGGCTGCATAGGGAATCCAGCCGATGGTCGCCGCCTGCTTCAGGTCGAAACCATGCGCTTCGAACAGATATTTGGGCAGCCAGAAGAGGTAGAAATACCAGGCGCCGTCGCTGAGGAACTTGGCACCGACGAGGCCACGCACTTCGCGGCGAGCGAGCAACATGGCGATGGTCGGGGCCGGGCTTGCGTCCGTGCTGGCGGACATGTCCTCGCCGGGGGGCGTGCGATAGGTCAGGAACCACCAGAGGGCCCAGGCGAGGCCGAAACCGCCGGTAATGAAGAAGACCCAGCGCCAGCTGGCGAGGTCGAACCAATGACCATAGGCAAGGATGCCCGCGATCAGCGGCGGCGCGACGACCGCACCCATCGCCGTTCCGGCATTGACCAGACCCATGGCGGCGGCGCGGCGTTCGGGCGGGAACCATTCGGCGATGGCGCGGGTCGCGGCGGGGAAGCCTCCGCCCTCCCCCACGCCCAGCAGGAGGCGGCTGACCACCAGCGCGGCGATGCCGCCAGCCACGCCATGGCTGGCGCAGGCGAGCGACCAGAAGATCATGATCGCCAGGAAGCCGCGCCGCGTGCCCACCCGGTCGAGCAGCCAGCCACCGCCCAGATACATGAGGCCATAAGTGGCGAGGAAGGCGGAATCGAGGAACGCCTTGGTCTGGTTGCCGATGGGAATGTCGGCCTCGATATATTTGATCGCCCAGGGCAGAGTCTGGCGGTCGAGATAAGAGATGGCGATGGCGACGGTGATCGTCGCCGCAACCGCCCAGCGGCCCGAATGGTGCCGATCACCTGCCCGTTCCAAGGCCGTCATCTTATTGGGCGTCCAGGACCAGCAGCGCGACGCCCTGACGCGGAAGCGCGAGGTCGATGGTGGAAGCGCCACGCCCGCCGGTGACGGCAACCGTTTCCGCCTTCATGACCGAGGCGGCTTCCAGCTGCGCATATTGATCCTGATCGGGCGACTGCGGCGCGCCCATTTTCTTCCAGGCGGAAAAGGCGTTGGCATGGTCGCCATCGACCCGCCACAGCTTCGCCCCGGTCGGTGCGGCCTTCAGCCCCTTGAGGTTGATCTTTACTTGCGCGACCGGCCCGGCGACATCGTCATCATGATAATGCCACAGCAATAGTGCGACCTTTCCATCGACGGTGCGGGTCGCGATGGAGCCGATATCGGCGTCATCCTGAATACCCTTCGCCATCGCCTGATCCAGCGGAATTTGCGCAGCGTTGGTGGTCGTCAGCTTCGTTTCGCCAAGCTGGGCGAACAGGCGGAAGACGTTGAGGACTGGCAGATCCACGCCGTTGGTGGACAGCTGGCGATAGCCCGCGAACCAAGGCTGGTCCTCAAATTCGAAGGACCAGGACAGCACGCCTTCCAGATTGACCTTCCGCCGTTCCGCCAATTCCCAGATGCGCGCGAAGCTGGCCGCCGTGTAACTCGAATACATGGTGCCGTTGCGATAGTCATTCTGCGGCCCCGGACAGGCGGCGCAGCCTTCGGGATCGCTTTCGCCGATCACCACCGGCTTGGCGGCGAGCGACGGGATGGACAACACCTTGGTGAAGCCGCGATCAGCTTCCTTCAAATGGGTGGCGATGCCCATGCGGACATGGCCATCGACAAATTCCGGTCTGCCCTTGGCATGGAAGGACAGGAAGTCGGTCGGCGTGCCGGTCTGGCCGGTCACATAATTCTTGCCCGACGACACATGTTTCAGGAATCCGTCCATGAAGGTGCCACCCGCTCCGGCGACGTCTGGCCCACCGACCCGCGCGGTCGGCAGCGCGCGGCGCACGGCGCCGATCGCATAGTCATGCAGCTTGTAGAATTCCTCCGGCGAGGCGGTCCAGTAGAAGGGCGAGTTGGGTTCGTTCCAAACCTCGAAATACCATTTCTCGACCTCGGCCTTGCCGTATTTTGCAATATTGTGGAGCGTCCATTGATAGACCAGCTCTGCCCATTTCTCATAATCCTTGGGCGGATAGGTCCACCCCGTCGCGATCAGCTTGTAATCGAAACCGGGGCGCCAGCTATGTTGATAGGGGGTGCCGGCTGGCGCCGCCGACATGGCTTCAGGCATGAAGCCGATCTGGAGATAGGGACGCACGCCGCGTTCCAGATAGGCGTCGATGATGCCGTCCACCACCTTCCAGTCATAGACCGGTTTGCCGTCCTTCGTTTCGGTATAGGCGTTGCTGCTGCCCCATTTGAAGGCGGCCGTGCCATCCCCGCTGCTGAGCAGATTATGGGCGCGGAAATAGACTTCGCCCTTTTTCAGTTCGCCCAGTTCGACCAGCAATTTGCGGCCATCCTTCATCGTCGCATAATTGGGTTCGTCCGCGCCGAAGAAGCGCCAGACGGGCGGCAACTTGCCCGCCGGTTTCGCGGCGTCCACGCTGATCGTGACCTGCCGAGCCTCTTGCGCCTGAACCAGTTGCGGCAGCGCCATCAGCAGCGTGAGGGACGCGATCGTTCGGGAAATCGTCATAGAATATCCTCTCGATAGGGGCATCTTCAGATCTTCGCCCGGAAACCAAGGGCGAAGGTGCGCGTGTAAAGCACCGTGTCGCGCGGGTAGAGATTGGGGTCGTTGAACGAAGTCTGGTAGAGATTCTTCAGCACATTGGTCGCATCGAACACGACGGTGAACTGCGGATTGATTTCATAGGAGAAGGACAGGTCAAGATTGCTGATCTGACCGTTGGTGATGAAATTGGGATTGACCCCGGTGAAATGCAGCCCGGCATTATATTTGTCGCGCCAGACATAGGAGGCGCGGCCGGAGAAGCCGCCCTTTTCGTAAATGAGCGTGCCAGTGGCCGAATATTTGGACACATTCTGGAATGGGATGTCCATATAGCCGGTGACGCCCGGCAGCGGCGACAGCGCCTTGTTCTTGCCGTGGATGTAGGTGCCGTTGGCGCTGATGCCGATACCTTCCAGCCAGCCGGGCGCCCCGCGTGGGAAGAAGGTGAAACCGCCCTCTATACCCTGCAAACGGCCGGACCCCGAATTTTCCGGGCGGGTGATCTGATAGACGCCATTGTCGGCGCCCAGATAGTCGATGTTGAAATTGCTGGTGACGGACTGGATGAAGCCGGTGACGTCGCGGCGGAAGATGGTCGCGGTGATCGAGCTGGAGCGGTCGATATACCATTCGAGCGAGAGGTCGTAATTGTCGGAACGAATGGGCTTCAGGTCAGCATTGCCGCTGGTGCCGCGGCCGAAGGGCTGTTGTCCAGGCACTGGCGGAGTCAGGGTGAGCGCGGGATTGAGCTGCGCGAAGCTGGGCCGGGTGATCGTCTTGCTGGCGGCGAGGCGCAGGAAGAGATTATCCTGTAACTTGTAGCGCAGGGCCAAGCTGGGCAGGATATCCGTGCTTTTGTTGCGGATCGTGACGGGCGAGGTCGCGCCGCGCAAGACCAGGAAGGCGTTGGAAGTGATGTCGGTTCGGATGACACGCGCACCGATCTGCCCGTCCAGCCGGCCGACCTCTATATTCGCCTGGCCATAGCCGGCCTGGTTCTTCTCGCTAATGTCGAAATGCTGGGTGTCCTGGAAGGCAGGATCGCCGGGTGCCAGGCCGAACAACTGCCGCAGCGAACCGATATTGTTCAGCAGGTAGCCGGTCGTGGGCGTCGCCCATTGGCGCACGAACTTGCCGGTCCCCGTATCGAAATCGCCGGGCGTCACCGTCATCAGGCCTGGCAGGCTGGCCGCCTTGACGCCATAGCATTTGACCGCAACGGTCGGGCCGCAATTCACGGTCTGGGTGAAACTGTCCGACTGGGCATCGCGCTGGCTGAGGCGCAGGCCAACGTCGAGGCCTGAGAAGATCAGAAAAGGTGCGCGGTAGGAGATATCGCCGCGCCAGGCCCATTCCTTGCCGTCGCCGATCGTGCGAGTGGTAGACAAACGGGATAGATAATAACGGGACCGGTCGGCGATATCGTCATTGGGCAGGGAGAAATAGGGCGTGCCCGATCCATCGTTGAAGACGGCATCGGTGCGGGACGCGATAAAATCCACATCCAGATTATTGCCAATGTCTGTCGCCTTCGACCGGGTATAGGACAGTTCGGTGGCCACCTTCCAGTCGCCCGCTTTCCAGTCCGCGCCAAGCGCGCCCTGCCAGCGATCTGCCTTGTTCTGGTAGGCGGTGCCGAAATTGGCGACGCGGCCGCCGGTAGTACTGAGCGACTGGACGAGCTTGGTATCATCCACGAAAACCAGCGGCAACAGCAGCGGGCCGTTCATCGAGGTGAAATTCTGATTGCCGTTGCCGCGCTCACGATAGCCGTAGAACAGGCCGTCGGCGTGGATGGTGAGGCGATCGTCGGGTGCCCATTGCAGCGTGGCGTTGACCGCCGGGCGGGTGCGGGTGCCGATGCGGTCGAAGGCACCGATCACGTCGGTGCGAAACACCTTGGGATCGGCGACATTGGTGCCGCGCGGATCGAGCGGAACACCGGGCGTATAAGGCGCGCGGCTATTGTCGAGATTATAGCCGAAATAGCCACCGCTATAGACGGTGAAGTCGCGATAACGGGTTTTGTGGTAGGAAACGCTGATAAGAGCGCCGATTTCACCGATGCCGGTCGACCAGCGATTGCTGATAAGAGCGCTGGCATAGGGATCGATCGTGTCGGGCTGCTCGCTATAGACTTCGCGGCCGGCCAGCGCGACCTCCAGCCCCTTGAAGTCGAAGGGGCGACGGGTGCGGACGTTGATCAGGCCGGCGATGCCGCCTTCCAGTTGATCGGCGGAACGCGACTTGTAGACGTCCACACCCGCGACCAGATCGGCTGGCACATCCGCCAGCGACAGGGAGCGGCCGGTGGTGCTGAAGATGTTGCGGCCGTTGACCAGCGTGACAACGTCGGGAAGGCCGCGGATCAGCACGGTCGCGGATTCGCCACGAGCGCGGGGCGAGACCTGGATGCCGGGTACGCGCTGGAGCGCCTCCACCACATTATTGTCGGGCAGCTTGCCGATATCCTCGGCCACGACCGAGTCCACAAGTTGCCGGGCGTTGCGCTTGATATTCTGCGCCGACGACAGGCTGGCCCGCATACCGGTGACGATGATGTCGCCGTCGCTTACCGCCTGCGCTTCCTGCGCCCGTACCGCTTGCGACGCCATCAAGGCGAACACCGAAATGGACAGCTTCATCCCTCTTTTAATCATGGCACTCCCCTCCGAGTCCTTTTTATTTCTCGTACTAGATGAAGACAGTTTTCAACTGATTCAAGCCATAAATTGATGGAGTAATAGAAAATTACATGAAACCGCCAATTTTTCTCATACCAAATAAGGCAATCCCGGCGGTTCAGGCTTGACGATCGGGAAGACAGGGCAGACGAAGGCGCATGACGCAAGCAAACGACCATCCCCTGTCCCGCCCCACCAGCCCGTCGCAACGGGCCGTGCATGACCGGATCGCCCATGATCTGGGCATTGCGATCGTCGGCGGCCGCTATCAGCCGGGGGACATATTGCCGGGCGAGGAGCGCTACAGCGCCGAACAGGGCGTGTCGCGCACCGCCTATCGCGAGGCTGTCCGCGTATTGTCCGCCAAAGGGCTGGTCTATAGCCGGACCAAGAGCGGCACGCGCATCAATGATCGACTGCGCTGGAACATGCTGGATCTGGATGTACTCGCCTGGACGTTTGAGGCGGGGCCGACACCGGAATTTCTCCGCGACATCTTCGAGTTACGGATCGTTGTGGAGCCGGCCGCGGCGCAGTTCGCGGCGCTGCGCCGTGATGGCCAGGATATTTCCCGTATGGGTCATGCACTAGAGGAAATGCGCCGTTTTGGGCTACAGACGACGGAGGGGCGCGCGGCCGACCAGAGCTTCCACCGTCAGATATTGCTGGCGACGCGCAATGAATCGCTCATCACCCTGGCAACATCCGTCACGGCGGTCGTCGCCTGGACCACGCGCTTCGCGCGCGACGAACGCAAGGAATCCCGCGATCCGATGCCCGATCATGACGCCGTGTTCGACGCGATCATGCGTGGCGAGGGAGAAGAAGCGCGGCTGAAGATGCTGGCGCTGATCCGCAATGCATCGGGTGACGCGGGAATGCTGTAACACCGCATAATTTCTCATACCAGATTCGATCTCTTGGCGAGCCAAAGTGGCGGCTGCTGCGGCAAGCAATTTTCGCCGTATATTGAAACCATGTGGCAAATAGTGGAATTTATACTAGCAAGGAGACAAATGTCCGGAATGGTCCGCCGACAGGCGTGACACGCGGGACAGTCAGGATGAGAGGGGATATAGAGGTGCGAAGAACCGGCCGCATGGCGATCTTCTGGGCAATGACCGCCAACCTGGCCTCAATCGGCGCCGCGTACGCGGCATCGCGTGCCGTGACAGCATTACCAGACGGCTGGCGCTTCATCCAGGCTGATCCGGAGGGCGCCGAAACGCCCACGCTGGATGACGCATCCTGGCAGGCCGTCTCAGTTCCGCACGACTGGGCCATCGCCGGCCCTTTCGATCCGAATGCCAAGGCTGCGGGCGAGAATGGCTTTCTGCCGAGCGGGGTCGCCTGGTACCGCAAGGCATTGAACGTGATGCCGCGGCAGGGCCGACGCTATTTCATCGAATTTGACGGCATCATGGAACGTAGCGGCATCTGGGTGAACGGCCATCATGTCGGCTATCGGCCGATGGGTTATGTCAGCCAGCGCTACGACCTGACCCGCCACCTGCGCGCGGATGGCCGCAATATCATTGCGGTGCGGGCCGACACTTCCGCCGCGCCCTCGTCCCGCTGGTACACCGGATCGGGTATCTACCGCCGCGTTCGGCTGATCGAGACGAGCGATATCCATATCCCGCAAGGCGGCACCTATGTGCAGGCGACGGCGATCAGCGACGCGCAGGCCACCATCGCGGTCACAGCCGACATACAGAATGACAGCGGTTCAGCGACCGTCGTAAAGGTCGAACTGGTGCTGGCCGATCCCGATGGGCGCGAAGTCGCGCGTACCGTAACGGCCTCCGCCAGCATCGCGGCCGGTCGTACCATGATCCTGCCGGTGGAGGTCGCCCTGCCCCGCCCGCGCCGCTGGGATATCAACGATCCCGCCCTGTATCACGCAACCATTCGCATAGTAGCCGCCGACGGCACGCTGCTCGACGATGAAACTGTTCCCTTCGGTGTTCGCGAGGCCAGGTTCGATCCGGCGACCGGATTCTGGCTCAATGACCGCAATTTCAAGCTGAAGGGCGTGGCGCTGCATCATGATGGCGGCGCCGTGGGAGCCGCTGTTCCTCTTGCTGTCTGGCGCCAGCGTCTGACGGCATTGAAGGCGCAGGGCGTCAATGCGATCCGTACCGCGCATAATGTGCCAAGCCCGGAGTTTCTCGACCTGACCGACGAACTGGGGCTGATCGTGATGGACGAGTTGTTCGACCAGTGGAACGTCGCCAAGACGCCAGAGGATTATCACCTCTTCTTCGGTGACTGGCACAAGCGGGATACGCTCGACATGGTGCGGCGCGACCGCAACCATCCGAGCATCATCCTGTGGAGCGCGGGCAATGAAATCCACGACACCGCCTATCCGGTTCAGGCCAAGGCGGCACTGCGCAGCATCCTCGACATCGTCCATGCGGCCGATCCTTCGCGGCCGGTGACGATGGCGCTGTTCCGTCCGAACGTCACCAAGGATTATGACAATGGCCTTGCCGACATGCTGGACGTGGTCGGCCAGAATTATCGCGAGAATGAGCTGATCGCGGCCAGCAAGCAGAATCCCAAGCGCAGTATTGTCGGCACCGAAAATGCGCATAATCGCAGCAACTGGATACCGGTGCGCGACTATGCGCCCTTTTCCGGCATGTTCCTGTGGACCGGCGTCGATTATCTGGGCGAGGCGAACCGGTCTGGCTGGCCCAATATCCAGAATCCGGCGGGGTTGCTCGATCGCACCGGCCGCCAGAAGATCAGCGGCATGGAGCGGGAAAGCTGGTGGTCGGACAGGCCGGTCTTGCATGTCGTGCGCAATGCCGATCCGGCGGCGGCCGGCCCGTCGACCGATGGCGCGGGCGGCCCGAACCAGCCCGTCTTGCCGACCATGATCGCGGTGGCGACGCCCAAGCCCAAGGTCGCCCTGTTCGACGACTGGACACCGCAGGATCGCAGTCCGCATGACGAAACGATCGAGGTCTACAGCAATTGCAAGCAGGTCGAGGCGTTTCTGAATGGCCGGTCGCTCGGCACCCTGCCGATCAATCAGGATGCCGCCCCGCGCCGCTGGGCGGTACGCTATACGCCAGGCGAAGTGCGTGCGACCTGCCGCGATCCCGGCAGCGAAGCGGTGTCCGACAGTCTGCGGACGGCGGGCAAGCCGGTTCGCATCGAACTGAAACCGGATGCACCGACCGTCGGCTCCGGCTTCGACGATATGGTCTATGTCCGCGCGCGTGTGGTCGATGCGAATGGCGTCACCGTGCCATCCGCCAGCCATCGTCTGCATTTCGCGATCAAGGGCGCGGGCCGGCTGATCGCGACAGATAATGGCTCCTCGGTCGATTATACGCCCTTCCCTTCGCGCGACCGCATGGCGCTGGATGGACTGGCGGTCGCTATGGTCAGGGGCGCGGGCAAGGGGCGCTTTACCATCACTGCCACGGCCGAGGGGCTGAAATCCGGCACGGTCGATCTGGGCGCGACCAAATGATGCCGTCATTCACGCTGGCACGCCGTGACCTCATGGCTGGCGCGCTTGCTGTGGTGGCATCCGTCCGCCCGGCCTGGGCAGCGGCAGAGGATGATTTCGAGGCGAAGGCCAGCGCCATTGCGGACGCGATCCAGCCACCGAACATCCCGCGCCGCCGCTTCCCGATCGCCGCATTTGGGGCGGCTTCGGACGGGCGGACGGACGACAGCGCCGCCATCGCCCGCGCCATCGCCGCCTGTGCAAAGGCGGGCGGCGGCCGCATCATGCTGCCGCGCGGCGTGACGCTGACCGGTCCCATCCGGTTGCGATCGCGTATGGAACTGCATGTACCCAAGGGCGCGCGCCTCAAATTCATCCCCGAGCCGGACCGCCATCTGCCGCCGGTCCATACCCGCTGGGAAGGCGTGGAACTGATGGGCTACCAACCGCTCATCTACGCCTTCGAGGAGGAGGATATCGCCCTCACCGGCGAAGGCGTGATCGACGGGTCAGCGGACGACCGGACATGGTGGCCGTGGAAAGGCCCCTGGGCCGATCGCTACCGCGACACGCAGGAGCAGGAGCGGCAGGCTGCCGATCGCGCACGCCTGTTCGCCATGGCCGAGCGCGGCGTGCCGGTGGCGGAGCGGATATTCGGCGAGGGGAGCCGCCTGCGCCCTTCCTTTTTCCAGCCCTATCGCTGCAACCGGATATTGATGGAGGGCCTCACGGTGGAAGCCGCGCCCTTCTGGCAGGTTCATCCGGTCGATTGCACCGACGTGACCTTCCGCCGCGTCACCTGCTCCAGCCACGGGCCGAACAATGACGGAATCGATCCGGAATCCTGCAACGGCGTGCTGATTGAGCATTGCCTGTTCGACACCGGCGACGATTGCATCGCCATCAAGGCTGCGCGCAATGCCGATGGCCGGCGGCTGAATAAGCCGTGCGAGAATATCGTCATCCGCCATTGCCTGATGAAGGACGGCCATGCCGGCGTAGCGATCGGCAGCGAACTGACCGGCGGCGTGCGCAATGTCTTCGTCCATGATTGCCGGATGGACAGCCCGAATCTGACGCGAGTGCTGATCATCAAGTCGAACAGCTATCGCGGCGGGCTGATCGAGAATATCCATCTGCGCCATATCCAGGCCGAAGCGGTGGACAAGGCGTTTATCCAGATCTGGATGCTCTATGAAGAGGGCGACGGCGGCGGCCATATACCGCAGGTCGCCCATGTGTCAGCGCAGGATTGCATGGTCGGATCGACCGAGCGGGTGTTGATCGTGTGCGGCCTGCCGCACGCGCCGATCCGCGACCTGCGCCTTGCGGATGTGACTGTGGGTCGGGAAATGAAGCCGTCCGTCACCGTGGATGTCGATCCACCCATACTGGACAATGTTGTCGTTGGCGGGCGACGATGGACGCAGGATTATCTGCGCAGCCTGCCCGGCGCGAACAGCATCAGCTGCGACAAATGGGCGGTCTGCAGATAAAGTTCGATCGATATTCTCGGAAATGCTGGCGGAAGCCGGGCATACCTGAACAAGGGCGAAAGTGGGGGCGGCACCGTCGCATTGACCGAAGACGAGGTTGTCGACGCCTTGAAAAGACTGGCGCAGCGCAACATTTTTGCCGCGCCCACAAGTGCCACCGCCGCGCTCGACAAGCTGCTGAAAAGGAGAGCGATCCGGGAGACGGACATCACGGTGGTCATCATTACCGGCAACGGGATGAAGGCGGCCGCCACGGTGGCATCGGCGGTCGGCGACGATGGCGGACTTTAGACTATCTGTCGGCTTCCAACATCTCTGACATATCCCTCGTCATCGAGCCCCGTCTATCCAACGTTTCGCTCGTAGGATCAGCCGCTCATTTTTGGCTGCACCGCCCGGTGCTGCCCCGCTTGACCAGCGCATGGGGCAGCATCAGGTGCGTCTGCGGATGATCCCCTTTCCTGCGGACGGCAGGATCAACCAAGATATCGACGGCCGCAGCGGCCATTTCCGCCTTCGGCTGACGGATGGTCGTGATCTGCGGCCAGGCGGCGCGGGAGGATGCTGCATCGTCAAATCCGGCGATCGACAATTCGTCAGGAACATTCATGTCCCGTTTGATCGCAGTGATGAGCACGCCGAGCGCCATATCGTCATTGCAGGCGAAAATGGCGCTGGGCCGATCGGGGCCATGCAGCAGAGCTTCACCCAGTTCCAACCCTGAGCGGAAGCTGAAATCGCCGCGCAGCACGAAACGCTCGTCCACCATGATGCCCGCCCCCGTCATGGCCGCGCGGAACCCCTTCTCCCGCCGGATCGAGGCGCTGTGATTCTCGGGCCCCTGCACGAAGCCGATATGGCGATGGCCAAGACCGATCAGATAGTCGGTCATCTCCCGCGCCGCGCCATGATCGTCCATCCGCACCGCCCCGCTATCTTCCGGTTCGGCTGACGGGGCCATCAACACATGAGGTACCGCCGACTCGCGGAATAGGGCGATCAGTTCCGGCGCGTCGCAAATGGGGGGCGCGATGATCGCACCGTCGAGCCGCAGGCTGGCGATGCTGTCGCGGACATGATCCTGCCAGCCGGAACGGTTGAGATCGACCGGCTCCACCACCAGATGATAGCTGCGCTCCCGGCAGCGGATCAGCGCGCCATGCTGGACATCGGCGGCATAGCCCGACACCGGATCGTCGATGAACAGGCCAAGCAGATAGGAGCGGGAGCTGGAAAGACTGCGCGCGAAGGCGTTCGGGCGATAGTCTAGTTCGGTCACGACCCGCTGCACCACTTCGCGGATTTCAGGACGGACATGATCCTCTCCATTAATGACGCGCGATACGGTCTTGGGGGAGACGCCGGCGCGGGCCGCAACATCTTTGATCGTGACAGTCTTCATGAAGATTGCTCCTGCGGCTGCGCGCACAGGGCGGCGAACCGGGCGATGAAGGCGTAGCAAGCGGCTGGCACGACCAGCGCCGGCAACAGCGCGATCACATCGGCAAAGGCGCCGGTGATGACAGGAATTATCGCGCCGCCCACCACCGCCATGCACAACCACATGGAGGCGACCGGCGCCTGCCGATCGTCCGCCGGCAGCGCGAGGGCGTAAATGGTGGGATACATGATGGCGTTGCACAGGCCGACGGCGATCAGGGCACTGGCGCCCACCACACCGGGCAGGATGATGGCAGCCAGCGTCAGTGCCACCGCGCCCAGCGCCACAACCAGCAGCAGGCGATGTTCGTTCATCCGCGTCATCATCCACGCGCCGATGAACCGGCCGACCATGGCCCCGCCCCAATAGAGGCTGACCAGTTGCCCGCCGACCACCGGCGTCACGCCCAGTCGATCGGGTCGCATCAATATGGTGGGTAGCAGCGCGCCGATCGCGACCTCCGCCCCCACATAGAAAAAGATCGCCGCCGTCCCCCACTTCAGGCGACGCAGGCGGATCAACTGGAACATCTGCCTCGTCCCGGCGAGGGATTGCGTTTCGCCATGCGCCAGCAGATTGCGATAGCGGATATAGGCCAGGATCAGAAGCGCGGTGACCAGCGCCGTACCGAGAAACGGCAGCGTCGCGTCCATGCTGCGCGCGGCACTGGCGTCTAGTTCGGTAAGCAGCAACGGTGCGCTGACAAGCGGCCCCAATACGGTGCCGAGCGAGTTGAAACCCTGAAGCAAGGTCAGGCGACGCGACGCTCCCCGCGACGGGCCGATGACCGCGACCACCGTGTTGGTGGCGATTTGCAGGAAGGTCTGGCCCGCTGAAAGAAGCAGCAACGCGCCCATCACCATGGCGAAGGACAGGGCAGTCTGCGCTATGGTGAGCGCGAGGCATCCTGTCATCATCACCGCCAGCCCCGCCACGATGGCGCGCATATAGCCGTTGCGGACGATCGCCCAGGTGATCGGCAGCGCAAACAGCAGATAGCTGGAATGGAAGGCCAGCTGGACCAGCAACGCCTGCCGATAGTCGAGATGTAGCATCAGCTTGAGCTGCGGCACGAGCAGACTGACCGAGGAGGTCAGGAAACCGCCGATGAAGAACACGCCGATGGACAGCCGGAACAGATGGGTTGCGACCTGATCGGCATCGGGGGCAGGCAAGGTTGACGTAACAGTAACCATCAAGCGGACTTTGCAGTCGATCCTTACAGGGTGCGGCCAGAAATGGGAAGCGATGGGGACTCCGTGTGCGCGAGTTTGACATCGATGTCAAAAACAGAGTTGACATCGTTGTCAGGCTTTGGTCATTACGCGGCACACAAATGATGTGAGTCCAGGGAGAGAGATGATGAAGAGCATTGCGCTCGTCGCGAGTACTGCGCTTGCGACCATGACGCTGGCAATGGCCCCCGCCTTCGCGCAGGACAGCGCGGCGCCACAGGCGGCCCAGCAGCCCAATAATGGTTATGACGGCGACATCATCGTCACTGCCACCCGCCGCGAAACCACCCTGCAATCGACTCCGATCGCCGTGTCCGCCTTCGGCCAAGCGCAACTCGACAAGCAGCAGGTCAAGGACGTCACCGACCTTGCCCGCTTCGTTCCGTCGCTCCAGTTCAATCAGCAGGGCGACCAGTCTGCGGTGCTACTGACGCTGCGCGGCATCGGCAACGACAGCGCCTATACCGAAGTGGCCGACCCCGAGGTCGCCATCTATGTCGACGGCATCTACTCGCCGCGCGCGCAGGGCGCATCGGTGCTGATGTACGATATGGAACGCGTGGAAGTGCTGCGCGGCCCGCAGGGCACCTTGTTCGGCCGTAACGCCACGGTCGGCGCGCTCAGCCTGATTTCCGCCAAGCCCAAGCTGGGCGAGTTCGAGGGCAATGTCGAAGTCACAGCCGGCAATTATGATCGCCTGGGCGTGCGCGGCGCGATCAACATCCCTGTCAGCGACACGCTGGCCTTCCGCGTCGCCTTCGTCAGCGACCGGCATGATGGCTATGCCGACTTCCAGCCGGCCCCGGACGTCACCGGCATCAACAAGTCCGCCTTCGTCACCAGCGGCAAGAAATATTATGCCGCCGACCAGCAGTCGGGCCGCGTATCGATGCTCTGGCAGCCGAGCGAGAAGTTCAGCTGGAACCTGTCGGCCGAAGGCTTCCTGGACAATGGCGCGCCGGTCATCGGCCTGCTCCAGACGCCGCGCGCGGGGACCAAGCGCTGGTCGACGCTGAGCGACACCGCGCCGGACACTGACCGCTATTCGGTCGCGCTGCGCAGCACGATGAACTATGGCATCACCGATGGCATCCAGCTGAGCTATATCGCCGGCTGGTCGCGGATCGGCGGATCGACCCAGACCGATGCGGATGCAGGTGCGATGCCGCCGACGGGTGAAGTCGATGCGGACGGCAACGACCTGCCGCTCGGCGCCTTCGGCGAGAACCGCACGCTTTCGTCGCGCTATGATTTCCAGAGTCATGAGGTTCAGCTGAAATCGTCGGGCGAACAGGCGATCGACTGGATTTTGGGCGCCTATTACAGCCATGAAAAGAACCGCATCCGCTTCGACATCGACCAGCGCAACGGCTATCGCGATGGCACCTTCAGCTGGGCCGGCAGCTTCATCCAGGCCAATCGCCAGATCGACAGCCGCGCCGTGTTCGGCCAAGCCGTATGGCACGTCAACGACGCGATCCGGGTGACCGGCGGTCTGCGCTACACGTCCGACAAGAAGGAGGATATTGGCGGCCGCAACGTGACCTTCTCGGGCGAAGGCTGCTCCGATACCGACAAGCTGCCTGGCGGCGCCTGCACCGGCGGCATCTTCGGCGCCTATCCGGGTGCCACGGCGGAGGAACTGGCCGCGTTGCTGCCGGGCTTCTCCATCTCCAGCAACGATGTGAAGGGCAAGTGGGACAAGCTGACCTATCTCGCCCGCGTCGATGCGGACCTGGCGGAGGACGTGCTGGGCTATGCCAGCATCAGCACCGGCTTCAAGTCGGGTAATATCCAGGACAATGCCGGCCTGACCGATCCGGAAACGTTGACCAATTATGAAGTCGGCCTGAAATCCCGCTTCCTGGATCGTCGCGTCACCCTGAACCTCGCCGCTTATTATAGCGACTTCAAGGGATATCAGGTGAACCAGGCCGTCACCTTCCGCGACGATGAAGGCAATGTCGTGCGCAGCCAGATGATCACGCAAAATGCCAAGGGCGCGAAAGCCTATGGTCTGGAAGCGGAAATGGTCGCCAACCTGACCGACAATGACCGGCTGCAATTTTCCGGTACGCTCCAGAAGACCAAGCTGGACGATCTGGAGAGCGTTGACGGGCGGCTCTACGACGGCGGCAAGCTGTCCTCGATCGCGCAACTTGGGGGCAATGAACTGGCCCATGCGCCGCGCTTTTCCGCGACGCTCAGCTACGAACATGATTTCGTGATGGCGAGCGGCGCGCGGATCACCCCGCGCTTCACCACCCATTATGAAACGAAGAGCTGGCTGAGCTACTTCAATGGCGACGCCAATCCGTTCGTCAACGCCAACGACCCGGCCGACAATATGCCCAGCCGGGGCACCAACGGCACCGACTGGGATCGGCAGAAGGCCTATTTCCGGTCCGATGCGTCGATCCGCTTCACCGCGCCGGACGAGAAATATTCGGTCGAGGCCTTTGTCCAGAATATCGAGAATGGGAAGATCCGTACTGGAGCCGGCGCGTTCGGCGCGCCGCGCTACGACCCGATCTTCCTGTCCAACCTTCAGCCGCCGCGCACCTGGGGCGTCCGCGCCCGCGCGAACTTCTGATCCGGACCTGCGCGAGACAATAGATGACGACCGTCACCCCCTCCCCTGGCCAGGTCGTCATCGTTGGCGGCGGAACGGCCGGATGGCTGTCCGCCGCCACCTTCCCGCGCACGCTGAAAATGCGCGATGTGACGCTGGTCGAATCCAGTGACATCGGCATCATCGGCGTGGACAAGGGGACTTTCCCCGCCATCCGATCGACGTTGGCGGGACTGGACATCGGAGATGCGGAATTCCTCCACTGCGCCGATGCGACCTTCAAGCAGGGCGTGCCCTTCGATGGCTGGGCGACCGGCACGGACAGTTATTTCCACCCCTTCAACATGCCGATCGGCGGCGAGGATGAAGCGCTGTTGCCGCACTGGCTGATGCTGGACGGGCCGCAGGATCTGCTGGCGCAGTGGCGGCATTGGCCGCCGTCTCGCTTCGACTTCACGGTCGATCTGGAAACGGTCCTGCCGCCCAGCTATCATCATATTCGCTACGACATGAGGTTTGAAACCCGGATGGCAGCCGGCCCGGATCGCTATCCCGACGGGGCGGAGGCACGCGCCGCCTTGGCCAACGTGGCTACCGCATCCAACGCCGCCGTCGCCCATCTTCCTGACCATCGCGCCCTGCTGAACCAGCTTGGCGGGCGCCAAACTACGGCAAGAGTATCCTGATGACGCGCACTTTGTTGATAGCCTCCCTGTTGCTCGGCGCTTCGAGCATCGCCCAAGCCCAAGCACCGCAGCCGATCCCGGCCGCAAGCGCGGGCAGCAATCGCGCCTTGTCGACGGAGGCACGCGCCAAGGCGCTGGTCACGGCCATGACCACCGAGGAAAAGCTGGCGATCGTCCACGGTTATTTCCCGCCCATGGCGAAGCCGCCCCAGCCGATCGCCATGATCCCTTCGGCCGGCCATATTCCGGGTATTCCCCGCCTCGGCATCCCGACGCTCCGCGAAAGCGACGCCAGCCTGGGCGTTGCCAACCAGATCGAACAGCGCAAGGGCGACACGGCAACCGCACTGCCTGCCAGTCTGGCCACCGCGGCCACCTTCAACCCCGCCATCGCCTACGCCGGCGGCGCGATGATCGGTGCGGAGGCGCGAGCCAAGACCTTCAACATCCTGCTTGCCGGCGGCGTCAACCTGACCCGCGATCCGTGGAACGGCCGCAACTTCGAATATCTGGGTGAAGATCCGCTGCTGGCCGGTGTGCTCGCGGGCGAGCATATTCGCGGCGTCCAGAGCAACCATATCGTCTCTACCATCAAGCATTTCGCGCTCAATTCGCAGGAGACTGGCCGCACCGCCCTGGACGCGCGGATCGACAAGGAAGCGCTCCGCGAAAGCGACCTGCTGGCCTTCCAGATCGCGACCGAAATCGGCGATCCGGCGTCCGTCATGTGCGCCTATAACAAGGTGAATGGCGATTATGCCTGCGAGAATGACTGGCTGCTCAACAGCGTCCTGAAGAAGGACTGGGGTTACAAGGGGTGGGTCATGTCCGATTGGGGCGCGGTCCATTCGACCGAGAAGGCCGTACTGGGCGGACTGGATCAGGAATCGGGACAGGAATTGGACGACGCAATCCATTTCGGCCAGCCGTTCGAGGCGGCGGTGAAGGCCGGGCGCATCCCCATGGCGCGGCTGGACGATATGGTGGAGCGCATCCTGCATGGCGTGATCGCCAGCGGGCTGATGGATGACCCGGTGCCCGAAAGCCCGCGCCAGATCGACTATGCCGCCCATGCCGATGTCGCCCAGCGGACGGCGGAGGAGGGCATCGTCCTGCTGAAGAATGAGGGCAACCTGCTGCCGCTGGCCAAGAGCGCGCGACGGATCGTCCTGATCGGCGGCCATGCCGATGTCGGGGTGCTGTCGGGCGGCGGATCGTCACAGGTCCGATCGGTCGGAGGCGCGCCGGTCGAAATTCCCTTGACCAAGGGGGCGGCGGCCTCCTTCGCGCGCATGACCTGGCATGCCTCTTCGCCGCTGAAGGCGATCCAGGCGCTCGTGCCGCAGGCTGAAGTCACCTATGTCGACGGAAGCGATGCCAGGGCGGCGGCGGACGCGGCGCGGCGGGCTGACCTTGCCATCGTCTTCGGCTGGCAATGGCAGACCGAGGCGCAGGATCCCGAACATATGCGCCTGCCCGACAATCAGGACGCATTGATCGACGCAGTCTCGACCGCCAACCGCAAGACCATCGTCATGCTGGAAACCGGCGGCCCCGTCGAAATGCCCTGGATCGCCAAGGTGCCGGTGCTGGTGCAGGCCTGGTATCCCGGCCAACGCGGTGGTGAGGCGATGGCCAATATCCTGTTCGGTGATGTGGCGCCCTCGGGTCGCCTGCCCATCACCTTTCCGGTGCGAGCCGATCAGGCGCCACGGCGGGAACCGGCGGGCCTTGCCGAACTGCGCGCAGCCGATGCCCGGCGAGAGGCTGGCGACACCGCCAACTATGGCATGACCGGCGGCGTCGCACAATTTGCGGTCGACTATCCCGAAGGCGCGGAGGTCGGCTATCGCTGGTACGCGATGAAAGGGAGCAGGCCGCTTTTCCCCTTCGGCTATGGCCTCAGCTACACCAGCTTCACCTATGCGAACCTGAAGGTACAGGATGGCGCGGCGCTGACCGTCAGCTTCGACGTCACCAATGCCGGCAGCCGGAACGGCGCGGACGTGCCGCAGCTTTATGTTCAGGCGAAGGGTAGCGCGGGCGTCAACGCCTGGCGGTTGGCCGGGTTCGACAAGCTCAGCCTCTCTCCCGGCGAGACGCGGCGCGTCACGATGACGGTCGATCCACGCCTGATCGCCCGGTTCGAGGAAGGCGCGGGCTGGCGGCTCGGCGGGGGTAGTTACGCGGTGGCGGTCGGCCATCACGCCGGCGACATGGTGCTCAAAGCTGTGGCGAAGCTCGATCCTTACAGTCGCGAGCCCTGATCTGCGGCTCTTATCGATCGTCCCGAAGCTACCGTCAGGGCGTGATCATCGCACGGACAGTCCGGGCATCCGGCGGGCCCGAAGACCTCGGATTTCCGCACCTGCGTGATCAATCGCTCACGCGCAGCTTCCTCTGGTGCGGAACTCAGGCGCAGCGTTTCATATACGCCGCGCGTCGGGGTACCGCCCGGGCTGACCGCCCAGGGATCGGCACCTTCCCTGATGAGGACTTCGGCGACCTGCATCGTATCCATGTCGACTACCGATTGCAGGATGGTCGTCCCTGCACCGTCCTGCCAATTGGGTTTGCATTGTACCGCAGGAGCAGTTCCATCGCACACGGATTGGCGGTGCGCCCAACTGACAACATCGATACGATAGTGCTTCCAGGCGTTGCATTCGCGTCAGCGTCCGCCTTGAACAATGAACTCGCGAGCGACCGCTCGCCTAAACCGATCGCAAGATCAAGCGCACTTCCCTTTATGCCGCCATCCGCGGGCACGCCATGGCGACCGACTCGTCCGGGCCGTTTTCCGGGGCCGCCGCCAATATCATTCTGTCCTTCTCGTTCGGCCAAAGAACATGTCGGTATCGGGCAGATTGGCGCCGAGGATCAGCGCTGCGAGACCCTTGCGGGACTTCGTCTTGAGACCGGTCTGGCTCAGTCAATATCCCCGGCAAGACTGTGGGTGAAATTGTCCATGCAAAGTCCGTGCCTCGGACTGCAGGCGATCGTCAACTTCGTGGTTCAGACCGGGCCTATCCAAGTGTAGAACAGAGTCGCTAATTTTTCAGGATAAATCGCCGATGCTGAGCCGAGCTGATCAGGCTCATCTGAACATGCAGGAGGCCCGCGAGTTGCGCGCAGCCGGTGTTGCCTATCGCGAGATAGCGCGACGTCTGGCGCTGACGTCCAACCAGCTGCGCCTTATCCGCAAGGCATTGAGCCGGTCGAAAGCGGCCCAGAGCCGGTTGCACGCCGCATATCCTCACGCCACCAGTCACGATCTCCCCATCAGCCGCTCCGTCCTGCCCTCTGGCCTGCGGGAACGGCTGAGGGAGGCGGGCTACCGGACGCTGGGCGACATCGCGCAAAGCCTCGACGATCCCGGATTTCCCGGACTGGAGACGCTCCCCGGCATCGGTCCTCACCGGGCCAACATGGTGCGGGATCTGCTGGCGCATTTCGACCTGCTGGCCGGTACCGACGATCTGCGCGCCGAGGTGGAAGCCATCTTCCCGGAGCTTGAGGACCGTCGGTGACGGTCAATGGATGATCATCGGCATCTGCCGACCGCATCGCCTGGCTGCCTTGCGGAACCGAAGGGCTGGATCGCGCTTTCGCGCGAACGCCGGCTGTCCGGAGTCACCATGCACATTCTGAGCAAGACGAATGGATTTCAACTCGTCATGCTGCTTATCAATGCCGCAGCAGAAGGCCAAGGGGATGAGGAGGCGGAAAAGCTCGCTACCGAAAAGCCCAAATTCGGGCAACGACGATAGCTGCGCCCTAGTAAAGGACCAGACGATAGAAAGGACAGACCCTATGAGCAGAAAGCCCAAGTCCAGACTGCCGATCGAGTGGCAGGTCTACACGAATGCAAACCGAAAGCCGATACGAACTTGTGCTGTCCCGATCTGGAAATACGCGGTCTGGGCGATCGTACTCCTCATCCTGTCGGCGTTGGCCTTCTTCCCCAGAAGCATCCTACCCCTCCTCTGAGGGCTTCTCGATAAAAACGCCGTTGGCAGGAAGATGGAGGAGCGTGGTGGCAATAGAGGTGGCATCGGGATAAGGGGGCGGTTCGTCCCAATGATCCAGGTGAAGCATGGCCCGCAAACATTCGAAACACGGCCCTTATGAGGATCTGCATCGCGAGGAGGAGGCGCCCGCCGAGGTTCTGTCCTGCTGGCTTTGCGGCAGGCCGACCGGCAAGACCATCGTCTGGCATCACCCCATACCCAAGAGCCGTGGCGGACGCGACACCGTGCCCATGCATCCCATCTGCCAGCAGACATTGACCGTGAATTTCACCAATTCCGAACTGCAACGGCACGGCATGGATGTGGAGGGGCTTCTGGCCCATCCTTCCGTGCGCAAGTTCGTTGATTGGGTGGCGAACAAGGATCCTGATTTCACGGCGAGCATTTCCAAGAAGCAGAGATGATCGGTCGGGCGCGGGGACCACAGCCGCTCTCCGCCAACGTCAAGATCCGGTGCTATTCAGATCTGCACCTGCCCGCCTTCGACGAAAAGTTCGATACCGTTCACGAAACTGGCCTCATCAGAGGCGAGGAACAGAACGGCCTTGGCGATCTCCGCGGGCTGGCCCACGCGGCCGGCGGGGATCAGGCTGGCGAGATAGTCCTTGGTGGCGTCCGCCTGCTCGCCGCCGCCGAACAGTTCGTTAAGGCCGGCGGTATCGGTAACGCCGGGGCTGATCGCGTTTACCCGGATGCGCCGATCCTTGAGATCGAGGATCCAGTTGCGCGCGAAGTTGCGCACCGCCGCCTTGGTCGCAGAATAGACGCTGAAAGCCGGCGTGCCCGAGATGCTGGTGGTCGAGCTGGTCAGAATGACCGAGGCGCCGTCCTTCAGCAGCGGCAGCGCCTTCTGCACGGTGAAGAGCACGCCCTTCACGTTGATGTCGAAAGTATTCTGATAGTCGTCCTCCGTGATAGCGCCCAGGGGCGCCATACCGCCACCGCCGGCATTGGCGAAGACCACGTCAATCTGGCTATGCTGCTGCTGGACGGCGTCGTACAGCTGATCGATATCGGCGAGCCGCGACATGTCGCCGCGAACGCCCGTGACCCGTCCCCCGATCTGTTTAACCGCGGCGTCGAGGGCGTACTACCGCCGGCCGGTGATGAACACCGATGCGCCTTCGGCCGCGAAAGCCTTTGCCGTAGCTAAGCCGATGCCGCTGGTACCGCCGGTCACTACCACAACCTTGTTGTCGAACTTTTTTGCCATTGCCTGTCTCCTTGGCGTTCCGGCAGAGCGCCGGTGCCACTTTGAAATGCAATGAGAACGATGATGCCTGTAGTCAGCAAATATGACACTTATCGTTCCACAGGAGGAACACTGATGAGAATCGACCTCAACGACTACGGCATTTTGCCGAGGTGGTGGCCCATGGCGGGTTCGCGGCAGCCGGTCGCGCGCTGCGCGAACCCAAGTCGAAACTCAGCCTGCGAATTGCCGGATTGGAAGACAGGCTGGGCCTACGGCTGATCGAGCGATCCAGCCGTCGCTTCCGGGTGACGGAAACCGGACAGGCGTTTTACGAGCGATGCCGCGCGATGGTCGTCGAGGCAGAGCAAGCCGAAGCGCTGGTCATGCAGGCACAGGCTGAGCCCCATGGCCGCATCCGTTTCAGTTGTCCCACCGGCATGCTGGAACCAATATCCAACCTAATCTCGTCCTATCTGGCACGCTATCCCAAAGTCCGACTGCAACCGGTCGCGACGGATCGCGCTGTCGATCTGATCGAGGAACGGATCGACCTTGCCCTCCGTGTCCGCGCCAGCCTGACCAGCGATGCCGCGCTGACGATGCGCTCTCTGGGCGGGTCTACCCGGATCCTTGTCGGAAGTCCCCAGTTGGCCAGTCAGGTGGAGACCATCGAGCAATTGGCTTCACTCCCCGCGCTCGCGACGCATGATGCCGCGGATGAGCTCGAATGGTATCTGGAAACGGAGCAAGGCGACAAACATGTTGTGCGAGTCGCGCCCCGTTTAGGATGCGAAGACATGGCGACCGTGCGCAATGCCGCAATCGACGGTCTGGGCTTGGCAATCCTTCCCGATCATGTATGCCACACAGCGCTGGAGTCAGGACGATTGGTACGTATTCTGCCGGCCTGGCGCGGACAGCAAGGCATTGTGCATCTCGTCTTCACCACACGGCGAGG
>NZ_DATKFP010000049.1:0-15784 GCF_035511395.1 Sphingobium sp.
CGATCCTGGCTGAACGGTTGAGCACAAACGGCCGGCGGGTCGCAATGCTCGACAGACGTCCGGCCGGGTGCGGCAGCACCGCCGCCTCGACCGCCCAACTCATGTGGGCGATGGATGTGCCGATGCTGACATTGGCCCAGCAGATCGGCGAGGCCGAGGCCGCAAGGCGCTGGACGCGGGTATTCGACGCTGTGCGAGCCCTGTCGGACCGGATCGACGCGCTTGAACTGAGCCATCTCAAGAAGGAATGCCCGACCCTCTATCTTGCCGGCACGACGCTCGATGCCGCAGGCCTTGCCGCCGAGGCCGACATGCACCATCGTCATCACCTGCCCTCCCAATGGCTGGACGCTAAACAGGTGGCCGATCGTTTCGGCATTGCGCCACGCGCCGCGATTCTCTCGGCCGGGGGCTTCACGGTCGATCCGGTCCGCCTATGCCATGAACTTATCGGGAAGGCGGTGTCTCGCGGCACCAGCCTGTGCTGGCCGATCGATGCAGTCGCTCTTCATCCCCGGAATGATGCTGTCCTCATCGAGACGGCGACCGGTGACACCCTGCGACCCCGAGACGTCATCCTTGCCACCGGTTATGAGCGCGCTGCGCTGTTTCTGCCTCCTGCCTTCTCGCTTCTGTCCACCTTTGCGATCGCCACGCCGCCGGGCGTGGGTCCGCCCTGGAACGGCGATGCCATGATCTGGGAAGCCAGTGATCCCTATCTTTACGTGAGGAGCGATGAGGCCGGGCGTATCATCGCCGGCGGCGAAGACATCATGCAGGCAGACGTCGGCACCCGCGATGCCCTGATCCCGCAAAAGGCCGGCACGATCGCAGCCAAGCTGGAAGCCATGCTGGGAACGCCGGTCACGATAGACTGCCAGTGGGCCGCCACCTTCGGCGCGTCGCCCGATGGACTGCCGGCCATCGGCGAGACCTCGCTCATGCCCCATGTCTGGCTCGCGGCAGGCTATGGAGGCAAGGGCATCGCTTTCGCATCGCTGGCGGCGCAGATGCTGGATCGCGAACTGTCGGGCCAGGCCGACTGCGACCGAAATGCGTTCAATCCCTATCGCTTTGACAAGGCGAAAGCACAGGAGCCTGCCGAATGAGGCACAGCTTCATCCTCCCGGTCCTCCTGTCGCTCGTCGCATGCGACGCGCTTCCGCGCGACCCAGGTGGCACCTCTACACGGATAGAACAGACGCGAAGCTTTTCCGTCGCACTCGCCGATCCCTCTGTGCGGAGCGCGCCGGAAGTCGGCAAGCTCATCCGGGAAATCGAGCGGCGGACGAACGCCCATCCTCAATGGCGCGCGGGTTTGGGCGAAAAATTGTTGCAGCAACTCGACCATGGTTCACTCGACCTCCTGATCGGTCGCTTCACAGCCGACAGTCCCTGGGCAACGGCTGTCGCCTTTGGTCCCGCCCTTTCGTCAAGCGGTCCCAAAGACGCGCCGATCGAACTCAAGGCCGCCATGCGCAACGGCGAGAACCGCTGGATCATGACTGTCGAGCGCGCCAGCCGCGCCATATCCACAGAGGCTCGCAACCAATGAATGATAGCAGCCTCCCCGACGAACTGCGCCAGACCATGGCCCGTGCGGTGCGCCTTGAATATTGGAATATCTTCTGGACGCTCACCATCATCGTGACGATGGGCCTGGTTCTCGGTCAAAGCGAGACCATGAAGACGGCCTGGATAGAGGATACGCTCGGTCTGGTGCCGCCGATCATGTTCCTGATCGCCGCGCACATGGAACGTCACGCCCATCGCTCCCGTCGCTTCCCGTTCGGCTTCGAACGGGTGAACGGCCTGGGTTTCTTCGTTGCCGCCGTCGCGCTGACGGCGGTCGGCGCGCTGCTGCTTTACAACGCGGCGGTGGCGCTCTGCTCGGCAGAGCATGCGACCGTCGGATCGATCGTCATTCTGGGCCATGACATATGGCTCGGCTGGCTCATGATCGCCGCCCAACTCTATTCGTTGATCCCGCCTCTCTTCATCGGCCGCAAGGAATTGCCGCTGGCAGAAGCACTCAACGATAAACTGCTTCATACCGACGCGTTGATGAACAAGGCCAACTGGCTCACCGGCGCCGCTGGCCTTGCGGGCATCATCGGTCTTGGGCTTGGCTGGTGGTGGGCGGACTCGGTCGCCGCTGCCATCATCTCGATCGATGTTCTCAATGATGGAATCAAGGCGCTGCGTTCCTCGACCGCCGAACTGATCGACGGCGCCCCTCGGGCACTATCCAGCGCCGACCTGTCGGAAGACGCGCAGAAGCTGTGCGATCGGCTCAAGGCGGAATTTCCCGATGCCACCATCAGGCTGCGAGAAACCGGCCGGCTTATCCGTGCTGAGTTGCATGACACGCATCCCCCGGCAGAATGCCGCCATCCCCGATACTATTGGCCCGAAAGTGAGGACAGGGGCTGGCGACTGGCGCAGGTCAGCTTCATTCCGCCTGTGGAAGAGGACGACAGGGGTTAGGTTGGCGGCGGCCGCCGTACAGCATCTGCCTGCTTTTCCGGCCGGATATAGATGGATGTCAGTTCCGGCACACGCGCCTTCATCTCCTGCTCGATGTCTTCGATCAGGCTTTCCGCCTCCCCCATCGGCAGGTCGTCCACGAAATCGGCGCTGATCGCCACGAACACGGCATCGGGCGCCGTATGGATCGTGCGCACATGATTGACGGCGCTGATCTGCGGCCGCCGGTCAAGGATCGCCCAAACCACCGAAATGATCGCCGGGTCCGCGCTTTCTCCGATCAGCAGCCCCTTGGCCTCGCGCGCCAGCAGCACGGCAACCCCGGCCAGGATCAGGCCGATCGCGATCGATGCCACACCGTCAAGGCGTGGGTCGGCATAATGATGGCTGGCCCAGACGCCCATGCCGGCGAAAGCAAGACCGATGAGCGCCGCACTATCCTCGAACAGGACGATGAAGCCGGCCGGATCCTTGGACCGTCGGATCGATTCCCACCAACTGCTGGAGCCCCTCTTCCCGTTGAAGGCGCGCACCGCAATGACCCAGCTCGTGCCCTCAAGCAGTACGGCAATGGCAAGGACGACATAGTTTATGGTCGGATCGCCCAACGGTTCCGGCTCGGCGATGTGCAGCCATCCTTCATATATCGAGACTCCCGCGCCTACCGCGAAGATCAGGATGGCGACGACAAAGGCCCAGAAATACAGCTCGCGCCCATAGCCGAAGGGATGCGTTGCATCGGACGGCCGCTTCGCCTTCGCCTGGCCATATAGCAGCAGAAGCTGATTGCCACTGTCGACCAGCGAATGGACCCCTTCGGTCAGCATGGAGGAGGAACCGCTGATGGCAGCCGCTACGAATTTGGCGATGGCGATCCCGACATTGGCAAAGAGGGCGCCGTAAAGGACGATATTTTCGCGAAATCTGCCCGGCAAATCGGCCATCAAGGGTCAACCCGGATAGGGGCTGGACTGGAGCAGCCCGGCCAGATGGGCAGCGTTGCCTGCAACCATGCCGGCCGTTTTCATCACCATCTCCGGGGTCTTGTCCAGATCCTTGAAGTCGGTCGATCCCATGGCCTCGCCAACCCAGTAGCAGGCGGCCACCGCCGGGATCGTCCAACCCACATCGTTCATCGCCTGGAACAACTGGGCGGAGGAGAAGTGCGCGCCATCCTCATTGCCCACGATCGCCGCGACCGCGACCTTGCCATAGCTTGGCATCCGACCCTGATCGTCGGTTTCGGACAGAAATGCATCCATCCGCTCCAGCACCCGCTTGGCGACGCTGCTGATCTGGCCCATCCAGATCGGACCTCCGAAAATCAGGATATCATGAGACAGAATCTTGGTTCGAAGCTCCGGCCAATCGTCGCCATCACCTTCGTTCGAGGTAACACCTGGTCTGATGTCCAGCGCGGCGACCCGCACGGTTTCGCTGACCGTTACGCCTTTTTCACCGAATGCTTTTGCGAGCACTGCGATCATCGCATCGGTCGAGCTTTCCTCAGACGCATCCGCCTTGAGCGTGCAATTGAGTGCCAGGGCCTTGAGCGCCATCTATAATCTCCTTCAGATTCTTGTTCCGCCGGAACGCGATCAACCTTCCGTCGGTCAAAGAACACCTGGCGCGGCGATGGGTTCTTCCGAGCGAGGCGGGACAGAGCGATGAGCGATACCGCTGGGCTGCCCAGTAACGCGTAGCGACGCAGGAGCCGGACCAACTGCGCAGGGAAACACTGGAGCAATGTTGTTGCACGGTGCAATCGACCATGCTCTGATCACACGCAATTGACGGCCACTCGGCGGAGTTCGCATCGGTCGTCGCGTGCCTGGCGGCTTCGGACAGAAGCTGCATGACTGGCAATGACGTTTTTGCAGCCCCTTCCTTGCCACTCCCCAGAGCCTGATCCAATCAGATTGAATCGGATCAGGCTCCAATTTTCCTGTGTTTGCCGCACTCTCCGCGTCGTCAGATGTGTCCATCTGGCTTTAAAAAAATGCTCTAGGCAGCAGCACCCTGCACCGGCGTGTTGAGCAACTGCTGCTCCCACAGATAGGCGATGCCGCTACCTGCGGCATGTTGCTTGATCACCTCCGTCAGCGCTACTGCGCTATCGGCGCGCGCCCAATCACGTTGCCATTCCGCCGCCAGCGCCAGCCATGTCATCATGTTCGCACCGGCCGCGATCATGCGCTGAATGGCCACTTGGTGAGCCTCGACCGACACGGCTCCCGACGCGTCGGTGATGACGGTGACGTCCCATCCTTCGCCCAAAGCCTGGATCACCGGCATGGCCACGCAGATTTCCGTCCACAGCCCGGCGATAATCAACTGCTTTCGGCCCGTCGCTCTGGCTGCATCAACCACTGCCCGGTCTTCCCAGGTGTTGATAAAGGTACGATCGATCACCTCTTGGCCCGGAAACACATCGGTGATTTGCGGAAAGATCAGGCCACCCCGATCCGCCACGACACTCGTCAGGATGGTCGGGACGTCGAAGACCTTGGCGGCCTTCGCGAGAGCCGTGGCGTTATTGACCACCATGTGCGGGTCGTGGCTGTTCAGATTTGCAAGCTGATATGGCTGGTGGTCAATCAGGACGAGTAGCGAATCTTCGGGGCGAAGGAGCGAGTTGAGGCCGTTGCGAAAGGTCATGACTATCCTTTGCTGCTGTGATGCATCCGGGCGCCCATCGACGATGACACCCGGTCAGAGCTATTGCCGTTCCCATGGACGTTGCGGTAGCATTCGAATTCGCCAAGCTGTGTCGCAGAAACAGGAACACCAGGTGGATATCGAGGAATTGCAGACCTTTGTGGAAGTTGCTGACGCCGGGGGCGTGTCGCCCGCAGCGGTCAGGCTGGGCGTGTCCAAATCCATCGTCAGCCGTAGGCTGGCCCGGCTGGAAGCGGACCTTGGCGTCCAGCTTCTCGCACGAACCACGCGCGGATCGGCGCTGACCGAAGCAGGGGCGACGTTTCGCGATTATGCCGCCAGGATATGCGCCGAGATAGAAGTGGCGAGGGAAACCATCCTGCCGGAAGGCGAGCTTCGCGGCCGCCTTCGCGTCGCCGCGCCATTATCCTTCGGGCCGACCCATTTCGCGCCCGTACTTGCGAAGATGGCGCGGCTCCACCCCCGTCTCCAGATCCAGACCTGTTACAGTGACCGCTTCGTCGATCTCGTCGCAGAAGGCTATGACTGCGCAATCCGGGTCGGTTACCTTCAGGACTCCAACCTCCTCGCAAGACGAGTGGGACCGCTCTACGGCAAGCTCGTCGCCAGCCCGGACTATATCGCGGCCCATGGTGTCCCGCAGAAGCCAGAGGATATCACCGCACATCAAGCACTCATGCAGGGGACCGAACCTTGGCAGTTCCTGGATGGAGACAAGATCGTCACCGTCTATCCGCGCGGACGCTTCAAGGCCGACAATGCAGTCGCTCTGGTTGCCGCCGCACTGGCAGGCCTTGGTATTGCCTGGCTTCCCGATGGCGTCACGGACGACCATGTCGCCTCCGGCGCGCTTGTCCCAATCATGACGCAGCATCCGCCACCGCCGGCAGGCATCTATGTCCTGCGCCCACCGGGACAGCATCCCGCACGGAAGATAAGGGTTCTGACCGATATGCTGATCGAATGCGCGGAATATCCGACATAAGGTGGAAGGCACCGGCATTCCAAGCGGAAGCCTCGTGATGTTGGATTAGAGGTGTCGGGCGGCATTCTGCAAAACCGACGGTCCACACGCGCCGCGCCTTCACCGGCCGGATCAGCATCAGGCAGGGTGGCTATGACCGTGCCGAGCTACCCGCCAGCGCTTGTAGCCCAGCACCGCCAACAGGATCATCGCCGCATAGAGACCGGCCGTCAGCCACAAATCCTTGTACGCGAACATCCCGACATAGACGATGTCCACCACGATCCAGAGCAGCCAGCTAGCCGCATGGCGGCGCGCCGTCCAATATTGCGCGACGAGGCTGAAACTGCTGAGCGCCGCGTCCATCCAGGGCAGCGCGGCGTCGGTGAAGCGGTGCATGAGCCAGCCGATGGCGATCGCGCCGACCGCGCCGGTCGCCAGACTTGCGACCGCCCGCATCGGTGGCAGAGGCAGCACGACGACCTCTCCCGCATCTTCCCTGCCCCGCGCCCATAAAATCCAGCCATAGAGTATCGCGATGCCAAACAGCGCCTGCAACAGCATGTCGGCGTATAGGCGAACATCGAGGAAAATCCTGAAATATAGCGCACAGGCCAGCAGGTTGACCGGCCAGCACAGCATCCGCCGCTTTGCCGTGAGCCATATGCCAAGGAAGCTGACGACGACGGCGATGATTTCTAGCACCGACATCAGGCCAGCGCCTCTTTGGCGAACCGATGCAGAAAATCCTGCCCCGATGCAGACAGGAACCAGTCGGCATGACCGATCAGATAATCCTGCCAGGCGACCAGCGCCTGATCGCGATCGCCGACAATGCCCGCGAAATAGTCGATTTCGGACAGGGCGAATTCCACATGGACCAGCGGCAACAGCCGGATAAGCACATCGATTTCCATCTGATCGAGCGGCGCGACGCTGCGATAGCCCGTCAGGACCGCCATCGCCGCATCGACATCGCCAAGAGCGTCGTCCTGCCCCAATTCCAGCCAGCGGAAAGCGGTCCGCTCGATCGCCGTGGCCAGATCGTGGAGCGCACAGGTTCGCGTCGCCAAACCGAAGTCGATTATGGCGCTGACCTTGCCATCCGCCGACCAGAGGAGATTGGATGGGTGCCAGTCCCCATGGGTCCAGAGAGGCGGCTGTCCTGCCAGAAGTTCGGGCACCCCCTCGCCCAGTGCTGCGAACAGCCGCGCCAGTTCCCGTTGCCAGGATTTGTCCGCCAGCCAGTCGGCGAGCGCCGGGCGGGCGACGACATAGGCTTCCGTCGCTGCCAGAGGATCGGGCGCAGGCAGGATGGTAAAGCTGGCGATCAAGGGATGGTTGCCACGCGCAGGCGCTGCAAAACCCTGAGCAGCCCGGTGCAGCCGCCCCAGTGCCGCGCCGGCTTCATGGGCGTGGCCGGGCGTCAGGAAAGGCGTCCAGGACAGGCGATCGCGATACAGGTCGACGCCCGGCGCGTCCCGATGCAGTTCATAGGTCCATTCGCCCAGCGCGATGGCATCCGCGCCATCCACCGCCGCCACGACCTCCGGCACCGACAGGCCAGCGGCGGCAAGATGGGCCATAAGCCCATGTTCTTCCGCCAGCGCACCGGGCGTGCGGAGCCGTTGATGATGACGCTTCAGAAAATGGACGCCCCGTTCGGTTTCGATCAGCGCGGCCGCCGAAAAGGGGCGCGGCGAATGCCAGCTTAGGTCGATCAGCCGACCCGCGTCCGGAAAGCGCGCCAGCACCGCCTCCGCCTCTGCCCATGTGATGGCGGGCCAGGTCGGCGCCTCCAGTGCCGTTCCCATGCCATGCACGAGATGCCCGCCGCTCATGCTCAAAAGGCCCGCGATAGTGTCGCCACGAAGGCGCGTCCGCTGCCGATATAGTAGCTGGGCGCCGATCCCGCGATCAGCGTGCCGTTGCGACCGATCACATCCAGCGCATTGGCGCTTATCGCCGAAACGCCGGACAGGACGCGCGGGTTGGTGACATTGATCGCGTTCAGGCGCAAATCCATGCGCTGCGCATCGATCAGCCCGGCCAGATGCAGGCCGATCGCCAGATCCAGCGTGGCATAGCCCTTGATGCTCTCGTCATTCATGAAGGTTGCATATTGGCGTCCGACATATTTCAGCGCCGTGCTGCCGAATAGGCGGCCGTCGTCATAGGTGCTGCCAACGGCAAGCTGGACGCGCGGGCTGGACACCGCGCGCTTGCCCTTCGTCGGCAACAGGTCGCCGCCCACGAGCAGATCGTCGTTCAGCCGCGTGTGAAGATATTCGCCAGAGGCATAGAGGCTGAACCCCTTGGCCGGGCGGTAATCGATCTCGCCATCTAGGCCGTAGCTTGTCTGGCTGCCGCCGTTGATCGTCGAATTGACCAGCGCGCCACCGCTGTTGACCACCGTCGCTACCTGACGATTGCGGAAATGATAGTGGAAGCCGGTCAGCGAGAAGGACAGGCTCGGCCCGATATAGCGATAGCCCAGCTCCTGCGAGACGCTATATTCATTCTTGAGCGCGTCGGTTCCCTGGCTGACCAGTTCGCCGCCATAATAGCTGTTGTAGAGCGCGAACTCGTTTGGCGTGCGGAAGTTGGTGGTGATATTGGCGAACAGCTGCTGCCGCTCGTCCAGCCGGTAGTGGATCGCCGCGCGCGGCAGGGCGGCGAAGCTGTCGACATGCACCTTCGACTGCGGCCCTGGCAGATAGTTGCGGCCATTGCGCAGCAGGCTGACACCCTTGAACCCGACATCGACGCTAAGGCGCGGCGTGACCGCGATGCTGTCCGCCACAAAGAAGCCCTTGGTCACGGTAACGGTGCGCTGGTTCTCATAGGCGAGCAGGCGCCCGTCGGCGGTGCGGATCGCCTTGTCCTGATAGCCCCATGCATCGACCGGCCGCCCGTTCGCATCGATCGACGTATAGCTTTGGGTCACGCGGTCGGTGCCATAATCGAACCAGAAGCCGGCGGTGATGCTGTGCTTGCCCGCCTGCAAGGTCAGCTTGCTCACATCGCCGACGCGCCTCTGCTTGCCGGTCCAGTTGCCCAGTACCGTCGCCACGCCATCCACCGCACCGGGCAGCGCAATCGGCTGCGTCAGCTCCTCCGTCCCGAGGAAATTGCCGGTGGTGGCGAGCTGCGTGCCATAGGGCGAATTGCCATGCCCCATCTGGAGATAGGCGCTGCTGTCGAAGGTCAGCCTGTCGCTCAGCTGGATATGCACGGGCGCCGCGAAATAGAGGTTGCGGAACGGTGCGCGATAGAGCCGCCAATAGCCGGTGTCGCCATCGGTATAGCGTTTCGTGAAGTTGAAGCCGCGCCCGCTCGCCTGCCAGTCCGCCAGCGTGGGGCTGGGATAGGTGGAGGTGATGGCGTCATTATAGGACACGGCCAGGCTGGCGCGATTGCCCTCGCCCCATTCGTGCAGCAGCTTCGCGTCGATATGCTGGCGCTTGTCATATCCCGCCCCGCGCCAGTTGTCCGCGCGGTTGTTGGAGTAGGAAATGAACGCCTTCAGGCCACTGCCCCCGATCTCTCCGGTGTCGAACCGCAGGAAGGCGCGCCGCTGGTCGTAGGAACCGACCGACAGGTTGACCAGAGCGCCCATTGCCGCCTTGGGATCGTCCAACGTCAGCGATAATGTCCCGCCCGCTGCCGCGACGACCGGCGCGTCGATGTCGGCTGCGCCCTGCGCCAGCGCGATCTGCCGGACATTTTCGGCGTCGGCGAACTGGGAGGGATAGGCATAATAATAGCCGATGTCATTCTGCGGCGCGCCTTCCAGCAGCACGCCGATCTGGTCCTGCCCCAGGCCGCGCAGCGTCAGGCTGGACGTGGCGGACAGGCCGTAGGGATCGCTGGACGACACATTCGCGCCGGGCAGCAGATTGACCAGCTGGAACGCATTGAGCGTCGGCGCCTGCTTGCTGATGAAGGCTTCCGCGATCGAACTGACCGCCTTGGGTACGCTCTGATCGGGCAGAAGGCCCTGCGGATCGGGATAACCAGTAACCTCTATGGTGGCGCGATCCTGTTCGTCGCCCTCTGCCGCCAAAGCGGCAGGCACCGAAAAGAGCATTGCGGTCGCCAGCGCCGCCCGTCCAACCAAAGTCGCATCAATCGTCATCGTCTCACGTCCACTCCACGCGGAGGGACTGGCGAACGCGCCGCCTTGCCCTCCCTACGCCGGTAATCAGCCGGATCAGGTTCAGCGGGTCGTGGCCTGCGGACCACCTCTCAGCCGCGCATAAGCGGCCCCCCGGGGATGCGCCCCTCTAGTCCGTGGAATGCGACCTGGAAAGTCCTATTAGTGGATGACGGTCTTGATGGGACGAAAAGGACCGGATGCCGGTTCGGCAAGCGCCTTGCCTGCCCCTGGCTTCAGATACCGCCCGGATGGACGGTCCAGCCACCCTGCTCGAGCCCGGCGGACAGGGCCGCGACGCAGGCGTCGAGTGCGTCCCGGCTGGTCGATCGCACCACGAAATTCGCGCCGGTGCGCCCTTCACGGAAGAAGGGATAGCTGCCGATCTGACAGCCTTCATGCGCGCGCTCGGTATTGCCCAGCAGGTCGGCAATCTCGCTTTCCGCGACCCAGCAGCCGATCGTCGCCGACAGCAGGGGCAATCCGCCCTCCAGCGTGCCGGTCAGGCTTTCCAGCATGCCGGCGGTGATATGGGGCACGCCCGCCATGATGAAGATATTGCCATGGCGGATACCCGGCGCGCCCGACATGCGGTTTGCGATCAGGCTCGCGCCCGCCGGCACCCGCGCCATGCGTAACCGCGCCTCGGTCAGCCCGCCGCGCGTCTCATAATAGCCGCCCAGCATAGCGCGTGCGCCTTCATGGATTTCCACCTCGACGCCCAGAGCCGCCGCAATCGCGTCGACGGTGATGTCGTCATGGGTCGGACCGATACCGCCAGTGGTGAAGAGATAGTCGTTGCGGGCGCGCAATATGTTCACTGCTTCGACGATGGCGTCCTGATCGTCCGCTACAACGCGCACCTCACGCAGGCGGATACCCTGAACATTCAGCCAGGTCGCGATCTGGGAAACATTCTTGTCCTGAGTCCTGCCGGAAAGAATCTCGTCGCCGATCACGATCAGCGCTGCGGTCCAGGTGCGGGTCGGATCGGCCATGCTGGGTCCATAGCCGGTGGCGTGCCCAATGCCTAGCCGCCCCCTCGCATTATGCTGCGCAAGCGCCTATAAATGCCGCATGACCGAATATATGACGATGACGGCGGACACGCCGATGTCCCGCTCGACCGCTATCAAGCTGTATGACGAATCCGGCTTTGCCGGCATGCGCAGAGCCGGCCGCCTGGCTGCCGAAATCCTCGACGCGCTGGTGCCCCATGTGGTGCCGGGCGTCACCACAGGCGAACTGGACGACATCGTCCGTCGCATGACGCTGGAGGGTGGCGGCGTTCCCGCGACGCTCGGCTATCGGGGCTATACGCACAGTTGCTGCATCTCGCTCAACAATGTCATCTGCCATGGCATTCCGGGCGACTATCGCCTGAAGGAAGGCGACATCCTCAACATCGACGTCACGCCGCAGGTTGATGGCTGGCACGGCGACACCAGCCGCATGTTCATCGTCGGCGAAGCAGCCATCAAGGCGCGCCGTCTGGTCGAGATCACCTATGAATGCCTGATGCTGGGTATCGAGCAGGCCAGGCCCGGCAATCATCTGGGCGACATCGGCTATGTGATCCAGCGCCACGCGGAAAAGCATCGCTATGGCGTGGTCCGCGATTTCTGCGGCCATGGCCTGGGCCAGGTCTTCCATGACAGCCCGGAGGTCGTCCATGTCGGCCGGCCCGGTACCGGCCCGGAACTGAAGCCCGGCATGTTTTTCACGATCGAGCCGATGATCAACATCGGTAAGCCCGGCGTGAAGATGCTGGATGATGGCTGGACCGCCGTCACCCGCGACCGCACTTTGTCCGCCCAGTTCGAACATAGCATCGGCATTACCGAAACCGGTTGCGAAATCTTCACGAAAAGCCCCGGCGGTTTCAACTGCCCGCCTTATACGCTCTGATCGTCAGAACGCTGCCCAAAAAACAGGCAATGAGTCACGATATTGCCCGGAATCCGGGCAATATGGACAAAGATTGCTGCATCGCCGAAAGCAGTCCTAGCGATTCGCCATTTGGCACGGTAATTGATTGCCAAGAGAGACGGTGCGTGCCTCGGGGGGCATGAGATCGTCGCTTGAGGATTGAGGCATGCGGGCCACCGCCCGCATGTTGGCGTGCGTCATGGGTTGGGACTATAGTGATGAAGAAGATCGAAGCGATCATCAAACCGTTCAAGCTGGATGAGGTGAAGGAAGCGCTGCACGAAGTCGGCGTTTCGGGCATCACCGTCACCGAAGCCAAGGGTTTCGGCCGGCAGAAGGGTCATACCGAACTTTATCGCGGCGCCGAATATGTGGTCGATTTCCTACCCAAGGTGAAGCTGGAAGTCGTGGTCGACGATTCACTCGCCGACCGGGTGGTCGAGGCGATCTGCGCCGCTGCGCAGACCGGCCGCATCGGCGACGGCAAGATCTTCATCTCCAATGTCGAGGGCGCGGTACGCATCCGCACTGGCGAGCGCGACAGCGACGCCATCTGATCCGGTTTTTCCTGTCGTCGCATGGGCCGACAGGATTTTTGGCATCCACTACCCCTTCGGGGGGGTATTTCTGAAAGAAGGGCAATAGCACATGGCCAACACGCCAAAAGACATCCTGAAAATGATCGAGGAAAAGGAGATCGAGTGGGTCGATGTCCGTTTCACCGATCCCAAGGGCAAGTGGCAGCACCTGACCATGGTGTCGAGCGTGCTTGGCGAAGATGAGCTGACCCAGGGCCTGATGTTCGACGGTTCGTCGATCGAAGGCTGGAAGGCGATCAACGAGTCGGACATGATCCTGAAGCCCGACCTCGACGCCGTCTATGTCGATCCGTTCAGCGCTACCCCGATGCTGATCATCTTCTGCGACATCGTCGAGCCGGACACCGGTGAGCTGTATGCCCGCGACCCGCGCTCCTGCGCGAAGCGCGCCGAAGCGTTCGTCAAGTCGGCCGGTTTCGGTGACACCATCTATGTCGGCCCGGAAGCCGAATTCTTCATGTTCGACGACGTGCGCTTCGAGAATGATTACTCGCAGAGCTATTTCAAGATCGACGACATCGAACTGCCGACGAACACCGGCAAGGAATATGAAGGTGGCAACCTGGGCCACCGTCCGCGCGCCAAGGGCGGCTATTTCCCCGTCGCGCCGGTCGACCCCTGCACCGACATCCGCGCCGAAATGGTGTCGACCATGCTCGAAATGGGCCTGCCCTGCGACAAGCATCACCATGAAGTCGCCGCTGCCCAGCATGAACTCGGCCTGACCTTCGGCACGCTGGTCCAGACCGCCGACCGCATGCAGATCTATAAGTATGTGGTTCAGATGGTCGCCCAGGCCTATGGCAAGACCGCGACCTTCATGCCGAAGCCGATCGCGCAGGATAACGGTTCGGGCATGCATACCCACATGTCGATCTGGGAAGGCGGCAAGCCGCTCTTCGCCGGCGACGGCTATGCCGGCCTGTCGGACACCTGCCTCTACTTCATCGGCGGCGTCATCAAGCACGCCAAGGCCCTGAACGCCTTCACCAACCCGACCACCAACAGCTACAAGCGTCTGGTGCCGGGCTTCGAAGCCCCGGTTCTGCTGGCTTATTCGGCTCGTAACCGCTCGGCTTCGTGCCGTATTCCCTACGGCGCAGGCGCCAAGGCGAAGCGCGTGGAATTCCGCTTCCCCGACGCGATGGCCAACCCCTATCTCTGCTACGCCGCGCTGCTGATGGCCGGCCTCGACGGCATCGAGAACAAGATCCATCCGGGCGCCGCGATGGACAAGAATCTCTACGACCTGCCGCCCGAAGAGCTGAGCCAGGTGCCGACCGTCTGCGGTTCGCTGCGTGAAGCGCTGAACAGCCTGGAAGCCGACTATGAGTTCCTGCTGAAGGGCGACGTGTTCACCAAGGACCAGATCGATGCTTACATCGAACTGAAGTGGCCCGAAGTGTATCGCTGGGAAATGGCCCCGTCGCCGGTCGAATTCGACATGTACTACAGCGCCTGATCGTCAGGCATCATCTTGGGGCCTGAACCCTTTCTCAGGCCCTGACGAAGGAGGCCCGGTCGCCACAAGCGTCCGGGCCTTTTCCTTTATGGGCGGGTTGCGGGCGCGAACGGCTCAGCCCACATTGCCCGCCATGAACCCGCTCGACTCGCTCGGCCTTGCCCATCCCATCATCCAGGCGCCGATGGCGGGCGTCTCCACGCCGGACATGGCAGCGGCCGTCAGCGAGGCAGGCGCGCTTGGCTCCATCGCCGTCGGCGCGGTCGATGCGGAAGGCGCGCTGGAGATGATCGCCGCCGTTCGTGCGCGGACCGAGCGCCCCTTCAACGTGAACCTCTTCGTCCATGCTCCGGCGCAGGCCAGACCCGAACGGGAGGCGCAATGGCTCGCCGCGCTGGCACCCCTCTTCGCCCAGTTTGGCGGCACGGCGCCCGCTTCACTCCGCGAAATCTATCGAAGCTTTGCCCAGGATGACGCGATGCTGGCGATGCTTGCCGAAACCCGGCCGGCAGTGGTCAGCTTCCATTTCGGCCTGCCGGAGCCTTGGCGGATCGCGACGCTGAAAGCCGCCGGCTGCCTCCTGCTCGCCAGCGTCACCAGCCTCGCCGAAGCCCATGCTGCGCGCGCCGCCGGAATAGACATGCTGGTCGCGCAGGGGTTCGAGGCAGGCGGCCATCGCGGCGTGTTCGATCCCGATGTGCCCGATGACCGGCTCGGCACGGTGGCGCTGACCCGGCTTTTGGTGGCGCAGGCCGGCCTGCCCGTCATCGCCGCAGGCGGCATCATGGACGGCCGGGGGATAAGGGCCGCGCTGGAACTGGGCGCGGTCGCGGCGCAGCTCGGCACCGCCTTCATCGGTTGCCCGGAAAGCAGCGCCGACACGGCCTATCGCGCTGCCCTGTTCAGCCCGGCGGCCGCTCATACGGAGATGACCCGCGTCCTATCCGGCCGCCCGGCGCGATGCCTGCCCAACCGTTTCGTCGGCTGGGGCGCGGAAACGGTGCTGACGCCGCCCGACTATCCCATCGCCTATGATGCCGGGAAGGCGCTGCACCTGCTGGCCAAGGCGCATGGTGAAGGCGGCTATGGCGCGCAATGGGCGGGACAAGGAGCCCCCCTCGCCCGCGCGCTGCCAGCGGCCGACCTGATCGCAAGGCTGGCCGCGGAAATGCGCGTGGCGTGACCCGCCCCGATTATCGCGATGCCCTCACCAACTGCGGCGTGATGGCGGTGCTGGCCGCCTTCGACCCGCGCCTCGTCGGCACGCCCCCGCTCGGCATCGCCATGCCCGACAGCGATCTGGACATAGTCTGCGAGGTGCATGACGCCGATGCCTTCACAGGCACCCTGACCGATACCTTCCGCACGATGCCAGGCTTCACGCTTCGCCGCAGCGATGACCTCAACGCCATCATCTGTGGCTTTGTCGCACATGGCTGGGAATTCGAGATCTTCGGCCAGCCCATCCCGGTCGCGCAGCAACATGGCTGGCGGCACTATGAGATCGA
>NZ_DATKFP010000050.1:0-16755 GCF_035511395.1 Sphingobium sp.
CCAAACCGCCCTGCTCGCCCATCGCCTGCGGCAGCGTGGCCGCCACGCACTGCGCGGGCCAGACCGATCATATGGTAATGCCCGTGGCGCACACCGCGATGATCTACGCCCCACCGGTGGTCGATCAGATCGCGCACTTCCTGCGCGCCGGCCATTTCGGAGGCGAACGGTCCTGACCGGCTTGGAACGCCGATAAACGCGGATCGATCTGATCCACGAACGCAAGATATCAGCATATGTCAGGGAAAATGGTGGAGCCTAGGGGGATCGAACCCCTGACCTCGTCATTGCGAACGACGCGCTCTCCCAGCTGAGCTAAGGCCCCAAAGGAGCGCTGCCTATAGGCGAGGCATCAGGGCCTTGCAATGATCTTTTGCGCAAAAAATTCCCCTCGCTCCTAATCTCGATCAAGGGCAAGGAAATCCGCAGTTTTCTGCGGTCGGCGAGGCGGTGCATGGGTCGGATGTTTCCCCTGCGTAACGCCCGGAACGATGCCTCTGCCCGACCATTGATCCACCGACGGCGCCCAGGATGCGCCGCCGGAATTGATCAAGGAGATGGACGATGGGTTACCAAAGCGGACGCCGCTATGGCGAGGATCGCTATTCGACCGGCTGGGACCGCGGAGACCGTTACCGCACCGGGCGCGACTGGCGCGACGATCGTGGCTCCCGCTACGGCACGCGCGGCCAATTCGGCGGCCCCGACCTGCGTCGCCCTCCGGCCGACTATGACTATGAGGAACGCGGTTTCTTCGACCGCGCGGGCGATGAAGTCCGCAGCTGGTTCGGCGATGAAGATGCCGAACGCCGCCGCGAGTTCGATGAATATTATAACCGCCCCTATGGCGATCCACGCGATCAGTCGAGCCGGCTGGGCTACGCCTCCGCGTCGGGCAACGACTATCTGCCGGGACGCGGTTTCAGGCCATATAGCGGCGAACGCAGTGGATATGGCAACGAGGATCACGGCTATCGCAACCGCGCCTTTGGTCCACAACAGGACTATGGCGCGCACCATGACAGCAATTATCATAGCTGGCGGCAGCAGCGTATCGACGAGCTGGACCGCGACTATGCGGAATATCAGAACGAGAACCGGGATCGCTTCAACAGTGAATTCGGCACCTGGCGGACCCGGCGCGGCGAACAGCGCCAAGCTGTCCAGCAGGTCAGGGAACATCACGAGGTCGTTGGCAGCGACGGCGAGCATGTGGGGACCGTCGACAAGCTGCGCGGCGATCGCATCATCCTGACCAAGAGCGACCAGGATGCCGGCGGCGTCCACCATTCGATCCCTTCCAGCTGGATCAAGTCGGTCGACGCGACCAAGGTTACGCTGGAAAAGACCGCCGACGAAGCGCAGGCCGCGTGGCGCACCGAACGCGAGCAGAATGCCCTGTTTGGCGACCGCGATCAGGATCGGGGCGGCTCGACCCGCGAAGGCTATGCCAGCAGCAGCACAAGCTACAGCGGCAATCGCTATCGCTGAACGTCGCGTATGAAATGAAAGAAGGCCCGGCCCTCTGCGACCGGGCCTTCTTCATGCCGGCTTGCGCGAGGGCGGCCGACAATGCCAAAGCATCGGCCCGTCCCGCACGAGGCCCACATGCCCACCATCATCCTGCTTGTCCTGTCCAACATCTTCATGACCATCGCCTGGTACTGGCATCTCAAGGGCGGGATGGAAAAGCCGATCCTGCTGGTCATCCTGATCAGCTGGGGCATTGCCCTCATCGAATATTGCCTGGCTGTACCCGCCAACCGCATCGGATATGCCCATGGTTGGAGCGCGGGCCAGCTCAAGGTCGCACAGGAAGCGATCGCACTGATCGTCTTCGGCGGCTTCATGGTGACGGTGCTGGGCGAGCCGCTGCATTGGCGACATCTTGCAGCCTTCGCCTGCATCATGGGCGCGGTCGGATTTCTGTTCGTTGGTCGCGCCTGATCGCGTCAGGACACGGCGCGCAGTTCCTCGGGCAGTTCATCTGCGCTTGTACCGAAACAGGCGATGCGTGGACTGGCACTATATGTGCTGAACTGCTCCAACGGCAGCGCGGTGCCGCAAAAGGCGCATTCCGCAACCATCCGTCCGACAATCCAGTGCTGGCGCGTACAGGACGGACAGCGATTCACCTCGCCAGTGTGATAGAGGGGGCTGAAGCCTTTCGCGAATGACGGCCGCGCCGTCCCGAATCCGGTATGCATCATATTCTTCCTCGATTGCCTGCGAAACCAACGCACGAAATGCGAAAGGTTTCACTTGCGAACCAAAGAGGCTTGCCGACAACACATGGTGGAGCGGTCTTAACAGATCGTTGATCCGGGCATGAATGTCACTCTTCCTCTGCTTCTGCTCGTCGCCACCGACGCCGTCGTGGCGCCTCCCACTCCGGTCGCGAAAGACCGCGCCGATCATTATGTCTGGGGTGGCGTCAATGATGGCTGGCATCTGGTCAGGCAGTCCGACCTTTCCGTGATCGAGGAAAGAATGGCGCCCGGCACGGCGGAAGTGCGTCATTTTCATCGCAAGGCGCGACAGTTCTTCTACGTGCTGACTGGCGAACTGACGATGGAGGCTGACGGCCGGACCCATCGTCTGGCCAGGGGCCAAGGAATCGAAATTGCACCTGGCATCCCCCATCAAGCCCGGAACGACAGCGAAGCACCGGTAGAGATGCTGGTCACATCATCACCCAAGAGCCATGGCGACCGGGTGGATGCCCCTTTGCCCTAGAGCGATTTCCAGGCGATCGGAATCGATCGCCGGTTTGGGTGGAAGCGGACATTCTTGACTTCGTCATCCCGGCGCATGCCGGGATCCAGGGTGGCTAAAAACAACCCTGGATGCTGACTTTCGTCAGCATGACGGGAATGGATGAGGGGTATGCGACCTCATGAGAATAGGCCAGCCCTGCGCCAATCCCCTCATCCAACTTCGCCTAACCGCTACACGGAAAGGCTGGGTATCCTTCTCCCTCCAAGGGAGAAGGAATAACGGGAAATGGCTGCTTCCGGTCGTCGGCTTACTCAGCCGCCGGCAACGCCCTTGCTTCTTCCGCCTGCACATCGCGGGCGATGACGTCGAGGGGCTCCATCGCCTCGATTTCCTTCCCGCCGGTTTCGATATCGAGGTCGCGGAACTTGCGGCCGGTGGAGAGGACGCGCGTTTCAAAGCTGCCGATGAAGCTGTTATAGTTGGACACCGCGCTGTTGAGGCCCGAACCGAGACGCTTCAGGTGCGTCGCGACGACGGAGAGGCGCTCGTACAGTTCCTTACCGAGTTGGCCGACCTGCTGCGCCTGTTCCTGCATCTTGGCCTGGCGCCAGTGGCCTGCGAGGGTGCGGGCGAGCGGCAGGAAGGTTGCCGGGCCGCAGATGATGACGCGGTTGCGGGCGGCGCGCTCCCACAATTCCATGTCCGCCTCCAGCGCGGCGGTGACGAAATTGTCACCAGGCACATACATGATGACGAAGTCGGGCGCCTTGGCGAACTGTTCCCAATAGGCCTTGCGACCCAGCGCATCGGCATGGGTGCGCACGGCGCGGGCATGGTCGGCCAGATAGCGTTCTCGCGCCGCCGGATCGACCTGATCGACGGCGTTCAGATAGGCCTCCAGCGAGCATTTGACGTCGACCACCAGTTGCTGGTCGCCCGGCAGGCGGATGATGAAGTCCGGGCGCAGACGACCGTCTTCGACGGTAACGGAGACTTCTTCCTGAAAGTCCACGAAGGGCGAGAGGCCCGCCGTCTCGATCAGATTCTTGAACTGCTGCTCGCCCCAGCGACCGCGCGTCTTGGGCGCCGCGCGCAGGGCATTGACCAGCTTGGCCGTCTCCTCGCGCACCTGTCCCTGCCCCGCATGGACCATGGCGATCGCCTCGCGCAGTTCGGCGTAGCTGCCGACCCGGTCCTTCTCGACGCGCGCAAGGCCTTCCTCATAGCGCTTAAGCGTGGTTTCGACCGGATTGAGGAGCGTCTTGAGCTGCGCCTCGCTCTTCTCGTTCGCCTGGGCGAAACGCTGGTCGGCGCGGGTCAGGAACTGGGTCTGCGCTTGGTCGAGCAGCTTGCCGCCAATCTCGCTGAACTGGGCGGACAATTGCTCCTTGGCATCCTTGAGCGCGGCGATCTGCTGCTCGAAGGCCTTGGTGCGTGCCTGGGTGTCGGACTGGAGCGCCGCCAGTTCGCGCAATGCGGTTTCGCGATCGGCCTGAACATGGTCCAGCCGCTCCATGGCGGCAGCCTGCACCGCTTCCAGCTTCTGACTGGCGGCGATCTGCGTCGCTTCCAGCCGCTGTTCGGATGCCAGCTGTGCCGATTCGAGCCGACTGATCCGGGTCGCAGCCTGCACAACCCGCTCCTGCTCGACCGCCAGTTCGGCAATAGCGGCGTTGCGCTGGGCCGTGGCAAGGTCCAGTTTCCCACCAAGGTCGGCCTTTTCCCCCGCCAGCGGCGCGACGGCCTTGCCCTTGAGCAGCCAGCCGACGGCAAGGCCGATTAGCAGCGCAACGGGAACGAGAAGGGCGGCCAGGCTGTCCATTGCATATCCTTGTCTGGAACGAAACGGGAACCTAGCGGCATGGGCGGCGGGTCGCAAGTCCGACAGCAAACTAGACAATCGAAACGATAATGGGAAATTCAATAGTTAGCTAACTATTATAGTCACGCGGCCTGTGCTCCCGGTGCGGCGAAGCGCTGCCGATAATCGCCCGGCGACAGGCCGACCAGCCTGTGGAAAAGTTTGCGGAAGGCGGCTGCATCCTCATAGCCGACGCTCCATGCGATCTGGTCGACGGTGCGTCTGGTAAACTCCAGATGCTCGCGCGCCTTGGCGACGCGCAGATGCTGGACATATTCGATCGGGGTCATGGCGGTAGCGGCCTTGAAACGGCGCTGGAAGGTGCGTTCCTCAAGGGCCGCATGCGCCGCCATCTCGCCAACGCTGGCTGGTTTCGCCTCGCGGGCGGCAAGCCAGTGCTGAACTTTCAATATCGGCTCGTCGCCATGGGTCATGCGCGGCATGAAACGGGCGAAGTGTTTCTGCTCGCGTCCGGCGGTATCGACCAGCAGAAACTTTCCCGTATCCAGCATCACCGTCGGCCCCAGCAGCCGGTCGACCAATCGCATGCCAAGGTCTGTCCAGGCCATCAGCCCGCCCGCCGTGATCAGGTCGCCATCGTCGATCACGATCCGGTCGCAGTCCAGTCTCACCTTCGGGAAGCGATCACGAAACTGTTCGGCGAACCACCAGTGGGTCGTCGCCGGCCGCCCATCGAGCAGGCCGGTCGCCGCGAGCAGGAAGGCGCCGCCGCAATTGGACGCAAGCGTCGCGCCCTGTGCATGGCGATCAAGCAGCCAGCGGGCATAGGGCGCGGCCTCCTCCGCCTCCGGCACACCGGTCAGGCGACCGGGGACCAGCCAGATATCGGGCGTGCCGGGCAGGCCTTCATGCGTGTCGTGGCTGCGCGCGAAACAGCCATCGGCCTGCATCTGCCAATGGCTGACGCGCAGTAGCGGGCCGCCATGCCGGCGCGAGAATTGGCCGGCAATGTCGATCAGGTCGGTCATGCCATGGACCATCGCCTGCTGGCAGTTGCGGTAGAGGAGGATGCCGATTTCCGCCTTGGGCGTCTGCGTCGAGTCCATGATCCAGCACCTTTGTCGGAATCGGCCCGCTTAATGTCGGGACCGCCAATCCCGATCCTCCGTCATCTCCCCTAATTCTGCAAGCACAGGGCGTGAAGGACGCCCTTCTGAAAGACGGGAAGGGAATTTCACATGAGCAATTTCATCACTACCAGGGACGGCACCCGCATCTTCTACAAGGACTGGGGACCGCGCGATGGCCAGCCGATCGTCTTCTCCCATGGCTGGCCGCTCTCCGCCGACGCCTGGGACGCGCAGATGGTCTATTTCGCCAATCAGGGCTTCCGCACCATCGCCCATGACCGCCGCAGCCATGGCCGGTCGGATCAGGTGTGGGCCAACAACAATATGGACCAATATGCCGACGATCTGGCCGACCTGATCGAGGCGCTTGATCTGCACGATGTCGTGCTGGTCGGCCATTCGACCGGCGGCGGCGAAGTCACCCGCTATGTCGGCCGCCATGGCACGAAGCGGGTCGCGAAGCTGGCGCTGATCGGTGCGGTGCCTCCGCTGATGCTGAAGACAGAAGCCAATCCGGGCGGCCTGCCGATCGACGTGTTCGACGGTATCCGCAAGGGGACGTTCGATAATCGCAGCCAGTTCTTCAAGGATCTGACCATCCCCTTCTACGGCTATAATCGCGATGGTGCGATCATTTCCGAAGGCATTCGCGAGGAGTTCTGGCGGCAGGGAATGATGGGCGGCCTGAAGGGCCAACTGGACTCGATCCGGGCCTTTTCGGAAAGCGATTTCCATGCCGACCTCGCCAAGGTCGATGTGCCGACGCTCGTCCTGCATGGCGATGACGATCAGATCGTCCCGATCGGTGCTGCCGCCCTCTCCACCATCAAGATCGTTACGCATGCGGTGCTGAAGGTGTATGAAGGCGCAGACCATGGGCTGACGCAGACTCACCAGGATCGGTTCAACGCCGACCTGCTCGATTTCGTCAACGGCTGACAAACCAAAGTTCCGTTCGCCCTGAGCGAAGTCGAAGGGCTCGGCCGACCGAAGGGAGGCTGCTTCGCTTCGCTCAGCCTGAACGGGATCAAAATTGTTCTTAACAGGAGAACCCCCATGACCAACGAAACCATCCTCATCACCGGCGCGTCGGACGGCATCGGCGCGGTCTATGCCGATCGCTTCGCCAAGCGCGGCGCGAACCTGATCCTCGTCGCCCGCAGGGCCGAGAAGCTGGAGGCTCTGGCCGCCACCTTGCGCGAAACCGGCGTCGCCGTCGAAGTGATCGCCGCCGACCTCGCCAAAGCCGATGACCTCGCCCGGATCGAGGCGCGGCTGCGCGACGACGACGCCATCACCGGCCTCGTCAACAATGCCGGTATTGCGGGCGAACAGAGTTTCGTCGAAACCGACCCGGTCTATCTGACCGGCATGATCGACCTCAATATCCTGGCCGTGACCCGGCTGTCGCGGGCGATCGCGCCGCGACTGGCAGCGAAGGGCGCCGGGACGCTGATCAACATCACCTCGGTCACGGCGCTGATGCCCGACGGCTTCACGGCGGTCTATCCCGCGACCAAGGCTTATGTACTGGCCTTTACCGAAGCATTGCAAATCGAACTGGGCGGCAAGGGGGTGAAGGTGCAGGCGGTGTTGCCGGGCATCACCCGGACGGCCATCTGGACGGACGAGCAGATCGCCACCATACCGCCGCACATGGTGATGGATGTGGAGGTGATGGTCGACGCGGCGCTGGCCGGCCTCGACCAGAGCGAGGCGATCACCATCCCGGCACTACCGGACAAGGCTGACCTCGACGCCTATCTCGCCGCACGGGCAGCGCTCCGCCCCAACCTGTCGCTCAAGGATGCGGCGGCTCGCTATCAGATTTGATGCAGACATTGCCAACAAAGCCGTTCGGGCTGAGCCTGTCGAAGCCCGCTTCTTCTTGCTGAAGACAAGGGAAGCCCTTCGACAAGCTCAGGCGAACGGATTGAGAGAATATTCCAAGGAGACACCCCATGATCCTCGGTTTTTCCATCCCCGAATTCATTGCCCTGCACGTCGCGATCAGCCTGATCGGCATCGCGACCGGCCTGATCGCCCTCCCCGCGCAGGCGAAAGGGCATTTCCTGCCACGAATGCAGGCGGTCTTCCTTGTCACCACCCTGCTCACCAGTCTCACCGGCTTCCTCTTTCCCTTTCGCGGCTTTACCCCGGCGATCGGGGTCGGGATCGTCTCGACGCTGGTGCTTGCGGTCGCCTTTGCGGCGCTTTACGGGTTCAGACTGGGTGGCCGGGCGCGGATCGTCTATGCGGTGAGCGCGACGACGGCGCTGTGGCTCAACCTGTTCGTGCTTGTGGTGCAGGGCTTCCTGAAGCTGCCCGCGCTCAATGCGCTGGCTCCGACCGGCAGCGAACCGCCCTTCCTCGCCGCGCAAGGGCTGCTGCTGATCGTCATGCTGATCCTGGGCGCGGCGATCATCCGTCAACCGATCGTCGCGCGGAAGGCGGCCAACCGCGCGATCGCCTGAACCAGCGTTTCATCCGTCTTGGAAAAGCAGAGGCGGACGAGATGCGTGACGGATTCCTCCGGGTAGAAGGCGGAGATCGGGATCGCCGCCACCCCCGCCTCTTCGATGATCCGGTTGCAGAAGGTCACATCGTCAAGCGCAATGCCGGAGGCGGACAGGTCGATCGAGAGAAACCAAGTCGCCCCGCTGGGCCGAACGACATAGCCCGCCTCTCGCAATCCCGCCGCCAGTCGATCGCGCGACGCCTGATAGGCGCCGCGTTGCGCATCGAACCAGTTGTCGGAATAGCCCAGCCCCTCCGCCACGGCCCATTGCAGGTTTGGCGGGGTCGTGAAGGTCAGGAATTGATGGGCACGGCCGAGCAGGGTGGCGATCGGCGGCGCGGCGCACATCCAGCCGACCTTCCAGCCAGTGACGGAGAAGATCTTGCCCGCCGACCCGATCTTGATGGTGCGATTGCGCATCCCTGGAAAGCCGATCAGCGGGCGATGGGGGATGCCGTCATAAATCGTCTGTTCCCAAACCTCGTCGCAGATGGCGATCAGGTCATGAGCGACGCAGAGGTCGGCCAGCAGCGCCAGTTCCGCGTCGCGCAGGACGATGCCGGTCGGATTCACCGGATTGTTCATCAGCAGGATGCGGGTGCGCGGCGTGATCGCCGCCTCCAGCGCTTCGCGCGCAACGCGCCAGTCGGGCGGCGTCAGCTTCACGACCTTCGCCACGCCTCCGACTCGCTCCACCAGCGGCAGATAGGCATCGTAGAGCGGGGCGAGCATCAGCACCTCGTCGCCCGGCCGGACGAGCGCGAGCAAGCTGGCCGCGATCGCCTCGGTCGCGCCGGAGGTGACGATGACCTCCTGTGGAGACAGGTCCAGCCCCTGATGCCGCGCATAATGGCACGCCACCGCCGCGCGCAGTTCGGCAAGGCCGGGCATGGGCGGATATTGGCTGGAACAGGTGAGCAGCGCATCGGCCGCCGCCTGAAGCACGTCGCGCGGGCCGGGGCCTTCGGGAAAGCCCTGCCCCAGATTGATCGCCCCGGTCTCGCGGGCGCGGGCGGACATATGTTCGAAAATGGTGGTCGGCATGTCCCGATAGACGGGATGGCCGAGGGAAGGCGTCTGGGTCATTTGGCCAGGATGTTCCCAAGGCGGGGGATGGGTCAAGCGAACCTCTCCCGCTCCATCGTCCGATAGGATAATATGGCGGCAATATTGTCAGATGAGCGAGCCGCGATGATCGACCAACTCTTCCTGAAGCATCCGCGTGAAGTGCATGAAAGCTATCCCCAGCATATGGGGGTGGCGATGCGTTTCGGTTTCCTGATGGTGCGATCCGGGCTGGCCTGCATGATCCACGGAATCGTCCCGGCACTGTTCACCCGGACGGGAAGCAGCATGGTGAAACGCCTCTATGGCGAGATGCGCCAGCGCCAGCCGGACCTGGAGGAGCGGACGCCAGCCTATCTCAGCCCGCAATGGCGGCCGGAATATGAGATTTGAGCGACGAGACGTAGGTCGCACGGATGTGTGGCGGATGATGTTTCCACAAAAGCGGCATGGTCGCTGCCGCCGTGAAAGCCGACGTGCATTGTTTGCACCGTAAGCCCTTAATCGTTTGAAAAGCCGCCAAATGCCGATGTCCGGCCGGATCCTGTCGACCAGAATGTCCGCAACAGCGCCGCCTTTCACCGTCCGGAAGGAGTCAAACTTGCAAAAAGCTCACGCACGTACTAGATGGTACACAATGTCGCAGCCGCGACGGTCTGGTGACTCGGTTTCCCATCGACCACAGAGCGGCACTCTCCGACGACCATAAGATATGAAGGAGGTGCCGCGTGTCGGGCACGAAAATGCGGGGCCAGCCGCTCGTTCGCGGTTGGCTGCTTCTGTTGGGGGCGGTGATTGTTGCCGCAGGATTGTTCTTCACGATCGGTGGCGCCAAGCTCATCATGCTGGGCGGCAGTCGCTATTTCCTGATCGCCGGCATAGCGCTGGTGGCTGCGGGGCTGCTCATCGCGCTGCGCCGGGCGGCGGGAGGATTATTGTTCGGCGCCCTCTTCCTGCTCACCATCGTCTGGGCGGTGCAGGAAGTCGGCTTCAGCTTCTGGCCGCTGATATCCCGCCTGCTGGCGATGGGCGTGGGCGCGACGGTGATCGCCCTATCCTATCCGCTGCTGCGGCGTCGGGATGGTTCAGCACCCGCATGGCGGCCTGCCCTGCTGATCGCGGCGCTGGTCGGGCTGGGATCGGCCGCCGGAGCCGCCGGCATGTTCATCGCGCATCCGACCGTTGTCTTCGCCGGCCAAGCCGCGCCGCTGGTTCCAGTCGATCCGGCGCAGACGCAGAAGGACTGGACCGCCTATGGCAACACGTCCGGCGGTAGTCGCTTCGTCGCGCTCGACCAGATCACGCGCGACAATGTGAACGATCTCAAGGTCGCCTGGACCTATCGTACCGGCGATATCGCGCTGAGCGACGGCAATGGTGCGGAGGACCAGAATACCCCGCTTCAGGTCGGCGACACGCTGTTCATCTGCACGCCGCACAATAATGTCATCGCGCTCGACGCCGACACCGGCCGTGAGAAGTGGAAGACGCTGATCAATGCCAGGGCATCGGTCTGGATGCGCTGCCGCGGCCTTGCCTATTTCGACGCCCATGCGCCGATCCAGCAGCCCAGCCTGCCCGGTGCGACGCCGGTGACGGCCGTGACGGTGCCGACGGGCGCCGCCTGCCAGCGCCGCATCCTGATGAACACCATCAATGCCGAACTGATCGCGCTCGATGCCGACACCGGCAAGTTCTGCTCCGATTTCGGCACCAATGGCCGGGTCGACCTGAAGGCTGGTCTCGGCAATGCCCCCGACCCCCAATATCAGCTGACTTCCGCGCCGACGCTGGCCGGCACGACCGTGGTAGTCGGAGGCCGTGTCGCCGATAATGTCCAGGTCGACATGCCCGGCGGCGTGATGCGCGGCTTCGACGTCGTCAGCGGCAAGCTGCGTTGGGCGTTCGATCCGGGCAATCCGGCCATCACCGGCACCCCACCGGCGGGCAAGACCTATGCCCGCTCGACCCCCAATGTCTGGGCCGCCATGTCCTATGACCCGGCGTCGAACACGGTGTTCATGCCGGTCGGCAGTGCCTCGGTCGATCTCTATGGCGTGACCCGCAGCGCGCTCGACCATGAATATGGCGCATCGATGCTGGCGCTCGATGCCACCACCGGCCGCGAGAAATGGCATTTCCAGACGGTCCATAACGATCTGTGGGACTTCGACCTGCCGATGCAGCCGAGCTTCGTCGACTTCCCCGTCGATGCCGGCCGCAAGGTACCCGCGCTCGTCTTCGGCACCAAGGCAGGGCAGGTCTATGTGCTCGACCGCGCCACCGGCAAGCCGCTGACGCAGGTCAAGGAAGTGCCGGTCAAGCCCGCGAACATTCCGGGCGAGCCCTATTCGCTGACCCAGCCCAAGTCGCTCGGCATGCCGCAGATCGGCGTCGGCCCGCTGACCGAGGCAGACATGTGGGGAGCGACCCCGTTCGACCAGCTGCTCTGCCGCATCGCGTTCAAGGGCATGCGCTATGAGGGGCTGTACACCGCGCCGGGCACCGACAAGTCGCTGAGCTTCCCCGGATCGCTGGGCGGCATGAACTGGGGCGGCATCTCAACCGATCCGACCAGCGGCACCATCTTCGTCAACGACATGCGGCTTGGCCTGTGGGTCCAGATGTTCCCGCAGACGGCGGCGCAGAAGGGCCAGTCGGGAAGTGCGGGTGAAGCGGTCAATACCGGCATGGGCAGCGTTCCGCTGAAGGGCACGCCCTATTCGGTGGTGAAGGACCGCTTCCTGTCGGCACTCGGTATCCCCTGCCAGGCGCCGCCCTATGGCACGCTGACTGCGATCGACCTCAAGAGCCGCGCCATCAAGTGGCAGGTGCCAGTGGGAACGGTGCGCGACACCGGGCCGATGGGCATTCGCATGGGCCTGCCGATCCCGATCGGCATGCCCACGCTGGGCGGCACGCTGGCGACGCAAGGCGGGCTGGTCTTCATCGCCGGTACGCAGGATTTCTACCTGCGCGCCTTCAACGCGGCGACCGGGGCGGAAGTTTGGAAAGCACGCCTGCCGGTCGGCAGTCAGGGCGGACCGATGAGCTACAAGTCGCCCCGGAGCGGCAAGCAATATGTGGTGGTAACGGCGGGCGGGGCGCGCCAGTCGCCCGACCGGGGCGATTATGTGATCGCCTACACGCTGCGCTGAAGCGCGGGCGGAGCGGCCTGACGCCGTTCCGCCCGCCTCCTTTCATCATTCCTATTGCCCCGCGCCCTGTTGCCGCGCGGAAGGGAGGGGCTTTGGCCCAGATCGTTCATCCATGTGCCCGCCTGACTCTTGCGGGATTGCTGACCGCCCTGTCGATCGCGGGCGCCCGTGCGCAGGAAGCTGCCCCGGACAAGACGGCGGTCGCGCCGCGCGAGACGCTGACCGGCGACTGGGGCGGGTTGCGCACCCGACTGAAGCAGGCGGGCGTCACCGTTCGCGCCGACTATGTCGGGGAGGCCTTCGCGGCGGTCGACGGCGGCCAGCAGCGCGGCAGCGCCTACACCCAGCAACTGCGCGCAGGGGTGGATTTCGACATGGACCGGATCGTCGGCCTGTCCGGCGCGACGCTGCATCTCACCATCAACGATCGGCGCGGCGTCGGCATATCGTCCGATATCGTCGGCAATCGCCTGCCCATACAGGAGGCGGCCGGCGGCAATTATACCCGGCTGTCGGAACTCAGCTACGAACAGAATTTCGACAATGGCCGGCTCAACCTGCGGTTGGGCTATTTCGCCATGGGTAATGATCTGGGTGGCATGATCCTGGGCTGTAATTTCGTCAACGCCGCCTTCTGCGCCCATCCGCTATCGGAATCCGGCAATAGCGGCTGGTATAACTATCCCAATGCACGCTGGGGCGCGGCGGTCCGTTATCGTCTGCGGCCTGATGTAACGCTGCGCACCGGGGTCTATCAGGTCAATCCGCGGCTCAACGATCCGGACAATGCCTTTCGCCCCTTTGCCGGCGGAACCACCGGCGTCCTGCTACCGCTGGAGCTGGAATATGATCCCGGCATCGCGCCCGGCAGCCGCGTTCTGCCCGGCCATTACAAGCTGGGCGTCTATTATGACAGTTCGCGCGCCGCCCGGCGCGGCGAACAGGGTATGCTGCGCGGCCGCTATGGCATCTACGCGCTGGCCGACCAGATGATTCTGCGCGAAGGCAACGGCAGTCGCGGACTGTCCATCTTCGCCCAGTTCACCGCCAATCCGGCGGCATCGGCGCAGATCACCCACTGGTATGCGGCGGGGGTGGTCAAAACCGGCACGTTCTCCGGCAGGGACGCTGACAGCATCTCGATCGGAATCGTCCATGCACAGGTCAATCCGCGCCTGCGCCGCGCCGAGGCCGATAGGCAGGACATTCCCGGCGGCTATGCCGCGCTACCGGTGGGGGAAACGGCGATTGAACTGAGTTATGGCGTCCAGCTCCGCCGTTGGCTCAGCATTCGGCCGGACGTGCAATATATTCTCGATCCCGGCGCCTTCGCCTATCGCCGCACCAATGACGCGCTTGCGCTGGGCGGCCAGGTCAAGATGCAGTTTTGAGGCGCGCCATATTCGCCTCCCGGCTGCCACCGGCCGGAGAAGCGACACCATCTGTTGATATTGTCCCTTTCTCCACCTCGCCTTGCGAGCGCGAGCAGCTTATTGCAATGCACAATCATCGCGCCAGCGGCCGACCCGCCAGCCTGTCGATCAAGGAGGAATGCGCTTGGTTCCCGACAAGAAAACCCAGATCGTCATCGTTGGCGGTGGCGCCGCCGGCCTCGAACTCGCACGCAAGCTGGGCGCCCGCTACGGCCGCAAGCGGCATGACATCATCCTGATCGACCGCAACCGCACCCATATCTGGAAGCCGCTGTTGCATGAAGTCGCGACTGGATCGCTCGACGCGAGCCTGGACGAGGTCGGCTATCGCAGCCACTGCCATCGCTGGGGCTATCGCTATCTCTACGGCACGTTGCAGAGCATCGATCGTACGGCCCAGCGCGTCCATATCGCGCCGGTGTTCGATCCCAAGGGCCGCGAAGTGGTGAGCGCCCATTCCGTCCGCTATGATTATCTGGTGCTGGCCTATGGCTCTGTGACCAATGATTTCGGAACGCCGGGCGTGGCCGATAATTGCCTGTTTCTCGACAGCCGGGCGCAGGCCGACAGCTTCCGCGACCAGTTGCTCGACCATTGCCTGCGCGTGTCGCGCGCCATGTCGGCCGACCCGGCATCGGACGCGCGGGTACGGATCGCCATCGTCGGTGGTGGCGCCACCGGCGTCGAACTGGCCGCGGAACTCTATAACGCCGCCGATGCGCTGGGCTATTATGGGCTGGAAGTGTTCGATCGCCAGCGGCTCGACGTGACTCTGCTGGAGGCGGGACCGCGCATCCTGCCGGCGCTGCCCGACCGGCTGGCGGACGCCGCGCGCGAGGAACTGGAAGCGCTGGGCGTCAAGGTTCGCGCCGGCGTCGCCGTCACCACCTCCACGCCCGAGGGTATGGAAACGAAGGATGGCGGCTTCATCCCCGCCGATCTTCAGGTCTGGGCCGCAGGCGTCAAGGCCGCGCCGATCCGCGACGGGCTGGACGGGCTGGAATTCTCCCGCGCCGGCCAGATCATCGTGCGGCCGACGCTGCAAAGCATGATCGACGATCGCGTCTTCGCAATGGGCGACTGTGCTTCCTACACGCCCGAAGGCGCCGACCGCCCGATCCCGCCCCGCGCGCAGGCGGCGCACCAGATGGCGGATACGGTCTTCGCCAATCTCGGCCAGTTGATGGCCGCCCGGCCGCTCAAGACCTTCGTCTACCGCGACCATGGCTCGCTGGTGTCGCTCAGCCGCTATTCGACGGTCGGATCGCTGATGGGCAAGCTGGTCGGCGGCCGCATGGCGGTGGAAGGGCGCCTCGCCCGGTTCGTCTACATGTCGCTCTATCGCATGCACCTGCTCGCCGTACATGGCTGGGTGCGCGGCCCCGCGCTGATCGTGGTGAGCCATATCAACCGCATCGTCCGGCCGCGCCTGAAACTGCATTGAGCGAAAGCGGGTTTGCCAAGCTGCGACGGACACCGGGCATTGATAGACTCAAACAAAAAGCCGCCCGGTGGGGGCGGCTCATCATGTCGTAGGGGTGCGGCCGCTTAGTGGCCGAATGTCCCCCGGGCATTCGCAATCTCGGCTTCATTCCCACTCAATTCTTTCATCAGTCGTAAGTATCTGATTTTTAACAATAAAAATATTTTTTGCTGCCCGCGGCCGTCGGTCGGCACGTCAGAATGTTACGCTTTTGAATTTATTGGATAATTCGATAAATTCTCTCTTGTCCAGCATTCAACTACATTCGGAGCGCGGACTTCCGATTGCGTGACTTGGCTATGAAGGTCCGAAAAATAGTCACCGGTAAAATACCGCCATTCGATGCAAGTTTACAAGGGCCCCGGTTCCACCGATCCCCCTCAACGAAAACGCTTTATGGCGCCTTCAGGTGACAAGCAGCAACGATGTCCTCCGACCTCGGTCATCCGCACGAAATCAGTCGACCAACACCGTGAGCTTGGCAGGCTCCAGTCACCAACCTTTCTCTGAAGCTAGCGCTCCATCTCCAGTGATTTGACACCTGATTGTTGTTTTTATATGCCGTATATGCGATTTAAAGTTCGTATATAAGAATTAAATGCAACTTTGAGTGCAGGGAGAGGAGAGACAATGAAGTACGCCCGTTGGTGCGGAATCGCGATCCTTGCAACTGGTCTGGCAGCGACTGTAGATGGCCAGACGCTGTCGGAAAGCTGGAAACCCGTCACTTCCGACCGGGTTCTTCATCCCGACGATGGGTCATGGCTTTCCTATCGTCGAACATATGACGCAACCGCTTTCAGCCCGCTTCATCAGATCGACAGTACGAACGTCAACCAATTGCGTGCGGTCTGGACCTACGCCGTGCCAGACAATAGCCGCTGGGCGCCGGAACCGCTGATCGCTAACGGCGTGATGTATCTGGTGCAGGGCGGCGGCCGTGTCACGGCCCTTGATGCCGTGTCGGGAGACACGCTGTGGGTACATGATCGGCGCTATCCCGCTGATATCGTCGCATCGCAGGCTTTCGGCCGTGCGCGTGGCCTGGCCATCTATGACGACGTGATCTACTGGGGCACCGCCGACACCCATCTGCTTGCGCTGGAAGCACGAACCGGGAAGCTGATCTGGGAAACGTCGACAGGCGACTATCATGACGCGGATGGCCATAATCATGCGCCCCTCGTCGCCGATGGCAAGGTCTTCATCGGCCATGCCGGCGGCGATCTGGGCGTGCCGGGACGGATGCGCGCTTTCGATGCCAAGACCGGCAAACTTCTGTGGACAACACGCACTGCGCCGACTCGCGATGATCCCAAGGCTTATGCAAGCTGGGAAAAGCATGACACCATAAGGCCTGCCGGCGCTGCTCCGTGGAATTCGATCACCTATGATCCTGAATTGAAGCTTGTCTATTTCGGCACCGGC
>NZ_DATKFP010000051.1:0-9249 GCF_035511395.1 Sphingobium sp.
CAGCCTCAAATCCTCGGTTCGCGTGGTAAAGGCTGGGTCTGCGGCTTGACCGTCGGCGGGCCAGGAAAAGGCGGCGTAGGGCTGACCCGGTCCCTGTGACGCGAGCAGGACGCCACGCTTTTCATCGCTCATGGCTTGTCCTTCCGCAGTTTTGGCAGGCGGGGCAGCAGCAGTTGTATCCAGCCAATGCCCAGTAGATAGGAGATGGAGGCGAAGAGGAAGAGCGGGAGATAGCCCAGCCCCGCCGCCAGCGTCAGGCCGGCAATCTTGGCGATCGCCATGCCGCCCAGATTGCCACAAAAGGCGCCGAAGCTGGTGACTCGGCCGACCTTCGCCTGCGGTGTCACATCCGCGATCAGCGCGAAGAGATTGGTCGAAAAGCCCTGATGCGCGGCCAGCGTCAGCGCCAATATGCAGACGGCAACCCAATAGTCGTCCGCTTGCAGGGCGAGCGGCACGGGCAGCACCAGCAGGGCCGATGTGAGTAATACGCCCTTGCGCACACGGTTGAGGTCATGACCGCGCGCCAGCAGCTGCGACGGCACCAGTCCACCGATCAGCGACCCGACAGCCGCGCCGCCATAGGCGACCGCCAGCGGCGGGCCGAGATCGACACCGCTCAGGCCGAATTGCCGGTTGAAGAAATCGGGCATCCAGAACAGCAGCAGCCACCAGGTTGCGTCCGACAATATCTTGGCGACGGCGATCGCCCAGGTACGCCGGTCCTTCAGGATCGGGCCATAGTCCGGGGCGTCGTCGGTTGGTGCCGCCACCGCAGGCTGGACCGATCCGAAATCGATCCGCCGGGTCGCCAGCAGCCATAGGCCCGCCCAGCCCAGTCCGATCAGTCCCGCAGCGATGAAGGTGCCACGCCAGCCCCAGACCAGCGCGACCACCGGAATGGCGAGCGGCGCCAGTACCGCACCCATGCTGTTCGCGGCATTGCCAAGGCCGAAACCGGCCGAGCGCAGGGAAGGCGGGAAGATGGTCGCGATCGTCTTGATGCCGGTCGGCGTGCCCATCGCCTCGGTCGCACCGAGCGAGACGCGGCAGAGAATGAACTGGACCATGCTGTGCGCCCAGCCATGGGCGATGGCGGCGATGCTCCAGGCGGCGACGCCGAGCGGATTGGCCCATTTGACGCCGACGCGATCGGCGATCCAGCCGGTAAAGAGAAAGGCGAAGGCGGCCGCCCCCTGAAACCAGGCGGCGAGCGTGCCATAGTCATTGTCGCTCCAGCCCAGATCCTTGGCAATCACCGGCTTGAGCACGGAGATGATCTGGCGATCAACCAAGTTCAGGATGCCCGCTGTCACGACCAGCCCGAACAGCAACCAGCGGGTACGGCCGGCGATGGCCGAGACGGCAATTTTCGTACTCATCCGAACGTCACCTGTTCCCCGTTGCGCAGGAAGGCGATAGCGTTGCGGCGCAGATGCCCGTCGGCATTGAGCAGTGGGCGCGGCGTATACTGCGCAAGATAGACGCGGCGCGGATGGTCGCTGAGATTGGTGCCGGTCGCGTGCAGCAGCAGGCTGGAGAAAGCGACGATGCTGCCAGCTGCGACTTCGATCGCCTGCCCATCCTCCGGAACGGCGACACCGAGGTCTGCCGTCGCTTCCTGCCGCTCATGCGCGATCAGGCCGCGACGATGGCTGCCGGGAACCACCCGCACCGTGCCATTTTTGACGGTCGCGTCGTCCAGCGTACACCAGCAGGTGAGATAGGGCGGATGGTCCGCCGGGCCGCCATTGCCCGCGACATAACCGCTGTCCTGATGCCAGGAAAAGGCCATGCCCTGCTCCGGCCCCTTCACCACATATTGATCCATGAAGAAATAGGCATCAGCGCCCAGCGTGGCACGGCAGATGTCCGCCATGACCGGTGCGAAAAGCATGGTGCGCAGCGCCGGCTGTTCGCGCTGACATTCATTGGCAAAATAGCGCGCGCCACGATGGCTGAGGCCAAGCCGATCGGTACCGGCGACATCCATGCGGGCATCCTCGCGTGCGACGAAGGCAGCGCATTGGTCTTGCAACAGATCGAGCAGTGGGCCACGCAGCACGCGGTCGAACACCGCATAGCCCTGCTCGTGAAAGGACGAGGATTGCGCGTCGAAACTCATGGCCTCCTGCTCGCATGCGGCGGAGCAGGAGGCAAGAAAAGTATTTCTATCTCTTCAGTAGAGTTTTCTGTTTCTTATTGATCAGAATGCGAGAGGCGCATGGTCGAGGTGCGGCAGCACATGACGGGCGAACAGGTCCGCCTCTGCCGAATGGGGGTAGCCGGACAGGATGAACGCCTCGATACCTTCGGCACGATAGGCATCCAGCTTGGCGCGGACCTGATCGGGATCCCCGACGATAGCAGCGCCGCAACCCGACCGGGCGCGGCCAATTCCCGTCCAGAGATTATCCTCGACATAGCCCTCGTTACCGGCCGCCTCGCGCAACTCAGCTTGGCGGCGCACGCCGGCCGATTGCGAGTCGAGCGACCGGGCGCGGATCGCGGCCCCCTCCGCATCGTCAAGGCGGGAGAGCAGCCGGGACGCGGCGGCGCGCGCTTGCGCTTCCGTCTCGCGCACCACGACATGGACGCGATAACCGAAGCGCAAGGCCCGGCCCCGCTTCGTCGCACGGGCGCGCATGTCGGCGATGATGTCGCGCACGGCCGGCAACGTGTCCGGCCACATGAGATAGACGTCCGCCCCTTCCGCCGCGGCTTCGCGCGCAGCTTCGGACAGGCCACCGAAATAGAGTGCGGGCGCGGTGCCGCCCTGCGCAATGCGAGGCGGGTCGAGCTTGAGTTGCCAGAAGTCGCCCTGATGGTCGATCGGCTGCCCGTTCAGCAGGGTGCGCAGGATATGCATCGCCTCGACCGTGCGGGCATAGCGTGGCTCGCTGGCCAACACCTCACCGGGCAGGTCGCTGGAAATGATGTTGATGGCAAGGCGCCCGCCCGCGATCTGGTTGATGGTCGCAATCTGGCGCGCCAGTTGCGGCGGCCAGCTTTCGCCGACGCGCACCGCCATCAGCAGTCTGATCCGCCGGGTCAGCATGGCAATGGCGGAGGCGAAGGCGGTGGTGTCGATGCCCAGCGCATAGCCCGATGGCAGCAGCACATTGTCGAAGCCACCGCTTTCGGCCGCGAGAACGATGTCGCGACAATGCTCCCAGCTCGACTTGAGTTGCGGGTCGGCAACGCCCAGAAATTCATAGTCGTCGTCGCACAGCGCGGAAAACCATGCGACTTCGCAGGGGCCGGTCATGGCAGTCTTTCTCCCAGCGAGGCTTCCAGCACGCCATACCATTCGCCGCGCGTCCATTCGACCTTGAAGGCGTCGATGCTGCGCGCGATGCGCGCGGGGGACTGGCTGCCCACGATCGGGATCGGATGCGCGGGATGCGCCATGACCCAGGACAGGGCGGCGGCGGTGATGTCGACGCCAAAGCGGGCCGCTTGCTCCTCGATCAGGATCGCGGCGGGATGCAGCGCCTTGGCCAGACGTCCACCACCCAGCGGCGACCAAGCCAGCACAGCGATGTCCCGCGCCATCGCCTGATCGAGCGTACCGTCATAGAGCGGCACGGTGCGCAGCGCGGAAAATTCCGGCTGCGTGCTGACGATCGGTAGATCGAAGAAGGTCTGGAGCGCGTCCAGTTCGTGGATGCTGTAGTTGGATACGCCGATCGCGCGAACCTTGCCGGCTTCGACCATTTTGGTGAGGCTGGCCGCCACCTCCTGCGGGTGGGTCAGGAAATCGCGGCGATGAATCTGGTAGAGATCGACCTGCTCGATGCCCATGCGGGTCAGCGAGGCGTCGATCGCATCGGCCAGATAGTCCGCCCCGCTATTATAGGGAATGCCGGGACGGATGCCGCCTTTGGTCGCGACCACCATCCGCGCACGCAGCTCCGGCGCATCGGCCAGAATCCGGCCGAACAGCGCCTCGGCCGATCCGAAGCCGGCGGGCGTATCGCAGCCATAGATGTCCGCCGTATCGAACAGGGTGATGCCCGCGTCGAGCGCGGCCTCCACCCTTGATCTGGCATCGCGCAGATCGTCGCCGGAAAGGCGCCACATGCCCCAGGCGATGGGGAAAACGGAAATTCCGCTCTTGCCGAGCGGACGCGGTTCGGGGGATAGGCGCAGCGTCGTCATGGACGGCTCAATGACACAGGTCACGGATTCGGGGAATATCCCAGTGGTAAACACTATACGCTATGGCATCGTCGGAACTGGCATGATGGGCGTGGAGCATATCCGCAACATCCTGATCCAGCCAGGCGCGACCATCACCGCAATCGCCGATCCGGTCGAGGCGTCGCTGGGCTGGGCGCGCGGAGCGCTGGGGGACAAGGCCGCGGGCGTCGCCGAATATGCCAGCGCGCAGGAAATGGTGAAGGGCGGCAATGTCGACGCCGTCGTGGTCGTGTCGCCCAACTATACCCACCGGGCGGTGCTTGAACCGCTGCTGGACAGCGATATCGCAATCCTCTGCGAAAAGCCGCTCTGCACCACAGTCGAGGACGCACGCTGGGTAGTGGAACAGGTGGAAGGACGCGCCGCTCCTTTCTGGACCGGCATGGAATATCGCTACATGCCACCCGCCGCCGCCTTCATCGAACAAGTCCATGCTGGTCGGATCGGCAAGCTCCAGATGCTTCTGATCCGCGAGCACCGCTTCCCCTTCCTGGTCAAGGTCGGCGACTGGAACCGCTTCTCGGCCAATACGGGCGGCACCATGGTCGAGAAATGCTGCCACTTCTTCGACCTGATGCGCCTGATCGTCCGGTCGGAGCCGGTGCGGGTCTATTGTTCGGGGGCGATGGATGTGAACCATCTGGACGAACGCTATGACGGTCGCACGCCCGACATCATCGACAACAGCTTCACCACGGTCGATTTCGCCAATGGCGTGCGCGCCATGCTGGACCTGTGCATGTTCGCCGATGGCGCCGAGCATCAGGAAGAAATGTCGGCGACCGGCGACAAGGCGCGGCTGGATGTGCTGATCCCGCCGGGCGACCTCGTCTACTCGCCGCGCGTCGGCTTCATGAAGGACAAGGCCGTCGAGCGCAGCCATGTACCGGTCGATCCCGCCGCGATGGAAGCAGGATCGCATTATGGCGCGACCTATTATCAGCACCAGGCCTTTGCCAAGGCGGTGCGGGGCGATGGCGCGGTCGAGGTCACGGCGCTGGACGGACTGCGCGCCGTGGGTATCGGCCAGGCTGCGGAAATCAGCGCGCGCGAAAAGCGCGTGGTAGAGATGACCGAACTGGGTTTCTGATCCATTGGCCAAACAGCGGGGCTCTATCTGCGTCGATTGATCACCGATGATGCAAGCGCCAAAGCTGGCGGGAAGAGCGATCTGGCGGTTTCGATCTAGGTCGAAACGGCGCGGTAACCTAGCCGTATTGGTCTTGTGCAAACGCAGCAATCCGTCGCGATCGGCCTCTTGACTTTGCGAGTCAGATATCGGAACCGAAGGCAGCATTTGTCTAGGAAATTGAACATGTCAAATCGCTGGCCGCGCCATGTTCAGAAAAGCTTGGTCTACTCTGAAAAAGGCCGAGCCAAAGCGTGACAAACAGAGTTCAATGCATCAATCTGTGGGGCATCATGGCAATTTGTCGAATTCACTGGACGGTAACATGTCGCTGAACGAATTGCTGTCGCTCAACGGTGTCGCCTTTTTGCAAACTGCATATCAATTGATCCTGAACCGGGAATTGGACGATTCCGGCCAGAATTACTACGGTATCAAAATGCTTGCCGGAGCACGTAAATATGATGTGATCTCTGCCCTCGCCAACTCGAAAGAGGCGCGCAAAAACGGCAGCGCGGTGCCGGGCATGAAGACATATCTTGCCCGTCAACGCTGGGCCGACTTCCCCATCATAGGCTGGTTCGTGCGACAGTTCCACGATGTGGAGAGCAGGGATCCGGTCAGTCGACAGATTCGCGCGCTGCAGATGCAACTCGCCAGCGGGAGCAGGAGCGCCGGCCCGGCGGCGGTTGCGTCGACCTTGGGCATTGTCAGTGCGCCGACCAGCCATCCAGGCTTGGTTCTTCACGAAAACGCATCTTCGGCACTCGATGCCGTCTTGCAGGATGATTTGTCTGCCGAAACGATCGCGATCTACGCCTTGCTCAAGAGCCCCGCATGACCGGAACATCCCCGATGGCCAATCCTGTTGGTCGCAAGCTGCGCATCGTGATCGATATGCAGGGGGTGCAAAATGGCAGCCGCTATCGCGGTATCGGCCGATATACTTTCGCCTTCACCGAGGCGTTGATCGCCCTCTGTCGCGATCGCCACGACGTGTTCCTCGCGTTCAACTCAGATTTACCGGATGAACTGCCGTTCCTGATCAGCCATTTCAAGGGACAGATCGGCGCGCAGAACATTTTGCTCTGGCACCCCAGCGGGATCGCACATTACGCTTTGCTGGAGAATGACGCCCATCGTTTCGCCTCGGAAGGCTTGCGCGAAGCTGCTCTCGCTGGGCTGAATCCCGATATCGTGATCGTATCGAGCATGTCCGAAGGCGCCGGCGACCAGACGATCACGTCCGTCGGCCGCTTTCTCAAGGATATCCCGACAGCGGCGATCTTCTATGATATGATCCCGCTGATCTACAAGAGTACCTATCTTCAGGACGCCAGGCTCCTTCAATGGTTCATGGAAAAGGTCGACCATTTCAGCAAATGTGACCTGTTGCTGGCGATCTCGGAATCTTCCCGCCGCGAAGGCATCGAACATGCAGGTAACAAACCAGAGGACGTGGTCAGCATCTCGGCGGCGATCTCCGACAGCTTTGCTGCGACCAAGGGCACGCCGCTCGCAGCCTTGAAGAAGAAATTCGGCATTACCGGCCCATATCTGATGTACAGCGGCGCTACGGATGCGCGAAAAAACCTCAATCGGTTGATCGACGCGACCGCTGCTGTCGATCCGTCCGTGCTGGCGAAGCATCAAATGGTACTGGCAGGCGGTATGCCGCGCGAACATATGGAGGAATTGTCCGCACGCGTCGCATCCCACCCCAGCCTGAACGGTCGTGTAGTATTTACCGACCGCGTGTCCGACGATGAAATGATCGGCCTGTATCGCAATGCGAAGGCCTTCGTCTTTCCCTCCTATCATGAGGGGTTCGGTCTTCCGGTACTGGAGGCGATGGCTTTCGACATTCCGGTGATCGGCGCCAATGCAGCCAGCGTTCCGGAGATCATCGAACTGGAAGAGGCGCTATTTGATCCCTTTTCGCTGCCTGACATCACTCGGAGCATACAGCGTGTACTGACCGACGATCCATTCCGGCAGCGGCTTGCAGAATCAAGCAAACGCCAGTTCGGCAAATTCTCCTGGGAAAAAACCGCGCTGCTGGCGCTTGATGCGATAGAGGCCAAGGCAGCACGCGGCGAGTTGACCCGTAGTCGTTTCTCTGGTCTGTCCCGTCCGGAGCAGCGCCAACTTCTGGTGGATTATTTGCGCGCCGTCGCTCCGTCGCGATTGATCCATAACAACGAGGCTGTCCACATCGCGCGGCAGGTAGTCAAGGCATTGCCTCGACGCCGTGCGATCTTTGTGGACATTTCCGAACTTTATGTGCGCGACAGCGGAACCGGAATCCAGCGCGTCACCCGCAATATTCTCGATGCGCTATTGACGATGGACCTGGCGGATTTCGAAATATTGCCGGTCTATACTCGTACCAACAACGACTATTATGTCGCTACCGATGTACTGGCCCGCTATCGAAATGTTACAGCGGCGCGCACCAAAAACTATCTGATTGATCCCAAGCCCGGCGACATCTTCCTGGGCCTGGACTATCACGACGTTCTCATGCCAGCGCGCAAGGAGGCATTCCGCAGGATGCGCCTGCTGGGCGTGCCTGCTTATTTCATTATCCACGATCTGCTGCCGCAGCAATTCAAACAATTCTTCCCGGCCGAAGTCGTAGAAAATAATGCGCAGTGGCTACGCACCGTGGCGGAGATGAACGGCATAATCGCGGTGACGAAAACCGTGGCCGAAGATTTCTCCTCCTATATCGTCGCGGAAAATGAATTTATCGCCGATGATTTCAAGATCGGTTGGTTCCATAATTCGGGCGATCTTGCGAGCAGGACGCGGGTACGGGCGGAATTGGAAGGGCCAAACGCCTTTCTGCTCAACACGCTGCGAGAGGCCAGAACTTTCCTTTCCGTCGGCACGATCGAACCACGCAAGGGCCAGGCCCAACTACTCGATGCGTTCGACCTGTTATGGCAGCAGGGCTCGGACGTCCATCTCGTGCTTGTGGGCAAAAAGGGATGGATGGTCGACGAGTTGGTCAAGCGCTTCAATACGCATCCAGAGCGTAACAAGCGCTTCTTCTGGTTCGATTCAGCCGATGACGATATGTTGGCCGCGCTGTATGAAGCGGCCACTTGCCTCGTTGCACCATCACACGGGGAAGGCTTCGGCCTGCCGTTGGCGGAGGCGGAGCAGTTTGGACTGCCGGTTCTGGCACGCGACATTCCGGTTTTTCGCGAGGTCGCGCCCAAGGATACGACCTTCTTCACCGCTCTCGATGGCGAAAAGCTGGCCATCGCGGTAACGGATTGGCTTGCCGAGGATACCAAGCCGCGGCGGAAAGAGATCGGTTCGGCTGCCGGGCCGGTGCAATCGCACCTTCCGCAAAATTGGACGGACAGCGCGAAGCAAATCCTTTCCAGCATCATTGACGGCCAGTGGCATCAAAGCCTGTCCGCGCCGCAGCACTTCGCGATCAAACCTGTCGACAAGCGGCTTGGCTCCCACATCGGTAAGCGTGACGAGGGCCGGCTCGTCTCCGGCGGCCATGGCGGCACATTGGTATTCGGGCCTTGGCTTGGGCTTGCTGCAGGCAAATATGAAGTAACGTTCCGCCTGAAGATACTTAAGGCATCCGGCGGTGACGGGCATTTCAAGGTCTATGCGCAGGGCGGTCAGGTCGACTTTGCCTATAAGCATGTCAGAGATCTGTGCAAAGTCGCCATGGACGAAAAACTCGTCACGTTGGAGATCAGCCTGCCCAAGGCCTTTTCCGACGTCGAGTTGAATGTCATGCTTGACGAAGGCATGATCTTGGAGTTGATGTCGATCGAAATACAAAGGCTTGGAAACGTGCGACCGGGACACTGAACGGGTTGAATGACGTCGAGTCAGGGATCGATAAATATAATTGAGGTATGTTATGCAGGTCCGTGCGTCGG
>NZ_DATKFP010000052.1:0-29959 GCF_035511395.1 Sphingobium sp.
CGACGAGGCCGGCGGCATCGACGTCGACTATATCGGCGAGCATAACAGCGTCGAGGGCATGGCCAGCGCCGTCGCCCAGCGCAAGGCCGACATCGTGGGCATCAGCTTCTCCTCGGCCGCCTATGTCGAATATACCCGCCAACTCATCGACGCCATGAAGGCAAAAGGCGTGGGCCACGTCCCCGTCATCCTGGGCGGCATCATCCACCCAGACGATATCGACGAACTCAAAACCATCGGCGTCGCCGCCATCTTCGGCGCAGGATCCAAAACAACCGACATCATCTCCTTCATCCAAAATAACGGCACACAAGGAAATACTCATTCTCGAAGGGAGAAATGAACATGAGTGCGGAAGATCGGCTGGCTATCCAAGAACTTGCCTATCAATATGCCCATTATATCGACAGTTTCGATCCCGACAATTGGGCACAAATCTTCACGCCCGATGCCATATTGGACGAAACAGCGTTTTTTCCCGACGCGCTATTCATAGGCCGTGGCGCCATTCGTGCCTATGGCGAAAAGATCAGCAGAAACGTCGATCAGCTCGTTCACCTGATCACCAATCACATCATATCGGACCTGACGCCGGGAACGGCGCGGGGAACCGCCGTCGCCATCGTGCAGACCATGCGCAAGACAGGCGAACATCTCCGCTTCTACGTCAAATATGAAGACGAATATGTGAAGGTCGGCGATCGCTGGCTCATCGCCAAAAAACTGTTGCGCGCATCATTGCCACCGGAGAAGGTGACAGCCGCCTAGCCCGACTTATTCACCGGCGGCATGGAATGGGGTTGGCGGACGTGGCATAAGCTACTGATCTGGAATAGAGAAAGGGTGCTTAAATCATCCCTCTACGCCGGACAGAAAGAGCCACGACCGCCATGGCAGATGATAGCCCCTTCGGTTTCTCATTCCCAGCGATTTGCCGCAAGAAAGTGACCGCCGCCTTCGACGGCGGTCGGCTCACATCCGATGGTGGCGTAGCTGGCGCAGGCGGAGCGACAGCTTGGCATTGCGGAACGGCTTGTCGAGTGCATTGCCGATCCTCGCGATCAGAGCCGCGTTGTTCATGACCTCGCCGACATCCTGCGCTCGCATGCTGGCGATCGCCTGCGGCTATGAGGATGCCAATGATCTCGACAGTTTGCGTCACGAGCCGGGGTTCAAGCTGGCGCTGGGCAAACTGCCCGGCGGCGTGATCGGCCTGGCAAGCCAGCCAACGATGAGCCGCTGGGAGAATGCGCCGACGACACGCGAACTGGTGCGGCTGACACCAAACCGGCAGCAGGCCACTGATCTGCCTTCGCGGCGATGAAGAGCCAGCTTCCGTCTGCCCCCTTTTCCACCTAGTCTCGGATCGAGAAGCAGTCCTCGGTATTGCCGAGTCCCGGCGGCAGCATCCACCTTGATCGTGGCCTCAGCCAGCTTGACCAGAACGAACCGCTCATATTCGGTCGACTTCTCGAACGCATACCAGAGCGTGCCGATGATCCAGATGATGAAGCCGGCCAATATGGTATGGTAGAAGACCTGGGTCGTCATGCGGACATTGTGGACTATCGCCTGTCCGCCGCGCGTCCAGGAGCCCAACGTGTCGTTGCGGAAGATGCTCACTGGAGTACCTCCAGGCTGTTGGACGCGGAGCCGCGTAGCGGCGTAGTGTTCAACAGCCTGAGCATCTGCCGTGACGACCAAAGATGCTCGCCGTGTGACGGCCCCCATGAGACCAGTCGCGCGGCAGGTGCCGGGAGACCGCAACGGACAACAGGGTGTAGCGCCAGTGCTTGCCGGCCAGAGCGCCTGTCAGTGAGCGATCCGTCCGATCTCCCAGCTCGGGTGCTTCTACACCCATCAGAGGAGATTTGCATATGAACTTGTATGCTGGGCTGGACTGGGGTGGCGTGAGCCACGCCATATGCTTGGTCAATGATAGCGGCCAGATTATCGCACGCTGGGAGATTTCCCATGATGCGTCCGGTCTTGCTGCTCTCCTGGCATCCTTGCGCAAGATAGCGGCGCCTGAAGATTTGCCTATTGCGATCGAGCGACCCACCGGCCTGCTTATCGACACTTTGGTCGAGGCCGGGCATCCTATCATCCCGATCCACCCTAACGTAGTCAAAGCGTGCCGCCCGCGGTATCCGCTGCTGGCGGCAAATCTGACCCCGGCGACGCTTACATGCTTGCCGACATCCTGCGCACTGATGGACACCGTTTCCGTCCGCTCAGTCCCGTCTCCGACGATATCCGAGCATTGAGAGTACTGGTACGCGGCCGGGATGATCTGGTCGCCCAGCGGATCGCTTTGGCCAACCAGTTGCGCAGTTTGCTCGACGGCTTTTGGCCAGGAGCCAATGCTATTTTTGCCGCCATCGACAGTCCGATCGCTCTCGCATTCGTCAGTCGATATCCAACGCCTGACAGCGCCGCGCGGCTCGGTGAAAAACGTCTCGCCAGCTTTCTGGTTCAAAACAGCTATTCGGGGCGTAAATCGGCTGCTCAGCTCCTCGGCCGACTTCGTAGCGCACCAACAGGGCACGCCCAAAAAAGCGAAGTCGTTGCGACCGGTGAACTCGTCCAGGCCCTCGCGACGGTGCTCGAACAGGTCGTGCGCCAAATTGCTAAACTTTCCAAGCGTATCGAACATGATGTCGCTCAACTTGCCGACGGCAGGATCATCATGTCCTTCCCGCGAGCCGGCCGGATCTGTGCCGCACAAATACTCGTAGAACTCGGAGACGTTCGGCAACGCTATCTCTCTGAAGACCATCTCGCCGCAGAAGCCGGCGTCTGTCCCGTCACTCATGCCTCTGGCAAGAGTCGCGGAGTAGTTTTCCGATGGGCCTGCAATCATCGTTTGCGCCGAGCCATCGTCTGCTTTGCAGACAATTCCCGACATTCCTCGCCATGGGCGGCTGACATCTACACGCGAGCTAGAGGTCGCGGCTTCACTCATCAGCATGCAACCAGGATCCTCGCTCGCGCATGGATCCGTGTTCTTTGGCGTGCTTGGCAAAACTATGCTGAGTACAATCCCGAGATCCACGTCGGAGCACTCAAACTCGCCGCATGATATTATTGAGGTAGACACAGGGTGTCTCATGAGAGATCCTCCCCGCCAAGCAATCCGCGTTCGGTAAGGATCATTTGGGTCCGCGCCATGCCCTGTTCCAGCGCTTTGAGGGATTGCTGGCCGACGGATGTCGCGACGATTGACAGGATTTGGATCGAGGTAGCGAGGATCTCATCCTGGGAAGAGAAAACATAGCGTTTGCGCTCATCGACCGCCTGTTCGAGGAGCTGACGAATGAACCCCGATAAGGACAGGATCGCGCCAAGCGCACGGCGCATCAAGGCAGCATGCAGCGATTCATCGAGGCGGAAATTAAGCTGGGCAAGCGAAGGGTCTCCTTATACGGAGACCTTCGAAAATATCATGAAGCGAGCGCATATTACCGGAATGGCGATATTGGTGCAAGCCGCCCTATCACCAGGTTGATCCAGAGATTCAGCGCTGAGAATAAATGCAGACAGGACACAGGCTAAACAGACTCAGTTGCTTCTGATAATGATGGACGGCGGCGGCGTTCCGCCTGTCTCGTCGCGGTGTCGACGGATTTCGCCGATCCCAAGTCTGATCTTCCTGGCTACAACGTCCGACATGCGCCGCACCTCACTGGGCGTATCGAGACCAGGGACGCCCTCCAGAAACTCGGTCAGCAAAATCGTGAGCATCTGACAGACTTCAGCCGAGCCGATATAGAGAGTGTCCCCCTTCCCCGCCGCTGGGGATTGTTGCCTTTGCGCCGACACTTCGCAGATGGCCTTGATCACCGCCCGGCGGAGGTCGCTGATATATGCCTCGTTCAATTCCGTCATGGTGCTGTCCTTTCTGCCGCGACAAAAAAGACCATGAATTCGGCCAGGATTCAACGGGCGTCGCCCCGACGGTTCCGGCGACACAGCATTCTGGAATCCGCATTGGCGTACGACGCGTATCACGAAATTCCAGATGTCGTTTCAATAAGATAGGTTGTAGCGAGTGAGCGTGGTGTTTCGCGTACGACAGCCCACCGGTTCGACGTGAGACATGTAATACAGACTTATCTCGATGTTTTCAGGGCATAATGCGCCCGCAGCACCCGTGCGTAGGGTCCATTACAAAACGGCCTTGCGCCGTGCGTCCCGCCTTACGCAGCGCGCTCGCGCTGCGCTGTCTCGTGCCGGTAGGCGCGGGGCACCCTTGCTGCTGGTTTTCAGGGACCGATATCAGGGCGGTTTGAGGGGTAGAGCTCATGAGCTTGTTCTCCCAGAATTTAAAATGGAGGCCGGATATAAGGCCCGGTCCCGAGAGCGTGATTACCTTTCATCAGGGGATTTAACGCCGGGCTTCGCTTGCCAGCATCGCTGCCTCGTCGGCGCGCCGTACACCCCGCCAGTCCCCCAGGAAGCGGCAAGCCGCACTTGCTTTGGCCCGTCGATATGGCACAGTTGCGTGTGACGGGCAGGCCATCGGGGAAGGACGATGGAAATGCCAAAGATGACCGAAAGGGATCGGCTTGCCGATCTCGAAACACGTCAGCGCAAGCTGACGGAAGATCTGGAAACAGCTCGCCGCGCTCTGCGCGGCAAATATGCGGCCATGGTGAACGACGTGCCGATAGAAACGCTGACGGAACGCGAGTTTCGCGAGCTTCTGATGCAGGCGATCCGGGTTGGTGGCGGCGCAGCGCTGACTGCCCTGAAAAAGTTGCCGCCGGTGACCTGACCCGCCGCGAAGCGGCAATCTGATGATGACCGGCAGGAGTGGAGCATAAAAAGCCCATTCCTGTCGGTATCAGAGCGCAGGATGACGATGCGGCCTTCCGGGGCAAACCCGATAGTGATGAAGCATCCCCGTTCTGCACATCGACGGATATCAGCGAGACTTCCCCTGCTCCGATCATTCTAGATGATAAAGCCATAGGAGGCATTCCGCGCTATGGCCCTCCCCTCCTCTGATGGTCACGCTGAACGTTTTCGCGACGACTCGCCCTCCCAAACCGCACCCAAAGGGTGTCCCTGCGACGAGCACGGCGAAGCCGCGCGCAGGAGGCCGGGACCGCGCTGGCGGTTCCGCATCGCCCCCGCGACGGGCCCGCTTGCGGGTCCCTGAGCGGGGGCGAGTGCTGCGCTCGAAAAAGAAATGAGGACCGGCCCGGTAAACCGGACCGATCCTCGCGGGACGTCATTGCGCCTCCCATTCCTGATCGCTCAGTCGGACAAACCGCGCCGGGATACGCTTCTCTCTGACCAGCCGCGCGAGGTGCGATTGCAATCCCGATCCTTCGCAGACCAGCGCCTCGACGGGACGGAGGCCCACCATCTGCTCGTTGCGTACGAACCCCGCCCGCTTGCCCAGCTTCGCACTGAGGCGGAATGTGATGAGCGTCACCTTGCGCGACGCTGCCCAGGCTGCGGCCATGGCGTCGCACCCCTTGTCCTGCGCAGTCGTCGCCAGCACCATCATCGGATTTCGGGATTTGGCTTCATCGAGCTTCTCCCAGATGAGACGGTCGTCGAACCAGCATTCCGCTCCTCCTGAGAAGATCACGATGGGCCCTTGCGGGTTGTGCGCGTCAGTTCTGCGCTGACGACGGGCGGCGAGGAAATCGGTGGCGGCAATCACCGACGCGGTGCGCTTACTCGATACCAGCGATCCCTTGGGCGCGGACCATGGCCGTCCGGTTTCGGTATGGAAGACGTCAGCGGCATGGTCGCGCATGCACCGCAGTGCATCGGTAGCTTCGTCAAGATATTCAAGTTCGTCGCGTGCCTGCTCGAGTTCGACGCTATGGATTTCGCTGCCATCGGCGCGACGCAGCAGGTCCTGAACCTGCCGTGTCGCCTTGTCGGCCTGGCCCTCCCACTGGTCGGCGACGTGATGGAAGCTGTTGACGATACCCCATGCCAGGCGTTGCGCGGCGGGCTCCAAGCGCGTGTCGCGCAGGACATCGAAAAGTGTCGTGACGATCAGTTCGACGGCGAGCTGGGCTTCCCTCGGATCGGGCATGTCGGTCGCCATCTCCTCACCGCCTGGCCCGATGCGGACACCATCTAGATCGGACGCGAAGGCGGCGTGGAAATCGTCGGTGGTGGCCGCTGTCTCCTGCGTGATGAATGCGGCGATGTCGGAAAATGTGCGGTCAGACTGGTTGATCTTCGTCATGTGAACCTCCTGTTGAAACGAAAGAGGTTCCCCCTTGGGCACGGGCTCCGAGCGGCGGGGTCAAGGATCGCGGAACGCGACCGGCGCAGCCGGCGATGGGGGTCACGATTTTTTGGGGCGGCCACCATGGTCGAGTGAGAAGCGCGGCGCCTGAGCCGCCCCGAAAAATGGTGGGGCCCCGTCGTCCTTGAGGCCGACGCGGTCCCGTGCCACCCTTGGAATTCTTGAGAGAGAGAAGAGGCGTTGCGAATCTGGGGCTCGATGCCCCTGATTCGCAAATGGGTGCCTCCAGGCGCTGTCCTTGCGGGAGAGATCTAGCCACGCTTGCCCTCATCGCCAGGGTCAGCATCTGTTCCATGAAAATGGGGACAGCGCGCGTAGCGCTGTCCCCGAACGAAATGCGAGCGATGTTATGTCAGGCGGCGCGGCGAAGTCGGTTGCGTTGGAGCGGAGCGACCTTTTCGACCGGAACCTGATCGGCCTTGCGGAAGGCATGGATCGGAACGCCTGCCTTGCGCAGAGCCTGATAAAGATTGGCCTGAATACCCGATCCCTCACCCAGCAAGGCTTCGACGGGTTTCAGGTCCACAAGCTTGCGATTGCGGGCGAAGGGCGCACCGCGCCCCGACCCCGTCAGCGAGTATGTCACAAGTTGCACCTCCCGATTGCCAGCCCAAGAGGCCACGATTGCGTCGAAGCCCTTGCGCTGCGCGGTCGTCACCAGCGTCATATGCGGGATGCGTTCGAGGATGGTGTCGAGCCGATCCCAGAGCAATTGCCAGTCATGCCATTCCGCATGGCCTGAGGCGATAACGATCGGTCCACGGGGACGGTACCGCTCCCGTTCGGCCAGTTCACGGGCGCGCAGGAAATCCTGTATCGACACCTGCGTAGCGGTAGCCGCCTTCGATACACGCGATCCGCGAGCCGGCGACCAGGGGCGACCAGACAGCACGCGGAAAGTTTCGGCGGCATAATCGCGCATACACTCGACCGCCTCGCGCTGTTCGGTCAGCGACTGGCACAGGAGCTGTTTCTCCTCCAGTTCGCTGTTGAAGACCTCGGAAGGCTCGATCCGCCGGATCATATCGCGCAGCTCATGGGCCAGCATGTCTTCCTGTCGTTCAAGCTTGCCAGCGACGAAGTGGAAGCTGTTGACCATGCCCCAGGCGATCTCGGACGCGAGCGCGTCCAGGCGGGTATCGGTCAAAAGATCGAAGATGGTGGCGATCACACCCGCGCAATCGGCCTGCGCGTGGAGCGGTTCGGGCATATCATGCTCGCCCGGCTCGTCGCCCGGCGCGATGATCGAAAGCGGGATGGGGTCGCCAAAGGCGCGCTTGAATTCCGGTGTCGCCGTCATCTGTGCAAACAGCGCCGGCAGGTCTGCAAAGTGGTTGATACTGTGCGAATGGTCGTGGGTCATGGGACTTCTCCTCATCATTGAAAAGGAAAAGAGGCGCGAACGCGCAAAAGCGTCCCGCCCCATTATGTCGATCAGTGCATGTTCGCCCGTACGCTGGCGAAAGCGGTTGAGCGCGTCAGGACAGCATCGACGATTTGCGCCGCATGGGGCGCAAAGGGCGTACCTTCGAGCAGGTCATAGATAGCAGCGATGATCTCGCCGCATGTAACGCCGCCAGGTATTTCCGGCGAGCGGACCACAAGCGTGTTTTGGGGTGTCAGCAGATCCCGGATAGCGGGACTGGCCATGATCGCGGCGCAGAGCGCGGAGAGATCGGACAGCGACGCGATGTCATGAAAAGAAGGAAGCGGCATGGACTGTCTCCTCATGCGAAGAAAGGAAAAGGGCCGGGGAGGCCTGACGCCTCCCCGGCCCCGAACTGGTTCCGATCAACGGGTGATCAGAACGGGTCCTCCTCGCCAAACGGCGCGCCTGCACCGGCCAGCTCGCCGTCAGCCCCTGCGGTGCTGTCGCCGAAGCCGCCTTCGTCGCGCGAACCGCGATCGTCATAATTGGTGCGGCTGGTCCCCATGCTGCCCCCGAAGTCGGAGCGCATGGTGTCGCGCCGCCATGCGACCATGTAGCCCCCATGATCGGCCGGGAAGAGCGCGATCGGCAGCGGTTCAGGGAGGCTGGGATCGTCGATATTGCCGGCAAGGAAAACCTCGCCGGTGCGCTTGGACGCAGCCTCCCACAATGCGCCGACCTGAACCCAGCGACGCGCGACGTTGAGCGCAAGGATCTCGTAGACCGGAGCCTTCTCATTCTCGCTCATGACCTTGCGCAGCCCGATGCGCGGGAGATCGATCGTGCGAGTGGCGATCGAGCCCGTCAGGCGGCCGTTCTGATTGAAGATTTCACCGATGTTCATCGTCTTGACCTTTCGAATGTCGCTCGAAATCCATTTTCCGGCGACACCCTCCCCGTCCCTTCTCTCCTCTCTGTCCCGACCTTGCCCCGCGCGCCGCGCGCCCGGAGAACATCGCTCCCCATCCCTCCGGCGCAACGCCATACCAGCCCACAATTTTACGCCCCACCCCCCGGCAGGAGGGGTCGCCAATACAGCCCCGCCGGGGGCAGCGCAGGTGGATGGGGCGCGAGGCTGGAGGCGCGGCGGTAGCCGCGGTGGGGCTACGGTCGAGCGAATAGCGGTAGCGGTGCGCAAGGTGAGATCATGCCGCTATCGCCAGCCAGCGGTCCGGCCAGGCCGGCGGCCTTGTCGTTACCCGATAGGCCTGAAGGGGCACGATCCCGCGAATGACATAATGCGGGATGCCCGTGTCCCGCCGAAGATTGAGGGCGATTTTATAGGCGTGATCGAATGAGCATAAGCGGCGCCGGCAAGGCGACAACCGGGCGGGCAGATCGGACGAGGGCATCATGACCTCCATGCTAGGGTAGGTTCAGGCAGCGAGTGGCCGGTCGGCAGCGGCGTTAAGTGCAAGCAGGCTTTCGAGCGTGACGGGTGTGCGATTTGCCCGCCGGGTCCTGGGGCCTCGGACGGGCCTGGCCGGATCATTGAACCGGCAGCCGATACGCGCGGCATGCTTACCGATAACGGCGGGATCGCGGCCAAGCGCCTGGGCGACATCGACCATCGAGACGCCATGGATCCAGGCGTTGCGGATGGCGCAATCCTCGTCTGCACTGAACGCGCGCATGAAGCCATGCACCAGCCCCAGGCGATTGGCATGATAGAGGACAGCGCGCACGCCGCGACCAAGGTCCCGGGCAATGTCCCGTGTCGGGACCTTGCCATAATCCGCTCGCAACCGGGCTTCTTCCCCGGCCGTCCAGACAGGTCCCTGCCGAAACCCGTCGCGGCGGACATGCGTGCCGCGCAAGCCAAGCGCCTCTGCACGCCAGCGGATGGAATGCGGGCTGCGGCCAAGCCGCTCCCGCAGGGGCGTCAGGCTCGTACCAGTCGCATAAGCGTGGCGCAGCAGTTCATCTTCTTCGGTGATCCAGGGGCGACCCCAACCCCTTCCGTAACCCAGTTTGCGAAGACGCTGTCCCAGGCTGCGACTGTTCCGGGCCGGAAATCCCTCAGAAGCGAGCGCCCTGGCAATGACGACATAGGGCACGCCTGTGGCCGCGAGTGCGAGTGCGCGAGCCATTTCCGCGTCGCTCCAGTCGTCCGGCTGGCAGGCATGGCGCAGACCCAGCGCCGAAGCGCGGGAAATGACTCCGGCAAAAGGTCGGCCGATCAGACTAGCAATCTGGGCAACGGGCACAGCTTTCTCGTAGCCGGCGCGAAGCTGTGCATCTTCCCAACCGCTATAGGGCGGCGATCCAGGTTCGGAGAGTCCGAGCAGTTGGGCACGGGCATAAAGGGCGCTCACACCGCGGCCGAGGCGGGCGGCTAGTGTCGCGGTTGGTTCATGCGTATAGCAGCGCGCCAGTTCCTCATCTTCCCACGCGATCCAGGATCGCCGCGAGTTTCGGCGCAGGCCAAGATCATAGATACGCGTGGCGATGCTGGCACGCGATCGGCCCAGCATTGTGGCAATCTCCTCTAGCGTGCAGTCATCGGCGAAGGAGGCGCGCAAACGCAGCGTTTCATCGGGGAGCCATGCGTCGGCACGGAAAGCCAGCTCGGCAAGTGGCGTCCTTGTGCCAATGCCCCGTTCAGGAATGAACCGCGTAAGTTCGACGATATCAGCGTCAAGATCGAAGCTTGTCTGGGTCATGACGTTCTTCCTTCAGACCAGACCGATAACGGGCGTATCGACGACACGCAGGCGCAACCGGGCAGACAGCCGCGCGATCCGAGTATCACCGCGCGGCATGGTGTCGGACGCACCGATCGCGGCGAGCAGGTCGAGCCCGGCATCGATATCGTTCGCAGGCAGGGCAAGGTGCCGCACCAGATCGTCCGCCGTGGTGGCGTTGGGCGCTATGCTGCCCAGCGCGCCGACAATCCGTGCAGCGGCGGGGGCAGCCGGGTCGAGGAGGAAGGCGTCGAGCGCGCGTTGGCCTCGCATGGTCACCCGATCGCCCCTTGTCGGCATGACCTCTCGCAGGGCCTCAAGATCGAGCAGGGTCCGGCTTTCATCGGCATCAAGATCGGCGGCAGCGACGAGATCGGGCGTGCGCCCGATATGGGGGGTGATTGTCTGATCGATCTTCGCCAGCACCGGGATCGCCGCGAGCGCGGGTCCGAAGGCGAAGAACTCGCCGGGCGGAAGCTGGCGCAGCAACGCGGCCTGTTCACTGCCGAACCCCAGAAGGTCGGCAGCACGTGCCACGTCGCGATCAAAAACATTGAGGCCGATCAGATGATTGTGCAGTTCGGAAACCACCGAACTTGCAAGCTTGGCGAGGCGCTGGGTCGCGATGATCGTACCGATCCCGCGCTTGCGACCCCGCGCGCACATATCCGTCAAGGTGGCGACCCCGAGGCGGCGGGTTTCCGCGTCGCGGGCCGAGGCTGCCATATGCGGCGCGAGCAGATGCGCCTCGTCGATACATACCAGCACCGTGTGGGCCCAATGTTCGCGCGGTGTCGAAAGCAGGCCCGCAAAGAAGGCCGCAGCTTTCTCGATGCGATGATCGGGCTCCAGATCGGTAAGGTCGAGATGGAGGGCGATACGATGCTGCCGCGTTCGCAGCGCGAGCGCTGTGAGACCATCATTGGCATATTCGCGTGCGATGACCGTCGTTGCGCCGATATGCGTAGCAAGGTTGGCGAACTCGCCTTCCGGGTCGACAATGATGGTGGTGAGATAGTCGAAGGCTTCTTCGATGATCCGGCGCAGCGTCTGGCTTTTGCCCGCGCCCGAAGATCCCTGGATCAGGCAGCGTCCCGCCATCAGTTTACCCAGATCCAGTTCGAGCGGACTGGTCGATGAGCGGCCGAGCGGGACTTTCGTGTCGCGGATGAAATCATGATTGGCGATCGTCATGGGATATGCTCCTTTGCCCGGCGGCGCTGAGAGCGGCCGGAGATGCTGGTCGAGGGAATGGGCTTGACGCGATAAGTGGCTGGCGGCCTGGCGATCAGGGATGCTTGTGCTGCGATCCCTCGATCGACTGTTCGGAGAGCGTGGCGTCCTTTTCACAGGCCTCGCAAAAAGCTGCGTCGAACACAGCGCCTAGCGCCCAGTCCTGGGCATCATCGTCCCAGCGCGCCCAGGCATCGCGCATCACCTCGGCGCTGCCACATGCAGAACAGCGGATCGTGATCCTGGCAGCGGGGTTTGCGGCATTGACCGATTTCCCCGCGTCGCCCGTTGCCTCCCCCTGCCCGGCCGCGAAGACCGGGAACCGATCGGAAGGCGGTTCATCACGGTCGAAGCTCAGCCAATTCGCTCCAGCCTTGCGGGCATCCGACAGCAAAGCCCAGAATTCAGGCGAAAGCCCATCGGGGCGATCGGGCCAGTCATCGATGAAGCCAAGATGGACCCAGAAGCCATATTGGTGGGCCTCGATCGACAAGATCGGATGATCGACGATGATCCGGCCGCTCCTTCGCGGCGCGTGCTGGATCAGCCGGTCGATGGCGTCATTCTCGGCGCGGGGAAGATGCGCTGTCGAACAGGCGCAGACGGGGAAGCGGCGCATGGCCGGTCTCCTTGATTGGGTTGGGACAGGGGTGACAGGCGCGGCGAGCAAACTCGGGCACCCTTTCAATTCGGCAAGAAATCGACCGTGATGGCACCGCGCTCGGCGTGAATGACGATCTTGCGATCGAGCGGGATCAGCCAGCTCAGATTATCCCATGCGCTCATGTTGATGGCTTCGAGGGTGGCAGCGTCCTCCCCAAGGAGGATATGCGTAGCGTGCTGCCGCGCCTCGCGTTCGAAGGATCGCGACTGGGTGTCCCAGCTGTCGCAGTCGCCATCATCAGCCCCACAGAAGATCGTCGCATAGATCATGCGGCTCAGTCTGTCCGGGGTGATACCATCATCGCGCGTGGCCAGGATTATGGCCTCCTCAATATCCCAACCGCCATTGCGGCAGACGAGCGCCGGGATTTCGATGGAATGGAAGCTGTGTGGCGCGTCCGTGCGACCGGTTTCACAAACCGTCAGCTCGATGACGATCCGGTCGACCAGGCCACAAGCGAAATCGGCGGGGAGACACATGTCGTCGTCATAGCGATGGACGGAACCTTCCCGGTCGATGCGCAGGGAAATATCCCTGATCACCGGGAGCGTGTCATACCAGGCGTAGCCTTGCAGCGCATCTTCCGCCTCGACGAGTTGCACATCCTCAATGGGCGGTTTGCCCCGAGCCAGCGCAAGCGCCTGCGCAATATCAGGCTCCAGTGAGGGCACGATCAGCATTGCGCCTTCAGGAGCGATCATGCGGCTGCTGCGCCCATGGCAGTCGTCGGCGGTCTGCGGACGCCAGATCGCCAGCCCTGAGCGCGCTTGCGGCAGCGTAACGCCCAGCTCGCACGCCCGCTGCCAGGCGGTAAAGGGCAGCCGATGGTCCGGTTGGGTCTCGATGGCCTTGTACAGGATCTGCTCGGCAGCGTCGCGAAGCGCCTTCAATGCCGCGTTGTCGATGACCTCCTTGCGCGCCGGCAGAACCATATGAATTTCCGGCGCATCCATAATATCGATCCGGACCGTCCAGAGACTGCCATTGTCTTTTTCTTCCCGAACCGTCGGCAAGGCGCATTTGACACGGTGCCCGTGAAAATTGATGCGGCGGCCATCCTGCCAGTCGGGATCCTGGTCATAGACACCGATACGGCAGCCACAGGCTTGCTCGACGAACATGGCGTCCTTGAGAAAGTCTTCCCGGAGCAGCAGCGCTCCGTTCAATGTAATCGGTATGGGAAAATGGCGGGCGGTATCGGCGACGGCGGCGTGCAGGCCATGTATCCACTCGTCCGGCATTTCGATCGAGATCAGCGTGCCATGATCGATCATGGCCGGGGCGATGGCAAGCGGCACGCCGCTGTCCCATGCATGCGCGGGGATCTCGACTTTCCAGGCCGTGCCGGCAGAGGGGGAGAAGGACTGGATTTCGACCGTGCGGCCGGCAAGGCTGAACATGCCCATGCCGGCCGGGTCTTCGCTACGCGCGATGTCATCGCCCCAGCCCTAATGTCCCAACATCAGCACGGCGGCTGGATCGTCGATGCCGCAGCCATCATCGCGGATGTGCAGAAGGGATCGGCCGTCCTGTTCGGTCAGATTGACCGCGATGCAGGTGGCGCCGGCGCGTCTGGCATTCTGGAACATCTCATGAAGGCAGTCCCGGCTGTCGCCTGAAAAAAGGCGGGACGCGCGGCGGATCGCGTCCGGGCTGACTGCGCTATGGATCGTTGTTGGAAGGGGCATGGCGGTCTCCCTGGTTCCGGACTGGAACCCATCATCCCTCCCCTCTTCCTTCCCTCCGTTTGTCTTCGAGGGCCATGGCGCCTGCGGATGCCACTGTGCATCCGATATTGCGGCAGCGGTCTCGGACTGCGAAGGACAAGGAATGCCTCAGGATCTGGATTCGCAACTCACCGACTTTCTGCGCCGCCTGCCGGACTGGATGCGCCGGGACATTTCCGCCGCCGACCCGGCGCGGCGCGAGCGCGCGGAAGAGGCGCTGCACGCCATGCTGCTTGCGCTGATCAAGGGGACAGGACGGTCGGGAGGTGAAGACATCTGATGGCGACCTCTGGCAATGGTAGACGCGGCACCGGCAGGATGACGCTCGAGGCGATCGAAGCGCTGGGACCAGCGCGCCTTGCCCGGCTTGTCCTGGCCCAGGCGGAGCGTGACGCCATATTCGCCCGCGCGGTCCGCATGGAGCTGGCGGCGAAGGACGATAGCGGGGCCCTGGCCCACGAAATCGACAAGCGGCTGAAGACCATTCGGCGTTCGCGCGGGTTCGTCGAATGGGACAAGGTAGGTCCGCTCGCGCGCGAACTCGACCAGTTGCGGGAAACCATATTGGGACCACTGGCCGAAACCTCGCGGAGCCAGGCGGTCGATTGCATGAAGCTGCTGCTGAGCCTTGCCGAACCGGTGTTCGAAAGGTCAGACGACAGCAGCGGTTCGCTGGGCACGGTGTTCCGGCAAGGCGGCGAAGATCTGGGCGGGCTGTGGGCCCGAGCCGATGTACCCGATGTCGAGCAGCTCGCCGGGGATATTTTAACGCTGATCGAAAGGGATGGCTATGGCGTGTTCGACGACCTGCCGGACGCAGCCTCCCCGGCTCTGGGACAGACAGGCCGCGCAGCCTTGCGACGGATGCTGCTGGAACGGCAGGCGGGGCTGACCGGCCCGGAGCGACGGCAGTTCGATTATAAGGTCGGCTGGATGTTGCCCAAACTTGCCGACCTCGACGGCGATGTGGACGCCTATATTGCAACGGCCGATCCCGATCGCCGCAATCCCCTGGTCAATGCGCAGGTTGCCGCCCGCCTGATCGCGCAAGATCGTGCGGCAGAAGCCCTCGACTGGATCGACGCACCGGTTGAGCGCAGCCATAACGAGCGCGAACTCGCCGATCTCAAATTACGCGCCTTTGAAGCGCTGGGCCACAGGGACGATGTGCAGGCGCAGCGCAAGGCGATCTTCGACCGCTGGCTCGACGCTCATGCGTTGCGCGACTGGCTCAGGGCTTTGCCTGATTTCGAGGATGTCACTGCGGAAAGGCAGGCTCTCGATCGGGCCATGACCTATGATCGAGCGACATCGGCACTGGCGTTCCTCATCGCCTGGCCTGATCTCAAACGCGCTGGGAAGCTGACCAGGGAGCGGTTCGACGAGCTGGAAGTCCGGGCCTACGATGTTCTGCGTCCTGCCGCCGAGGCATTGGCTCAGGCCGATCCGGGTGGGGCCACCTTGCTCTATCGCCGACTGGTGACTGGCGTGCTCGACCGGGCGAGTTCGAAATACTACCCCTATGCCGCGCGGGACTTTGCAGCCGCGACGGATTTGGCCGACCGTATCGCAGGCGATGTCGATGTCGTACCGCATGATGACTGGCTGGCCGATCTTCGCAGGGTGCATGGACGCAAGATCGGCTTCTGGAATCAGGTCGGGGGGAAATTCGGATAATCGCGGAGAATGCCGGGGCGGCCAGATTGGAAACCTCCCTACCAATGGTGGAGCGGCAGTCCGTCGACGTCACTGCCGTCACAGTCGAAGAGCAGGAACTGGAAGCCGTGCGCGCGGCCGAAGGCGATGAGCCGCAGCAGATCCTGCGGCAATTGCGCACGGCGGCCATCATCAGTGGCGCGCGTCGGTACGAGCCAGCCATAGACGGAAGCCGCGATGTCGATCGGTCGATCACTGGGCGGCCAGGACGCCCATTTATCGAGGCATGAGGCGGTATGAACCGTCAGATGGGCGGTCGATAGTACACAATAGCGGCCTTGCTCGATCGATCCGGCAGCAAGGGGAGACGGGTGTGCGACGGGCGCAATACGCATGCGATCCTTCGTGCAGCTTTCCGACGGATGACATTCGAAATAGCTTGATATAGCTTCGGTGTCGGACAGAGCGTTCGGGTCGCGCGCGTCGTCAATCTCGCTCCAATATTCACGGCAATAAGCAGCGATTTCCACGTCGAGAGCCATCGCATCGACTGCAACGTGGATATTCATTCCATGCCGATGTTCAATCACGGCAGTGTGGACCTCTATCGCCAGATGGTCCTCATGGCTGGTCCCAATCGCGGGTTGGGGAGGTGCGTCATATCCGGTCGATGGAAACGACTTCGATCCGGCGTACCGAACGGGCGCAGTTGCGCGAATGACCGGACGGCGCGGATCTGACCAGTCGATCGTGTCGGCAATCCAACGGGGCACGAAATCCCAATCAAACGACAACGGATATTCGCCGTCGACGGTGCGCCATGCAGCCTCGACCGCATCGACCCAGCCTACCACGATCAGACGCAGCGCCGCCGTGCCGAGCGTATCGAAGCATGTGCGCAAGGCAAGCGCCAGACTGCTTGCATCGGGAGTGGTCGCAGCACGATCGCGCAGTTCGAGGACCGCTTCCCAAAGACAAGCAGCGGTTTCGAGACGGGATAATGTGTAGCGGGTCATGGAGATGGCTCCAGGGGGAGGTGGCACGGCGCCCACGGTTCGGACAGCGGCTGGATCGGCACACCCGTTCCAGGATTCCGGTTCGCAAGTTCTGTCATCGAGATTGATCGCAGAGCATGATCAGGCCGTGCGGACGGTGGCGGTTCGGCTGAGGTCAGGAATACGCGCATCGTCATAGACGCTGTTTACCGACATCTGCAGCGCCTGTTGCTCCGCAGCAAACCAGGTGGATGCGGGAACAGTGTAAGTCTCGGTGGCATAGTGTTCGCCGCCGCTGAAGAAGGCGATGTCGACGATAAATTGCGGCAGGGGAAGGGACGATTGGGCGCGCATGGCGGCATCCTTTCATGACAATGGCCACCCCGGCGCTTGACCGGGATGGCGAGGAGGAGGGTGGAGAAGGCATGAGAGCGGCGGCACCGGGCCTCCTCAAAGCGCCTGTTCGAGCAGCTTTCTGGCCTTATTCTCCAGGTCGAGGCGGCTGTCCTGATGCGGCTTCGCGCGCGCCAGCGCTGTTATGCCCTGGACGAAATCATAGATGGATTCCGGTGGACGGCCTTCCTCGGCCAGCACGGTCTGGATGATCTTTGCCGTCTCGGCCTTGGAAAAGCCGCGTTTGCGCAGGAAGGGTTCGCGCTCTTCCTCCTTGCGCGCGACGATCCGCTCGCGAGCGGCCTTGATGCCGGAGATGAAATGCGACGGCGAAGAGTTCGCGAAATGCTCGAGCGCGGGCGCGGCCTGATGCGCGAAACGGGCGCCGGCGAATTTCGAGTGGCGGATGTTGACCTCCTCGAAATTCTCGACACCCCACAGACAGCGGTTGGCGCATACGCCGCGCAGATAGAAAGTCGCGATCCCGAGCGTTTTGGAGCCGACTTCACTGTTCCAGGCGTAGAACCCTCGAAAATAAAGGTCGGGATCGCCATTTGGGAGCTTGCCAGCCTCGATAGGGTGCGTGTCGTCCACGAGGAACAGGAAAATGTCCCGGTCCGATGCGTAGAGCGTGGTCGTCTCCCTGGTGATATCGACATGAGGGTTATAGGTCATGCTGCCCCAGTCGATGGTTCCGGGCACCTTCCAGCGCGTGTCGCCGACGCCATCGCCGGCAAAGGCCATCACCGCCTGGACCAGTTCCCAGTCGAAGATCCTGCCATATTCCGACCCGGTCGCCGCCCGCAATTCGGTGCGACCATTCTCGGTCTGGAGCAGTTTAACCTGTTCGCCACGGTGGTTGATCAACCCATGCTGCAGGTTGATGCCGGCAAGCGCGGCAGGAAGCTGGCGCAGATAAGAGGCCGGGGCACCGACGAGACTTGCTACCTGGCCGAAAGACCAGTTGGTGGGGGCAAGCGGTCGATCATCGCCAGGCGCCACCAGCATCAGCCGCTCTGGATTGTCGCTTTTCGCCTCGACCCGGATCGACCGGCTTTCAACGATACGCGTGGTCGCACGGTCCGCGCGGCCGCGCACGGCATCATAGAGACTGGTCAGCGAGAGATATTTCTCGTCGTCGGGACGGGAGAACCACTCGGACGATACGCGGCTGCTCATGCGTCCGCGCGAGACATCGATCCGATAGGGTGCCGTAACGCGGGGGCTTTCGTTCATGGGGGCAAGGGTCGCCATGGAAATCGTCTCCTTGAGATGCAGAGCGACAGGTGCTTCACCGCTCCTGTCACATCCCCGCCCCTCCCTTCCCTTTCGCGCACCGCGATATCGGTTTCACAAGACCTCGACCGGCGGCAGCCGGTACGACGGCGGCTTGTATGTTTTACAAATTGGCGTATATGTTCAACGAAAGGAGGCCGTGATGGCGACGAAGCACGAGGATCATCTGTCTCAGCGACATGAAGCGGTCGTGGCCGCTGCCAAGGCGGCGGGTTTGCTGTCGGGCACGAACAGCGCGGTCGGCGCCCGCGTGCCACGCGAACTCATCGATCGCGCCAAGATGCGCAGCGGCATCGCCTCGACCACCGATCTTGTCGAATATGCGCTCGCAAAAGTGGCGCTCGAAGATGATTTTGGAGCCAGGCTTGTGAGCCGAAAGGGCACAATCCCTGCGGATATTGCGCTTGGGATTTGATCGCAAGGCCTCACTGCGCAGGATCAGGCCGCAGCGATCTGGTGCCAGGCTGTCGCGACGACCCGAAGAGGCATTGCCGCTGGTTCACAAGTCAGCTGTCATAGGCCGCGAGCTTCTGCTCGACACGTGTGTCTATATTGACGTGCTCCAGGGCAAGACACCGGTTGAAGTAGACTGTTTGCTGGAAAACCGGATCGTCAATCATTCCTGCGTGGCGCTTGCCGAAATGACCCATTTGATGGGCGCGCTCGATCCGGCCGACAAGCGCACGGCGTCGGTCCTCAAGACGCTGGGACGGACCATCGACGATATCCCGGAGCATCGCCTCAGCGCGCCCTCCTCCCGCATGTTCGCAGAGGCCGGTATGCTGGCAGGCATGGTCACACGGCTTTGCGGCCAACCCCATTCGATCGCCCTGCTCAACGATGCGCTGCTGTTTCTGCAGGCTGCGGCGACCGGCTGTGACCTGCTGACCGGCAACCGGCGCGATTTCGATTTTCTGGATCAGATCATCCCGGGGACGGGCGTCATCCTTTATTGATCCCTCACATAGGCTGACAAACCAACCATGATCGCGACCGCCAGGATCGGTCAGGCAACGCGCCAGCAGCACCAGCGTTCAGCCGCCTGCCGTGGACTGAGCAGGCCATGATTGCCGGCGCACCATGAACGGAAAGAAGGATCGAGCGCGAGACCTGGATCGGCGAGCCGGTCGATGACGTCCTGCATGAAGCGATCGACTGGAGCGACGTCGGCCCCGGCTCGAACGTGAGCTACCGCAGCCTGAAGTTGCGTCACCATTTTCTCGGCTTCATCGATCGAAATATCCTCGACGGCGCGTAATCCGCCGCGCGGTCCGCAGATGGCCAGAGTTATGATTGCTGTGCCGGACGTCGTCCGGCCCAGGGCGTCGATATGGACATGTCGGGACATGCCAATCTCCTATGATGTGAGGCGTGAGAATGTCAGAAGAGGCTCAACTGTCGCGGCATGGATCGCTGCGATCCCCCTGGTTCGTGCGATGGCGGAACGGCGCCTTGCGATGGTGAAGTCGGGCCGGTCGCGATGGTCGCGCGTTGGGCGGTCTCAGCCAGAGGTTCGCAACGTTGACGAAGGGCGAGCCGAGCGGTCCATCCCCCCAATATATGTGCCGGTGTAAACCAATGGTCACATGTTTCACCCGATAGGGAGTTTCCGACCATAAGATGTGCCGGGATATGAAGCAGTGAGAGTTGAACATAGGCCATGTGGATCGCACGCGGATCGATATCGATCGCTGTCACATGAAGGTGACGCTGATAGTTATGCCCATTATCGCGCATAGCCTCGGCAAGCGCGATCACCATCGATCCCGCGCCGCATGCGGGCTCCATGGCGGTCACGAAGCCATGCTGCGCGATTGTCGCTTCCACCTTTTCGCGATTCCCCAGAGTGGCCTTCGCCATGCAGCGGCTGAGCGCATAGGGTGTGAAATATTGCCCGCGCGCCTTGCTGTGAAGGTCAAGCTCGTGGAACAGGGTGCCCAGCACGTCGCCAGGCCCGGCTTCGAGAGCCTGCACCAGTTCGGCGAGAAGTTGCGGGAACAATTCGACGATCCCGCGCGGGTAGCGCCCGACAATATCCAGATAACGAGCCTCGCGCGTTTCGCGGGCGCGCAGGTCGATGCTGTTCGCCATAGCGATCGCGATCGCCTCCATGCAGTCACCAAAGACGGTATAGAGGTCATGGCGCGGCTCGCTACGGCGCAAGAGCGCCACCATGGCTTTAAGATGCGGCTTATGCACGAATGCCTCCGCAATTGACGATGAGATGGAACGGCACCGAAGGGCCGAACAGCGACGGGCTTTCTTCTCAAGCCCTGTTTGCGTCCGACCGGCGTTTCGGCGGATAGGAAATGGCGCTCAGGAAGCCCTTAGCCACTCGTAGAGCAGATGATCGTCAGGACCATATTGCGAGCCGATGGCGATCCGGATCAGACGGCCGTCGCAGGCGAAGGCGGAGGCCCTGGGAAAGGAAAGGTAGGAACGACCTTCGAGGATCAGGTCGCCCGAGCGCACTTTGGTGATGTCGCGGGTCGTTCCAAGCAGTCGATGACCAGACGGTGCGTCGAGAAGCTTCAGCCGATCACCTGCTTTTACGCGCTTCTTGAACGTCGCTAATGATAGGACCGTATCGACGGGATTGCGGATACCCTGACGTTTTGCCAATGCCGCCCAATAGGCCTGGCCGATGCGCGCTTCGCTGTAGAAACTGCATGACCAGAAATCCTGCAACGGATTGGTCCGCGTGAAACCGAACCGCTCCATTTGATCGCGCACCTCGACGATGAAGGCGTTCTGCGCGTCACGGCCGGTCAGGTCGTCCGGGGTATCGAGTATCTCCGCGATGACCTTGCGCCCGCCGGCAAATTTCTCGGTGCGGATCGCGAAGGTGTTTCCGGTAAAATGCTGGGCCAGATGGCGTTCGATCCGAGAGGCGAGCGATGGCAACGCTTCGCCGGCGCGGTAGAGATCGCCTTCATAATGGAAATTGCCGCGTTCGTCATATTCGGTTTGGCTATACAGGCGCGCGGACGCGCCCGCCGCGTTGGCGTCGGTCATCATATCATCCTTGTGGTTCTCCAAGATTTGGAGACATGTGGTTCGTCAGGCCGACGGCGTTCCAGTTGGGGAACACGCGCTGTGGTCTGCTTCAGTCCTGGCGAGAACCCAGTCGAGATAGCCAAGACGCGTATCGCCATTGCCCACCTCGGTCTTCCAGTCGGCTGATGGATATGCAGGATCGTCAATCCATGGATCGGGCGGTTCTCCCGGTGGCGTTGCTGCCGATCTGCCCAGTCGTCGCGCCAGTTCTTCCTGCGTGGTCGCAAACTCGACATGATCGGCGAATATCGCGCACCACCCTCCCCCGAAGCTGTCGCGACGCGGACGTGTGCAGCTATAGCTCCAGTCGAACCCTATTGGCGCAGTCTTCAAGCTCTCCTGGCAACAATACCGAATGAGTTCGGCGATCGGACCGGGTTGGAAATCTGACGTTCCATGGATGGACACGGTACACTCCGCACCGCCCGCGATCTCGATTTCAGCACCGAAATCGGGGAAAGCGGGATCATCGAAAATCTCGAGCAAACCGTTGAACGGATTGGCAAGATCCGTCGGCATGAAAGCAGCGAGGAATTCAGCGCTCGGTTCGCCCGGCGCAAAGTCGCCCAGCAGATCGGCTGCATGCTGCCACGCCTCCTCGATCAGCGCACTTTCCTGCGCCGTGCAGGTGAAGGCGAAGGAGCCCTGGACATAATGGTCAGCCATGGATCGTCTCCTCATCGATCAGATCGTCATCGACGAGGCCCAGAGGCGGGGGGTTCAGCTTGGCGCGCCGATATTCGGCTTCGATCGCCTCGACACTTCCCAGTTCACGGATGTGCTCGATCGAAAAGACCTGGTCGTCGTCTTCGCTCGTCAGGAAGGTTTCGGGTTCACCATGGCCTGGATAGACGACACGGATGGACGGGAAGCTGCCGATATATCCGTTCGACCATCGGACATAATGGAGTCCAAGGCGGTGGCAGCAGGCTTCGATCGCTTCGAAGCGTCCCCAGGCAACCTCATGGTCCATCAGGGCAAGAGGGGCATTTGCGGGAATATTCGTGGGATCGAAGGGCGTCCCGTCCCAATCGATAGCGGGATTGTCATTGCTGATCGCCTGGACAAGCGCGGGATATTTACCGCGCGGTAAAGTCCCGCCGATCAGGATGTGCGCTGATACGCGGTCAGCCATGTCATGCCTTTCAGAAAATAAGACCTTAAACCGGTCTCCATCTCCTCCCCCCTCTCCCCTTCTTGGGACCATATGGATGCTGTTCATTGCCCGCTTGCCAGAGAAGCCCTTTCTCGCTTAGCTGTTTGGCCAGTTCTTTTCAGGCAATCACCAGCCTCTTCCAGGCCTTGCCTCACCGGGAGTTATTGATGTCCGATACCGAGCAGCCCGATTTCACCGCGATGACGGTGCAGTTACTGAGCGCCTATTTCGCGAACAATCAGGTGCCAGCGGGTGATATCGCCGGAATCATCGAAGCCACGCGCAGCGCACTGGAGCGCAAGGCCGAAGAGGAAGTGCCGGTAACGCCCGAGCATGTTCCGGCCGTTTCGGTCCGCAAGAGCCTTGGCTCGCGCGAACACATCATCAGTATGATCGACGGTAAGGCTTACAAGACGCTCAAACGACATCTGGCAGCCCATGGCCTGACACCTGCCGAATATCGTGTGCGCTATACTCTCCCGAAAACATATCCCATGGTCGCACCGGCCTATTCGGAACAACGTCGCGCCGTCGCTCAGAAACTCGGGCTCGGGCGACAGCTCGGCGCCAAGGGACGGACAGGGGAGATTGCGGCCGTCGATTCGGCGGCAACACCAGCGCCCGTAACGGACGAAAAGCCGAAGCGCGGACGACTCAAGGTCGCGGCTGCCAAGCCTGACGTTCAGCCGGATATCGTTCCAGTCGAGGCGAAGCCTGAGCCAGCGCTGCCCGAAGCGGCGTCGGCAAAACCAGCCAGGACGAAATCGATGACCAGGAAAGCGCCCCGCGCCAGCACGAAGACATCGGCCGCCTCGCAGGAAGTGACGCCCGCGCCGACGACGGCGGACGCTGTAAAGCCGACTGGCAAAGCAAAAGCCGCTGGGAAAACCACGAAACCCAAAGCCCCTGCGTCTACGGAACCGAAGCCCCCCCAACGGCGCACGTTGAAGTTGAAACATAAGGGGGCTGGAACGACAACGAAAGCGTCCGCAGAGTAAAGCGTTCGGGCGAAGCGCGGAAACCAATGACCCGCGCTTCGCCTGCTCTGCGATCCATGAACGCAGAGCGATATCGGAGCGATGCTGACCAAGTGCAAACCGGTCTTGTGTCAGGCGCGTTGGGGCAAGTTCATGGGCACCTTCTCGTTGGAGAACGGGACAATCCTGCTGCCTCCTTCCCGCTCTCCTTCATTCCGGTCCCTGGATTTGGGGGACGATACATCAGACCCGATGACGTGGGGTCAGCTCGAGGCTATGAAAGAGCATGGCCATTCCACTCGACTATCTCGACGAACTCGACCGGTTGCTGCTTGACCAGGGCGAGGATTGCATGCTGCTTTCGCAACTGGACGGCTTCCTCACCGGGATCCTTGTCAGCCCCGATCTGCTTGCACCCAGCCAATGGCTGAAGATGATCTGGACTGGTGACGACGGCACGGGCATGCTGGATTTCACCGACATGGGCGGTCTCCAGCATTTCACTGACCTCGTCATGCACCACTATCATGTCATCCTGGCCTGCCTCGGCCAGCCGGGCAGCTTCGAGCCGGTGCTCGAAATCGACACACGGACGGACGAGACATTGTGGGAGATGTGGATCGAAGGCTTCGGACAGGCGATGGATCTTGCGCCTTCCGGATGGCAGCGTATCCTCGATGACGATGATCCCGGTTGCCGCGCCGCGCTCGAGGGCATAGCCGAACTTCGCTCGTTCGCCGATGGCACGAAGAAGCTCACTCTCACCGCGGAAGACCGATGGGATCGGGAAGCACCTGACCTGATCCCGATCTGGGTCGAGATGCTGCACCAGTGGCGGCTTGAGAATGATCCCAACCGGCCGGCCACCATCCCGCGTCAAAAGATTGGACGCAACGATCCATGTCCCTGCGGGTCGGGCCGCAAATACAAGAAATGCTGCGGTCTGAATTAAACGATCGCAGACAGCGCAGGGTGATCGCCTTGGCCGTCAGTTCGACGTTTCTTTGCGCCCTTCCAAACGGCAAACGATATGCATCAACCCCCGCAAGGCAACTGGCGATCGACATCTGTCCGGCCAAAGTCGTCTCCGACGAAAAGCAGCGGGCAATTTCGCTCCTTCGCGATTTCATAGGCGAAGCAGTCCCCAAAATTGAGGCCTGCAGGATGAACCCCCTTGCCCCACCGGGCGTAAGCGTCTGCGACGCGTTTGGCGGAGGCGGCAGTCACCAGCGCGATCTCGATGCCAAGACCCTCGATGAGGCGACGCGCCTCTGCTCCCACGTTGCGCCGTCCGGCGACAATGAGCGTCTCGGCCAACGTCCCCGATGACATCATAATCGCCCCCTCTTCGCCTTCAAGCGCGGCGATACAGGCGTCAGCTTCCGGTTCATTCAAAAGTATCGCCATGATCGCCGAGGTGTCGACCACGATCATCCGGGCATGCCCTCATCGCCATAAAGGAAATCCTGGCTATGCGCTGCATCCGGGCCGGCCGTCGCCTTGGCTGTGGCGGCCATGCGCACCTCTTCCAGCAATGTGCGGCGGCTCGCCCGATCGGTAGGTACTTTGATGGGCACAAGACGGACTGCAGCGTGACCATGACGGGTCAGGATGATTTCGTCCCCTGCTTCCGCGCGTCGAACGAGGTCGGTGAGTTGGCCTTTCGCGTCAGATACGGAAATATGCATAGGAGGTTATCCCGGAATATTTAGAGCAATGGCTTATTTTAGACCATTGGATAGTCCAATTCAAGGCCGAAGCCGGGGCCGGGAATGCATTCCCGGCCCCCGGTCGCGTTCAGGCGGCCTGCGTAAAGCTTTCGTCGCCGTCGTTGTCGCCTTCTGCGTTCACCGTGTCCGTCAGGTCGTTCCCGCTATTATCGGAGGAGGTCGGCTCGCCGCAGATCTCGGGCGCGGTGAACCGCATCTGATCGGGCAGCCAGGCGACCGCCCGTTCCTGGATCTCGGGCTCGATGATGACATCGCCACCGAACAGCCGTTCAGCCGACGCGGCAAGATCGTGCTTTTTCGATCCGGAATAGCGCACCCGCAACTCCAGTCCGCCAATCTCCTCGAACAGGGCAAGGATGCCGGGCTTGGTCAGCTTGTCGAAGTAGGTGAGCGCGGTCGGACGCCACCAGGCCGCGACATCGACCCCGAGCTTGCGCCCCAGATGATCGAGAAAGCCGGTGCCAGCGCGGCCATCGGGAACGGCGTGAAGCGTGCGCGCAATCGCCCATCCCAGCCAGGCCGCGCGCGCTTCATCGGGGAGCGCGCAGAAGGCGTCATAGCGATCCGGAACGGCCTGGTGATTGACCCAGCTCCGATCGAGCGCCTCGTCGAGCTTCGTCCATTCCCCGGCGGCGGCCGTTGCCGGCTTGAAGTCGGGGAGGAGACGGGACGGCGCGGAGGCTCGCAAATCGCTCGGGATATCGAAAGATGCCAGGCGGGATTCGCGGTCGACCATGATGAAGGTGCCCAGATCCAACGCGAACGCGGGATCGCTGGCGACGTGGACCGCCAAAAGCTCGGTCTTCATCATCGCCAGCATTTCACGAAGGCGCTGGCTTATCACAGGGCGGGCGTCGCCGGCGGCGATGCTATCCTGCGTTTCGTCGCCGGCCTCATCGTCACCGTCGTCGCCGTCATTATCGGCCTCGCTGCTCTCCTCGTCGGGCACCGGCGCGACATAGAGTTGGTGATGCATTTGCGGCGTGCCGTCTTCGCCGAGCACCACATAGCCGAGCGCGGTCGCTTTCTGTTCGGGATCGATCACCGCGTCGCGTTCGACGATCGTCGTCAGTTCCGCCTGGAGCGCGGCATAGCGCTGTTCCTCGTCCTCTTCCGGCTCATAGTCCTCATCTTCCGAAAAAAGTTCGATCTCGGCGAGCTCCTCCTCAATCTCCTGCTTGCGCGCTTCCTGCTCCTGCGTGAGTGGCTCGGCAGCGCCGGTCAGCGGCTGCAGCGCATAGGTCTCCATATAGGGGATGCGCGCGCCGGTGACGACGCGCACTTCCCCCAGGCCTTCGCGCTCACGGATCGCCTCGGCCTGCGCGGCGAGTTTCGCCTCCGCCAGTTCATCGAGGATATGGGTGTCGATCCAGCGCTCGTCGGCAGCGGTCGAGAACAGATCCGCGTCCTCGACGCGGCCGCCAGCCGCGATATAGGTATCCCGCCCGACCAGCAGGGCCTTGGGATCGTTCGCCCGATAGCTGTAGCCATTGAGCGCCCGCCGGATCTCGTTGACATTATCGCGCGAATAGCTATTTCGCAGCGCTTCCCAAACCGCCGTCTGGCGACCAGTGTCGGCGGTCGTCGCGTAAGCCTTGGCCACATCGAGAGTGATTTCGTCAGCCTCGAGCGCCTCGAAGATCGGCTGGGCCAGATTGGCGAGGCGCAAGCGCCCGATTACGAAGCGTTCCTCAATGCCGAAACGCTTGGCGATCTCCGCCGTGCTGCGTCCCTCGACCTCGATCAGATCGCGAAATGCCAGGCAATCTTCGGCTGGCGACATTTGAAGCCGATCGTAGTTTTCAGCGAGGCTGATCTCCCGGCCGTCCTTCCTGTTGGTGAGAACAAGGACGGGCACCTCATGATCGGGAGGCAGCGTGCCCTTCTCGATCAGGCGATGGATCGCGTCGAGGCGTCGGCCGCCGGCGGTGATACGATAATGGCCCTTTTTGCGGGAGACCGGCACGCCGACGAGATTCTGGATGAGGCCATGTCCGGCGATGCTGGCTTCGAGTTCAGCGTCAGCACGCAGATCGGTCCGCTTGCGAACATTGACCGGCGACTTGGTGAGATGGATTGCCGGGACGAGAATGGATGGCTTGGTCATGCAATGGACTCCGCAAAAGCTGCGGCCCGCACATCGAACCGCGCATCCGGTTCCCTCCCCCTTTCCTTTCTGTTCGCACGGTTTTGGTTCGTGACGACAGGCAGGCGCAACGCTATGAACCCTAGCTTCGCAATTTTCAGGAGGACGTTTATGAACAATTCCGAGCTGGCCGAAGCGCTCACCGCCGGTCATGGACTCACCAAGGCTGATGCCCGCAAGCTCGTCGACGCCGTATTTGGGGTCATCGCCGACGCGGCAGCCAAAGGGGACGAGATTTCGCTGAACGGGTTTGGCAAATTCAAGGTCAAGGACAGCCCGGCGCGCGATGGGCGCAATCCGGCGACGGGCGAAACCATCTCCATCAAGGCGTCGAAGAAGCTGACGTTCACGCCCGCCAAGGCAGTCAAGGATCGCCTGAACGGCTGACCGGCATCGCTGCCCTGTTTCTGTGGTCGCAGGGCAGCCCACCCTCGTTCATAGCCTTCAGGCAGCGCGTTGCCGCCTTTCCAGCACATCCGCCCAATCATTGTTGGGCGGCGGCGGCCACACGCTGATGATCTCCAGGCCCGGTCGCTCATAGGCAAGGCGAGCACTTTTATTCGCTTTCCACCCAGCCGCATCCCTGTCGAACAGCAGGACGAGCCGCTCCAGCCAATCGGGTAACAGGATATGCCCCGCACGTTCTGCCCCGAGGATCGCCCAGACCGGAATCCGGTGCAACTGCATCGCGGCCAGCGCGGTCTCGATGCCTTCGGCCAGGCCGAGGACCGCAGCGGGGGGCATGAGTTGCACCGCGCCGCGCCCAGGACGTCCGAGCATCATGCGGGGATCGGCAAGATCGCTGGCCCGGGAGGCGGTTGCAGGCTCGAGGAAGGTGCGGTGGATGGCGACGATCCGCCGCCGCTCCCGCACGGCCGCGATCATTGCCGGCCGGAACACCACGCCGCGGCCTCGTCCCAGCGGCGTGCGTGGATTATAGCGCAGATCATGCCAGGGCGGTGTGAGCAGGCGCCCCGACAGATAGGTTTGCGCGGGTGTGCCGGCGAGAGACGCGGATGCGTCCCATGTGCGCAGGGCGGGGCCTGCCCCTGTTTGAGGCAAGGGCACATTGCTCGACGAAGCCGGAATGTGCCGCTCCGCAAGAGGCAGGCGTAGACGCCGGATCGCCCGTAGGACATCTCTCGTCTCGCAACCTGCGAAGCATTTGAACAGTAGCGCATGCCTGCCGACACGGATCGACAGGCTGGGATTATGGTCGTCATGGGCGGGACACAGGCATAGACCGCGATCCTTCTGCCATGTGCCTCCCAGGCGCCGACACAGGCTTGCGCCCTGGAATTCCAGTTCAGGAGATTGCATCGTTGTAAGCTGACCTGCCGGATCAATCTTCATGTCTCGTCGAGCGCCTCCGACAGTATCAGAAGCGCCGACGCCAGTTCGCGCTGGACCTCAGCGACTCCGAGATTCAGCCTGAGGGCTATCGCGGGGTAGGCAAGACCCTCGACGCAATGGGCGAGGAAAACGGCGCAAGTTTGCTGCGGCAAGTCCGCAAGCACATTGCGCAGCTTCGTCATTCGCCCCGGATCGCAGGACGCCAAGGCTTGCTGCTCCACCCATATCCATCCCCTGACCCAGACACCGCTAGGTGTCTCCTCGATATGGGCTTCGTCTGTTTCGATGCGCAGCACGGGGGCACCTTCCAGCCTGGCCCTGGCAAGTGCGACTGCCGGATGCGGCCCCCCGTCCAGCTGAGCTGTCATGGCATCAAGACGGCCAAGCAGATGCGCGCGACGCTGACGGCGCGACCACGGCCAGCCTCCGGTCACGAGATATGTTTTAAGGTCGTGAAGTAGAGCCAGAATTTCAGAATTCTGCATGGCAACCGGTTCCTCTTGGGGCTTTCTCCGCTCACCCCCATCCTCCCTCCTTCCCGAGGCCCGACCGCTGCAGAGCAGCGCTCTCCCGGACGATCATATGTCCCGGGCCATGGAATGCGTTCGTGAATCGCAAAAGCTGCATGGATGCCGCGAGCATTGATCGTCTGGCGCCGCGTTCGCGGCACGACAGGTTTGGATTGCTTCTGAAACAACCTGTTAAACCAGATGCGGAGCGGCTATGTTTTCGAAAGGTTTTTGTTTGAAACAGAATGGCTGCGACCGGAGACTGACGGCAAATCGATTTCGAATGGACTGGTTGGGGAGGACGCAGCTTCCGGTCGCCATGAACTGGCGAAGGGATACGCCCTTGAACGAGGAAGACTATTCAGAGCGGCTGGAACGGCTCAGCGCGCGCAAGGGTGATTGCCTGCGAGAAGCCGCCAAGGGCTATTCGTCAAAAGAGATCGGACGGGTCCTCAACCTCTCCCCCCATACGGTGAACAACCATATTCTCGAGACCCGGAAGATACTTGGGAACGTGTCGCGATGGAAAGCGGCGCAGCTTTTCGTGGACTGGGAGGCTGGCAAAGGGGGGCATATTATACCCCCCTATTCGATAGCTATTCCCGGCGATGCAAATTCCGGGTCAACTGCGTCCACCGAAACCCAGGCGGACGTACCGTCGGCGCAAGAGGAAC
>NZ_DATKFP010000053.1:0-2090 GCF_035511395.1 Sphingobium sp.
CGGCAGCGCCGGGAATACGAACAGCCGCAGGCCATGGAGCACGACGCCGTAGCCGATCGACAGCGCCAGCCCGGCCGTGAAGTTGCGCACCGCGCCCGAAACGTCGATCCGTGCCTTCCACCGAATCAGGGCGAAGGCCCAGAGGGTGGAGCACAGGACCACCAGCGTCTGGGTCCACGCAAGCACCTCCAGCCCGAAGGGCGAGGCACAAAACACTGCCAGCACCGAAACCGCCGCGGTCACGAGGTTGAACATCATCACCCAACTCGTCCGCCCTTGGGCGGAAAAGGCGGGCTCGACGAGCAACTGTCCGAGACCCGCGACACCGCGCAGCGCCATCGCATAGGTGACCACCAGCGCGGCCATGTAGGACGGCTGGAAGAACAGCGCGATCACGTCTCTTGCGAAGACGACGATCACGGCGCCGAGCATGCCGGTGAGCAGTGTGATGGTGCCGGCGAAGCGGGTGAGGGGCGCCGCCAGTACCGTGCCCTGCCTGGCGGCAGAGCCGAATTGCGTCGCGGCGAAGCTGCTCATGGGCTGGGTGAGCGTGTCGGTGGCGCCGGTAGCCACCCGGTTGCCGAACCGATAGAGGCCGACGGCCGATGCGGAATAGAGCAGGCCCAGCAACAGGTCGCCGGCGTATCGGGACAGGAATCCCAGCATCCGCGAGCCATAGAGGCCGCCCGAGAACGCCGTCGCAGCCAAGGCGAGGTCCTTGCGGAACCGCATCTGGGGCCAGTCCCGTCCGAAGATCGCGAAAAGGATCGCACCCGAGATCACCCGCAGATAGCGGAAGGCCACCAGCGCATAGAGCGAATGCCAGAACCATAGCAGCAGGGCGCCGCCGACGAGCGCAACCAGGTTCTGCGTAAACATGATCGCGAAATTGAGCGTGATCGCGCGGCGGCGCAGCAGCGCGGCGGAAGACCACGCCCCGACGCTCGCGAGCGGCTGGATGAGCGCGAGAAGGGCAAGGACACCGCCGAGGTGCTCCGCCTCGAACAGCCATTCCAGCGGATAGGCTGCGATCGCAAGAAGCGCGGAGGCAGCGGATACAAGGCCGACGATCAGCCAGAAGCAGGTCGACAGCACGGCTGCATCGTCTTCCTTGGACGTCAGGATGAACTGGTAGAAGCCCGTGTAGGTTAGCGTCTGGATAAGGATCACGAAGACGATCCCCAGGCTGTAGATACCGTATTGCGCTGGCAGCAGGAAATGCGCGGCGAGCAACGTGATCACCAGCGTCGACGCCTGCTGCAGCGAACGTGCCGCGAACGCGAAAAGCGCCATGAAGCCTCGCCTGCCGGATGTTCGCAGGTCGATCCTGCGACCTATCGTGCTAGCCGTCATGCAAGCGCCGATCACGACGGCCGATCGAGGCGGGGCGATGCGCCGTTGTCGAGCCGTATCTGCGGGCGACGTCGGGAGCCTCCCTTCGCCTCGTTGTCATGGTCATTCGAAAATTCCCGGCGGATGGGCGTGCGGACCTCTTCGCGGCTGCCGCATACCTTCGATATCCAGATCAGCTTATCAGCCTCTGAGATGGGCAAGGTTAGAGGCGCGCCCTCAAATGCAAAATCGAACTTCGCCCAAGATGGAGGCATCTCGCCGGGCAAGGGGGAGGGGCATCGCGCTATACCAAGGGATAGGCCTTAGGGGGATTTCATCGTGAATGGCGTATTGGACCGCAAAGGGCGTGATCGCGCGCATTTCCGCGCCTTTCCTCGGCATCGGCGGCTCCCGGTTCGAGGAGGCCGGCCTTGATCCACGCGCTTCGCGAAACAGGCAAACGCACTGCCGGATGGCTGTTGAGCCGTTCCGCTCCCGGCCTGGATTACCGGAACTGCCTTTTCGTCCTCGCTCACATGCGTTGTGGATCGACGGCACTGTCGAACATCCTGTGTTCTCGGCCTGACGTCAGCGGCTATGGCGAATCGCATGTGCGTCATGACGGGCAGGGCGCGTTGGGGCGGCTGGCGATGAACCAGATGCGCCGTGGCGGATGGAAGCCGCAGGCGCCGATCCTCTTCGACAAGATACTCCATTCACGGCATGACTGGGCCACTCCCCACGAGTTTTTCGACGCC
>NZ_DATKFP010000054.1:0-40061 GCF_035511395.1 Sphingobium sp.
CGCCCATTTCGCGAAGGCCTTTTCCAGCCGCACCGCGCGCAAAGTCTATTGGGCGCTGGTGATGGGCGTGCCGTCCATCAACGACGGCATGATCGAACTGCCGCTCGCCAAGCAGCCGGGCACCGGCGGCGAAAAGATGCATGTGGATGAGGAAGAGGGGCTGCCTGCCCGCACCCGCTATCGTGTGATCGAACGCGCCGGCAATCGCGCCGCCTGGGTCGAGCTGCAACCCTATACCGGGCGCACGCACCAGCTGCGCGTCCATCTGGCCGCGATCGGCTTCCCGATCGTGGGCGACGGCAAATATGGCGGCAAGGAAGCGTTCTTGAGCGGCACGATCAGTCGGAAGATGCACCTGCACGCCCGCCGTATCCGCGTCGACCATCCCGATGGCGGCCGGGTCGATGTGACGGCGGAACTGCCGACGCACTTTGCCAACAGCCTGCACGAGCTGGGCTTCGACCTCAGCCTCGGCGACATGCCGCTGGACGATGAGATCGACCGGACCCCGACGCGTGAGGATGAAAAGAAGTTCGCGCGCCAGCGTGCCAAGCAGGTCCGCAAGGACCGCAAGGGCGAGCGCCGGTCGCGCGGATCGCGCTGAGGCCTGACGGTTGCATCCCGATCCCAAGTTCCGGTGGCAGGACAGGGATACGCTGCGCGCCTTCGTTGCCGCGCAGCGGTTCGGGATGCTCTTCGTCCAGACGCCGGGCAGACCCATGGTCGCGCATGTGCCGGTGGTGTGGCTGGACGAGACGCGGATCGGGTTCCACCTGTCGCGGGGCAACCGTCTGGCGCCTCATGTCGACGGAGCGCGGGCGCTGTTCGTGGTGAACGGGCCACATGGCTATGTCAGCCCGGACTGGTATGGGCTGGAGGATCAGGTGCCGACGTGGAATTATGTCGCCGCCGAACTGGAGGGCGATGTGCGGGCGCTTCCATCCGAAGCGCTGCCAGGCCTCATTGATGCGATCTCGCTCGACAGCGAGGCGCGGCTGGCGCCCAAGCCGGTCTGGACGCGGAACAAAATGACGCCCGGCCTGTTCGACCGTATGACGGGGGCAATTATCGGCTATCAGATGACCGTCAGCGACTGGCGCGGCACATGCAAGCTGGGCCAGAACAAGGTGCCGGCCGCACGCGCGGCGGCGGCGGATGGAATGGCGGCGGCGGGCGATGAAGCCATTGCCGCCCTGATGCGGGGGACTTTGGACGACGCATGAGCAATCGCCCATGAACAAGCTGGTGGTTTTCGACTGTGACGGCACGCTGGTGGACAGCCAGCACAGTATCTGCACCGCCATGGTGCGCGCTTTCGAGGAGGCGAAACTGACCCCGCCGGAGCGGCTGGCGACGCTGGCAGTGGTTGGATTGTCGCTCCCGGTCGCGATGGCGCGGCTGCTGCCGGATGCGGAGAGCGACTTTCACGATCATCTGGCCGAACGCTACAAGCGCGCCTTCCACGCGTTGCGACAGGAAAATGCCGTATCGGAACCGCTCTATCCCGGCATTGCCGATCTGGTAGAGGAACTGGATGATGCCGGCTGGCTGCTGGGCGTGGCGACGGGCAAGTCCGACCGGGGCCTTACTCTCTGCCTCACCCACCATGGCCTGTTCGACCGGTTCGTGACGCTCCAGACCGCTGACCGGCATCCGTCCAAACCGCACCCCTCGATGCTCCAGACAGCCATGACCGAAGCCGGCGCAATGCCGGAATCCACGGTGATGATCGGCGACACCAGCTTCGACATCGACATGGGGCTGGCGGCGGGCGCACGCACGATCGGCGTCGGCTGGGGCTATCACGCGCCCGATGATCTCGCAGCGGCGGGCGCCCATGCGGTAGCGATGGACAGCAGGGAGTTGCGCGGCCATATCGGCGCGCCATGAACGACATACCTCCGCCGCCGCCACCCCCGTCGCAAGACCCCGACAAGGTCGCGCGCCAGCGCCATTTTGCCATCGGTATCTTCCGCCTGTCGGGCGCCTTCATCGTCATGTTCGGCTTCCTTGCCATCATGCAGCGCTTTTCCTGGGTGCAGGGCGACAAGGCCAAAGCGTTCGGCGCGATCATGGTCGTTACCGGCCTGTTTCAGTTCATTGTCGTTCCGCGCCTGCTGCTGGCGCTCTTCCGCCAGAGGCCGCCCCAATGAAGCGTTTCTACACCGATGTAAGCATCGTCGAAGCGGAAGGCGATTTCGCGATCCAGCTCGACGGCCGTCCGGTGCGCACGCCCGCGCGCGCGGTGCTGGCCCTGCCGACGGCGGCTCTGGCCGAAGCGGTCGCGGCCGAATGGCGCGCGCAGCGCGAAACGGTCGACCCCGCCTCCATGCCTGTCACCGGTCTGGCCAACGCGGCGATTGATCATGTCGCGACCGACAAGTCGCGCTTTGCCGCCGGTGTTGCCCGATATGCGCAGAGCGATCTGCTCTGCTACCGTGCCGATGGTCCGGACACTTTGGTCGCACGGCAGGCGGCGGCCTGGGATCCGCTGCTCGACTGGGCGCGTGCTCGCTATGACGTGGCCTTCACCGTGACGCAGGGGATCCTTCCCGTCGCCCAGCCCGACGACACGCTGGTTCGGCTGGAGGCGGCGGTCGTTGCGCTCGATCCCTTCACGCTGTGCGGTCTGTCGACGCTGGTGACGCTCAGCGGATCGCTGGTCTGCGGACTGGCACTGGTCGAGGGCGGGCGTGACATCGACGCTATCTGGCAGGCGGCGGAGATCGATGAGGCCTGGCAGGTCGAGCAATGGGGCGAAGATGCGGAGGCTTCGGCGCGAGCGGCACGTCGTCAGACTGAATTTTCCATGGCCGGAGCCTTTTGCGGGATGAGCCGAATGTAAAAGATCGGGAACCGGGTTATTCCTTCGTTCATTGAAAGAGTTGTACCGCGCGAAATCCGCGCTGGAGCGACTTTTTCGATGAAACCGATCAAGGAGACCCTGACATTGGCTCGATTTGCCAAGTTTTTTCTGACGACCGTCGCGGCGCCGCTGGCGCTTGCCGCACCCGCGTTGGCGCAGCAAGCCCCAGCACCCCAGAGCGCCCCGGCCGAAGCAGCCCCTGCCGAATCGGCACCCGTCGCCAAGGAAATGACGCCCGACCAGATTGCTGCCTTCAACCAGGCCGTGACTGACTTCACCGCAGGGCAGAGCGCGCAGCAAACCGGCGACAATGCCGGCGCGGTCGCCAAATATGACACCGCCATCCCCGCCATCCGCACCGCCGTGGAAGTCGATCCGACGAAGATCGACAATGTGAACTTCCTTGCCAACGCGCTTTATGCCGATGCCGCTGCCTATGGCGCGCTCGGCCAGATGGACAAGGTTATAGCGCTCTATGGCGAGTCACTGCCGCACTGGCGCAAGGTGGTGGAAGCGAAGCCGACCGACGTTGCCAGCCGCAACATCCTGGCCGGTATCCTGATTCAACTGGGCAATCAGAAGCTGGCCGCGAGCGACACCAACGGGGCCGACCCCTATTATCAGGAAGCGCTGCCGCTCGCCCGCCTGTCGGTCACCGAGCAGCCTGCTGACGCTGTCAGTAAGAATATCCTCCTGTCCGCCCTGATCGGCGCGAGCCAGACGTCGATGGAGGAAGGCCTGCGCGACGAGGTGATCACCATGGGCAAGGCGATGACCGCCGATGGCACGATCGACGCTTCGAACAAGCCCTCGATCGCGGCGATCACCGGCGCAAGCGCAGGATAGTCGCGAAGTCAGAGGGAAAGGGATCGGGCCGGGGCGATGCTCCGGCCCTTTTCATGTCGGGATGACGGGGCGGTCTTCTGTCTTGGGGCCCGTCTCACCCCTCGACCCGTTTCACGGGCTGTGCCTCGGGATAAGGCATGATCATGGTTCCGTCGGGCGCGGAGGTGAAGGTCGTCTGCGTAGGATAGGCGAATTCGATGCCGCGCTGGTTGAACTGGCGCAATATGGCGAGGCCGATCTTGTGGCGGATGACGTAGATGGCGTCCCAGTCGGGCAGATAGACGTCGAACTCCAGTTCGAAATCGAGACTCGACTGGCCGAAACCCACAAAGCCCGACCGCACAAAGCGGCCGCCCAGATCGTCGACGATCGCTTTCAATATGCCAGGAATCTGGTCGGCGACATCGGGCGGGGTCTGGTAGATGACGCCGATGGCGAACTTGACGCGGCGATGGTCGAGGACGAGGTAGCTGGTGATTTCCTTTTGCAGAAGATTGGCGTTGGACATCACCTTCTTCTCGCCCGTTACCGCGCGCAGGCGAGTGGATTTGAGGCCGATCTTCTCCACGGTAGCCGTAGTGGTGTCATAGGTGATCGTCTCTCCCCGGCGGAAGGGTTTGTCGAAGATGATGGAGAGCGCCGCGAACAGGTCGGAGAAGATACCCTGCGCCGCCAGGCCGATGGCGATGCCGCCGATGCCCAGGCCTGCGACCAGGCCGGTGACGTTCACGCCCAGATTGTCGAGCACCACGACCGCCGCGATCGCGAACAGCGCTACGCTGACCAGCACGCGGATGAGGCCCATGGCATTGGCCAGCGTCTCGCCACCGCCATCCTCTGCCAGCGTCTTGCGCTCGATCAGGCCAAGGATGATCTCCCGCGCCCAGATCGCGGCTTGCAGCACGGTCGCGATGGTGAAGAGGAAGGTCACGGTCTTGGCCAGAGAGGCGGGTGCGTCGGCATAGCCCGTCACCAACTGTGCTGACACCAGCAGCATGAAATAATGGGTCGTGCGCGCCGCCGCACGGCCCAGCACATTGGTGTAGCCGAGCGGATCGCCGCGATGGCCCCGGTGGCGCTTGCCCAGTTCGCGCAGCGCCGCCAGCGCGAGGTAGATGAGCGTGGCCGCGCCGATGGCGATCAGGATCTGGAGATAATGGACCTGGAACCAGGCGATGGTGGAATCCCACATTTCCCGAAGGTTCGGGGGCGTTACACTGATATCGGGAAACGTCGGGTCTTTCTTGTCGGCCATGCCTGTCCTGTCTGGTCGAAGATTCGGTGTCAGGCCGCCGCTGCAAGCGGGGCGCAATCGGCGATACTGTCGAGGAAGGCGATCAGGCCGCGCTCCTCCCGTGACAGATAGCGCGTCCGGCGCGGCAGGCGAAGCCCCCTGCGCCATTCATCCTGCCCATCCTTGCAAAGGGCGATGAGCGCGGGATGAATATAGCTTTTGCGGCTGATGGCCGGAGTGTTGCCCAGCGCCTCGGCAACCGGGGCGACCATCTGCTTTAGCGATACATGACCCGCCGCGAGCGTTTCGAAGGCGATGGTCGATGCGCCCCAGGTGCGGAAATGCTTGGCGGTGAAGGGCGCCCCCATGGCGTCGGCGATATAGGCGTTGACGTCGCTGGAACAGATCGGCCGTGCCTCTCCATCCTCATCCAGATATTGGAAGAGATGCTGGCCGGGCAGATCCTGCACCTGCCGCACGAAGCGCAGCAGGCGGCTGTCGGTGACGGTCAACTGATGCTGCTTGCCCGACTTGGCGCGATAGCGAAGCGTCAGCGACCTGCCATTGAGATCGAGATGGCGGCGACGCAGCGTAGTCGCACCGAAGCTTTTGTTGGTCGTGGCATAATGCTCGTTGCCGACGCGCAGCTTGGCCAGGTCGAGCAGGCGGACGACAGCGGCGATGGTACGGTCCTTGCGCAGGCCGCGTTTCGACAGGTCGGCTTCCAGCTTCTCGCGCAGTTTCGGCAAGGCGCGGCCGAAATCGGGGCAGCCGGCATATTTCTCCGCCTCGCGCGCGGCGCGGAAGTCGGGGTGATAGCGATATTGCTTGCGGCCCCGATCGTCATAGCCGGTCGCCTGTATATGGCCGAAGGGGGAGGCGCAGAACCAGCAGTCGCGATAGGCGGGGGGCAAGGCGACGGCGTTCAGCCGGTCGATCTCGTCCCGGTCGGTGATGCGGTCGCCGTCCGAGTCATGATAGGCCCAGCCGCGCTTCAGGGCGCGCCGCGTGATGCCGGGATTACGGTCGTCCGCATGGACGATGGAGGGTTGGGCCATGTCTTCCTTCTCATGGCGTAAAACCCGTGGTCGATCGCTTCGTTCCGATAACGGCGTTCAGGAAAGCGGGGGCCGCAGCGCGACGCGGACCGGCGGTGTGCCGAGCCGCCAGGGAACGGGGCGACGGCGCAGCACCGACAGATGGGCCAGAGTCCAGGCCGCGCAGATGGTCAGGATCGGCAGCGCAAACGCAAGGGTGGCGGGCAGGAGCAGTACCATCAGGGCGGCGGTTGCACCTCCTCCCAGCGCCAGCGCCAGCGCGCGCGGCTCGCCATCGGGGCCGCGCAGCCAGACGAGGCAGGCGGTCACGCCGACGGCGAAGCAGAAGAGGAGGCGAACAAGCCCCGGCTCGCTCACCCCGGCAGCGATCAGCAGCAGGGCCAATATGCCGACGCTGATCGACAGGTTGCTGCGGCCAAGCAATATGGTGCCGGTCGGATAGAGGGTCAGTTCGCACAGCAGCGCCGCGATCAGGATTGTCTGCGCCTGCTCGATGTCGCCTGCTACCAGCGCCACCGCTACGCTCGCGACCCAGCGGAGCAGGCGAGTGGGAGCCATGGCGATGTGGCTGGTCCAGTCCTTCGCATCGCCGCGCAGGGAAAAGCGTCGGTCGGCGAGGCGCAAGTGGAAGCCGGCGAGGATGAACAGCGCCGCGATCCCATGCGGCAGCATATCCGGAGCGACCAGAGGCGCGGCGAGCAGCAGGCCCAGCACCAGAGCATGCGCCATGCCTAGCGCGCGCACTTCGCCGCTCATGCGGGAAGCCCCCGCTGGGTCGCGAGCGTAGCGGCAAGGCTCTGGCGCGCGGCGTCCTTGCGCTTGCGGGTCAGATAGGTGTCCAGCCCGATCTGGAGCGCGAGCATCATGAAGATGAAGGGCTGATAGGCGATGCCTACGAAAAGCGACCCGATCATGTAGATGACATGTCCTTGTTGCAGCGCCACGGCAAAGGGCGCGATCCACGCCTCGTCCGGTCCGTCGCGCTTGCGATACAGGCGACGGATCGATTCGGTCCGGATGAAGCAGATGAGGTGGATGAGCGCCCAGATGGCAAAGCCGAAATAGCCTTGTTCGCCCAGCAACTCGAAATAGGCGCTGTGATAGGCGCGGCCATGATCGGTGACGAGCCGGCGCTCGATCCGCGTGCCGCCGCCGTCAGTGACGCTGCTCTGGGCGAAATAGGTGAAGCTGTTCTGGAGATAATTGTCGAAGCCGCCGCCGCCGGGATGCTGCTTCACATAGTCGAGCGTCCACATCCACACCGCAACGCGGGTGGAGGCGCTTTCGTCACCCTGGTGATTTTCGATCGTCTGCATCCGCTGGGTGAAACTGGCGGGCAGGAAGGGAATGGATGCCAGAGCGGCGAAGGCCATCAGCGGGCCGTAGACGAACTTCCGCTTCGACCGCATCAGCATCATGCCTGCGAGGATGACGAGACAGACGAGGCCGGTGCGCGCTTCCGTCCCGATCGGCATCAACATGCAGGCCAGGCAGAGACACCAGGCGAAAAGCTTTAGCTTCCAGTCACGCGGGAAGATGGTGCCGTGATTGGCGACCCAGAGGATCAGCGGAATGAGTGCGATGGCGACGCAACTGATGATGCTGCCTTCGTACAGGCCGCTGTTATTGTCCACCATCAGGTTCAGCACGCCATAGCCGCCGCCCGACAGCGCGGTCTTCATGCCGCCATTGATGATGATCGTACTGGCGCACAGGATCATGAAGACGCTCATCGCCTCGATTCGCAGGCGGGTGCGCAGGACCAGCGGCAGGAAGACGCCGGCGATGATCGCCTTCCACACCCAGTTCCACTTGGTGAGCGCTTCGACCGGGAAGTCGGCGGTCATGGTGGTGTAGCCGCACCAGGCGACGAGCAGCAGCATCAGCCCCTGCCGTGCAGAGAATCGGCAATCCTTCTTGTCGTCCACCAGCAGCCATGCGCCGACCATCGCGGCAAAGGCGATGAAGGAAATCGGAATGGCGTTGAGCAGGAAATAGGACAGCCGCTGGGGCGAGACGATGTCGATATAGGCATAGACCGCGACCAGCAGGAACGGCCGGCGGAAACCCATGAGGAAGAAGAGGCCGAGAAAGGCGACGAAGAACAGGTCACGCATCGGGGCGCGGCTCCGTCCCGTCGATGCCTTGCGAATCGGGATCCCGGTCGAGGTCGGCGCGCGACAGCAAACGCCATGCAGCCAGCAGGATCGCGCCATGGCTGATCAGCAGGGACAGGGTGTCGATCATCGAGAGGGGCGCGTTCCGGTGGGCACGGCTTTCCTCCTAGCGCGACAGAGTTGACGGGCCGTTAAACCTTTTGGCGCACACAGGGCTGGCTATGACACGCATTCTCCATGTGCTGGACCACAGCCTGCCGATGCACAGCGGCTACACCTTCCGCACTCGGGCGATCCTGCGCGCGCAGATCGCCAAGGGGTGGGAGGTGCGCGGCATCACCGGCCGCCGCCACAGCGCCGACGGTCCTCCGCAGGAAGTGGTGGATGGGCTGACTTTTCACCGCACGCCGGGCGATCCGGCGACGGGCAATGCCGTGCTGCGCGAATGGCGCGACATCGCCGCCCATGCCGATTCGATCGATGCGCTGGTGCGGCAATGGCGGCCGGACGTGATCCATGCCCATTCGCCAGTGCTGAACGCCATCGCCGCGCAGCGCGTGGCGAAGCGGCATGGCATCCCCATGATCTACGAAATCCGCGCCTTCTGGGAGGATGCCGCGGTCGGCAACGGCACAGGCACGCAAGGCAGTCCGCGCTATTGGCTGACGCGCCAGTTGGAAACCCACGCGGTGCGTAATGCCGATGCGGTGGCGGTGATCTGCGAAGGGCTGCGCGGCGACCTGATCGCGCGCGGCATCGACCCGGCCAAGATCACCGTATCACCCAATGGCGTCGACCTGGAGCAGTTCGGCGATCCAGTGCCGCGTGACCCGGACCTGACCGCGAAACTGGGGCTGGAGGGCGCCGATGTCGTCGGCTTCATCGGCAGCTTCTACGACTATGAAGGTCTGGACGACCTGATCGCAGCCATGCCGCGACTCGTGCGCGCCCGGCCCAGGGCGAAGCTGGTGCTGGTCGGTGGCGGGCCAATGGAGCAGGCGCTGCGCGATTCTGCGCGGGCGTCGCCCTTTACCGACCATATCGTCTTCGTCGGCCGGGTGCCGCACGATCAGGTCGAACATTATTATGCGCAGGTCGACATACTGGCCTATCCGCGCAAGGCGATGCGGCTGACCGATCTGGTGACGCCGTTGAAACCGCTGGAAGCGATGGCGCAGGGGCGGCTGGTGGCGGCGTCGAGCGTCTGCGGGCATCGCGAACTGATCGAGCATGGCATGACCGGCACCCTGTTCGCGCCGGACGATCCTGCTGCGATCGCCGAATCACTGGCCGAATTGTTCGCCGACCGCAGCAATTGGGACGAGCGTCGCGCGGTGGCGCGCGCTTTTGTCGAGCGCGATCGTAACTGGTCGTCAAACATTTTGCGTTACGAGCCTGTTTACCAGCAGTTGCTGGCACGCGCCCATCGGGCGCGTGCGGCAGCGTGAACAAGAGCGAAGGTCGAGGCATTGACAGGCCAGGGGATCGGACGCGGAGCGATGATGGCAGTGCTGGCCGGCACCGCTGTTGCCGTCGCGCTGATCGCGATGCCGGTCGGTCTGCTGGAAACGGTCGTGGCATCGAGTGGCCTCAGCGAGGCCGTACCCGCCGCCGCGCCGCCGCTGGGGCTGACCGCGCGGCTGTCGCTGGCCGGCTTTGCCGGGCTGCTGGCAGTGGGGCTGGTAGGGATTATGCGCCGCGATCCGGTGGATGCGGACGAGATTGAAGAAGAGGGGCGCGGGGAGCGCGCCCAGGGAGCAAGAAAAATGGGTTTCGCCTTCTCCAAGCTGACTGCCCTTGCACGGGGGCGCACCACGCCGGTCGCTGATGCCGACGCGCCGGTGCTGCGCCGGGCCGACGCGCATCCGGACGCGCCGCCACGCCTGCCTATCTTCGCCAGTCGCGACTTCGACGGTGTCGAGATTTTCGCGCGCCGCGAATCGGGACGTCGACCGATTGCCATGCATCCCGAACAGGCATCAGATCCGGTGCGGCCGACCCCAGGCTTTGCCATGCCACGGGTTCCGGTCGAACAGCCGGCCGAGGTGACGCCGCCGCAGCCGGTTTTCCAGCGTCCCGCGTTCCAGCATCCTGTCTTTGCAGCGCCGGTGTCCGAACCGATCGAAGCGTCGGTCGGAGCGACCGAAACCACGTCTTGTGCGCAGGAGGTATCCTGGGCGGACATCGAGCCGTTCGCGCCGGAGATGCTTGAAGAGCCCGAAGTAATCGAGGAACCCGAGGCGATCGAAGAAGCGATCATGCCGGAAGCGATTGCGCCCGAACCGTTTGTAATGGCCGCACGGGAAATGCTGACGCCGCTGCCGTTGCCGACGCATGGCCTGTCGATTGCCGAACTGACCGACCGGCTGGAGCGCGGCCTCGCCTCGCGCCGTCGCAGCATGTCGGGCCGCCCCACCGGCGTGCTGGCCGACATGCTGGTCGCCGAGCGCGTACCGGTGCGCAAATCGGTCGCGCCCGACGCGGACGAAGCGCTGCGGGCCGCCCTTGGTACGCTGCGCAGCATGGCGGCTCGTTCGCGCTAGTCCGCGCCGTCCCATCACCAATCGCTGATTGTCAGTGCCGACAGCTCGATCCACAGGCTGTCGGCTTCCGCGCCTTGATCGTCGATGCAGATATCGGCGACGAAATGGCGGGGCAGAATCCATTCCGCCTCTTCCAGCCCTTGCGCGAACTGCGCACGGCGAACCGAGGCATCTCCTCCCTCCAGTTTCAGCCGGATAATGTGGCGGCGCCCTTCGAACAGGGCGCTGGCCCAGGGGCGGCTGGTTGCGCGCTCGACCAGGGTTGGCGCACCGGCACGCGCGATCAGTTGCGCCAGCAACCGAGGCAGCGGATCGGCTGAGCGATTTCCTATTGCATCGGAATGGATAAGATTCTTCCGTACGAAAATAGGATCGATGCTTGTCATTGACCGGCGCTCCTGCAATAACTGTTCATGAAATGTTCTATTCGTCTCTGCACGCGGGGGCCCGGTTCGCGGCCATTGCGCAGGTCGAAGACCAGCCGTGGATCCCGCGCGCATTCGCGGCCGAACTTGGTGGGAGGCATGGCATGTCGGCGCAGGAATTTCTCGATCGTCACCAGCAGAGGCATCGGCGCATTTCTCCCCGTTCGAAGCGACTCGCCCGCTGCGAGTCGGTAGGTATATTCCTATCTCAACCTCGATTTCCTACTTGTCTAGGAAAAATCTTATCGATAATGGACTGGATATGGATGAATCGCAGAACGCCCGAGCCGCGCTGGATCGGTTGATCGCTGACAGGGGGGAGAATTATGCCGACCTGTCGCGGCTGATCGGCCGCAACCCGGCCTATATTCAGCAGTTCATCAAGCGGGGGACGCCCCGCAAGCTGGACGAGGATGACCGCCGCGTGCTGGCGCGCTATTTCGGCGTGCCGGAAGCGATGCTGGGCGGAGCGTCGGTCGAGGTTGCGGCGTCACCCCAGCCGCGCTTGCGGACAACGCCGGCGGTGGTGTCGGTGCCGCGCCTTGCGCTGGGCGCGTCCGCAGGTGGCGGCACGCTGGACGAGGATGAGCGGGCAGCGGGGGTGATGGCGTTCGACGCGCGCTGGCTGCGCCATCTGGGCGTACGGCCGCAGCGCGTGTCGATCATTCGGGTCGACGGCGAATCGATGGCGCCGACGTTGAGTGATGGCGACGATATCATGGTCGATCATGACGATGATGCAGAGCGGCTGCGCGACGGCGTCTATGTACTGCGTCTTGATGGCGTGTTGATGGTGAAGCGGATCGCGATGGGACCGCGGCGCGGGCGGTTCAGCGTCGTCAGCGACAATCCTCACTATCCTGATTGGGCCGATATCGATCCCGCGCTGGTGGATATTGTCGGCCGCGTGGTGTGGACCGGCCGCCGCTTGAATTGACCACGAAGGCTACCCATTGCGTCAAGTGGGTGTTTCCCGGCTGCGTTCTTGCGCGGGTACGGGCATGACGGACAATATGGCATGATCCGGTGCCGAGGGAGTTTCGCTTTGAACGACAATGGTGCGGTGATCCGCAAGGCGATCGAATGGCGCGGCGCGCCGATGGCGCTGGCGACGGTCATTTCCACCTGGGGATCGGCGCCGCGCCCGCGTGGCAGCCATATGCTGGTGCATCAGGATGGGCGGCTGGAAGGCAGCATTTCGGGCGGCTGCGTCGAAACCGATGTGTTGCAGCGCGCGGCCGAGGTGATCGCCGGCCGGCCTGCGCATGTCCATCGCTATGGCGTGGCCGATGGCGATGCCTGGGAGGTTGGCCTGCCCTGCGGTGGCGAGATTGCCGTGCTGGTCCAACCGGTGCGTGCGGGCGGCTTCGCGCCAGGCCTGTTCGACCGCATCCAGGCCGACAGCGCGCAGGGACGCGCCCTGACCCTGTCCACCGATCTGGAAATCGGCGTGACGCGCGAGGGCGCGGAGGAAGGCGCTTTCATTAATCGCTATGATCCGCCGCGCCAGTTGCTGATCGTGGGCGCGGTCCAGATCGCCCAGTCGCTGGTGCCGCTGGCGCAGGCGATCGGCGTCAAGCCGGTGGTGATCGATCCGCGCGGGCGTTTCCTGACGCAGGAGCGTTTTCCCGGCGTCGAACTGGACGATCGCTGGCCCGACGAGGCGGTGGCGGCGCGCTTGCCCGGCGAATCGACCGCGGTCGTGACGCTCAGCCACGATATCAAGATCGACGATCCGGCGCTGGCGGCCGCCCTGCGTGCTCCCACCGGCTATGTCGCAGCGCTGGGATCGCGGCGCAGCCATGCAGCGCGTCTGGAACGGCTGGGTGCGATAGGCTTCGATCCGGCGCAGCTTGCGCGGATCGACGGACCGGCGGGGCTGGACATCGGCGCCGTGGGACCGGCGGAGATCGCACTGTCGATCGCGGCGGGGATGATCGCGGGGTTCAACGCCGAGGCTTGAATGGAATGCCCCCTGCCGCAAGGGAGGGCAGGGGGCATATCCCCAGGCTGTCGGGCACCAAGGACTGGCGGCCCGTATCAGAGACACGCGAAACAGCAATACCCCAAAAGGGATAAATGTAAATTTATCAGTCGTAAAATTGCAATAACTTGTAATAATGTTGCAAAATTAGCAGCAGCGCCCGCCATTTTTTCCACCATAGCGGGCTTCCTGCCGATCGCGGAAAAATTGGGTGCGATCCATCACCGGCATATCGGCATGATGGTCGGCCATGTGGCGCAGATAGGCATCATAATCGGGCATGCCAACCATCAATCGTGCGGTGCGGCGGAGCGTGTCGAACAGGCCGCTCATTCCGCGGGCACCAGCTGGGCCGGAATTTCCCGCGCAGTGGGGGCCGCGATCCGGCGCGCGGCGATGCAAGTCTTCACCGTGAAGAACAGGATCGAGAGCACCACCGCCAGGAACAGCGCCACCAAGGCGGCGTCGATTCGGTCGTTGAAGATGATGCGCTGCATTTCCGCCATCGACTTGGCGGGGCTGAGTACCTCGCCCGTATTCGCAGCCGCGCTGAACTTTGCGGCATGGGCGAGGAATCCGACCTTGGGATCGGCCGAGAAGAGCTTGAGCCAGCCCGCAGAAAGGGTGCAGATCAGCAGCCAGGCGGTCGGCAACAACGTCACCCAGGCGAACCTGTCCCGCTTCATGCGGAACAGCACGGCGGTGCCCAGCATCAGCGCGATGGCGGCGAGCATCTGGTTGGAGATGCCGAACACCGGCCAGAGCGTGTTCACCCCGCCCAGCGGATCGGTGACGCCCTGATAGAGGAAGAAGCCCCAGGCCGCGACGCAGAGTGCCGTCGCCACGATACCGGGAACATGGCTCTTCGTTTCCTTGAACGAGGGCATGGCGAGCGCGATCAGATCCTGCAACATGAAGCGCCCGGCGCGGGTGCCCGCGTCCACGGCGGTCAGGATGAACAGCGCCTCGAACAGGATCGCGAAATGATACCAGAAGGCCTTCATCGCCGGGCCGCCCACGACATGGCTGAAGATTTCCGCCATCGCCACCGCCAGCGTCGGCGCGCCGCCCGCGCGGCTGATGATCGTATGTTCGCCGACATCCGTCGCGGTCTGGGCGATGAGGTCGGGCGAGATCGGGAAGCCCATGGCGGTGACGGCGGCCGATGCGCTCGCCGCATCGGTGCCGATCAGCGCGGCGGGGCTGTTCATCGTGAAATAGATGCCGGGGTCCAGGATCGAGGCGCCGACCAGCGCCATGATCGCCACGAACGCTTCCATCAGCATCGCGCCATAGCCGATCATCGGCGCATGGGCTTCGCTGGCGATCAGCTTGGGCGTGGTGCCGCTGGAAATGAGCGCGTGGAATCCCGACACCGCGCCGCAGGCGATGGTGATAAAGAGGAAAGGGAAGAGGCCGCCAGACCAGACCGGGCCGTTGCCGCCCACGAACTGGGTGACGGCGTGCATCTTCAAAGGCGGGGCCATGATGACGATGCCGATCGCCAGCGCGGCGATCGCCCCGATCTTGAGGAAGGTCGAGAGATAGTCGCGCGGCGCAAGCAGCAACCAGACCGGCAGGACGGAAGCGACCGCGCCATAGCCGATCAATATCCAGCAGAGCTGCAACGGCGTGAAGGTGAAGGCCGGACCCCAGACCGGCGATTGTGCGATCGCCTGCCCATAGACGATTGCCGCGATCAGGCCGATCAGGCCCAATATGGACACTTCGCCGATGCGGCCGGGACGAATCCAGCGGGTGTAGGCACCCATCGCCATGGCGAGCGGCACGGTGGCAGCGACGGTGAACATGCCCCAGGGGCTTTCCGCCAGCGCCTTGACCACGATCAGCGCCAGTACGGCGAGGATGATGACCATGATCATGAAGGCGCCGAACAGCGCTATGGTGCCCGCGACCTGCCCCATTTCCATGCGGATGAGTTCGCCCAGCGACTTACCGTCGCGGCGCATGGAAATGAACAGGACCAGAAAGTCCTGCACCGCGCCCGCCAGTACCACGCCGAAGATGATCCACAGCGTGCCGGGCAGATAGCCCATCTGCGCCGCCAGCACCGGTCCCACCAGCGGCCCCGCGCCCGCGATCGCCGCGAAATGATGGCCGAACAGGACGGTGCGGTCGGTGGCGACATAATCGAGGCCGTCGGCACGGCGGATTGCGGGCGTGGGCCGCGCAGGATCGAGCCGCATCACATGGCGCGCGATATAGAGCGCATAGTAGCGATAGGCGACGAGGAAACAGCTGACCGCTGCCACCACGATCCATAGCGCATTGACCGCCTCGCCGCGCGAAACGGCCACGACCGTGAGGGCGATCGCGCCAATGATCGCTGTCAAAATCCAGGGAATGTGCCGGGTCACGCCGCCTCGCCGATGTTCATGCCAAGAGGAGACGCACCCTAAGCAGCTACCATTGAAAGACAACCGTGCGGTTTATCGCTCATGTCGTTGTCTGGCGGCTCGTCGACGGCGAATAGGCCAATCGGTAATTCCCCCGGCCCACAGCCCCCACCAGATGATAAGCGGCTGTAATGCAAGGCGTGGACCGTGATATCCCCAACCCAGATGCATGCCATTGATCGGAATGTCGTTCAGCGCATGGTTGAAATTGGCGGGCCAGACGCAAAGCGCATAAATGGCAAGGCCCATTCCCGCCGCACGTCGGGTTGGCGGAAACATTAACCCCATTGCGCCAGCCAGTTCGGCGAAACCCGTGAACATGACCATCATTTCAGGCGAGGGCACCCAATGTGGTGTGATCGCGACGAAGCCGGCCGGTCGCGTCAAATGCATTATGCCTGCAAGCGTATAAACCGCTGCCAACATGCTTCGCGCGATCGTCCAGCTGCGCATATCGTCAGTGCAGCACGTCTATTTCCAGTTCACCCTCATCCTCGCCATCCCAATAATGGGCGCGCTCGGCATGGACGTGGATCATCACAAGACCGGGCGTATCCGCGCCCTGCGTAAACCACAGTTCCAGATCCGGGTTCCAGTGCGCGGCGAACTGGCTGCGATCACGGATCAGATCGGCATGGCCTTCCAGGGCGATGAACAGAGGGCGCTGGCCGAACAGGCCGCTCTTGCCATGGAAGGACAGGCTGACGCGTGGGTCGCGCTCTATGTCCTTCACCATCAGCGTGTCTTCGGTCGTGAAATAGTAACTGTCGCCGCCATGGGCGACGTCCTGATTGTTGCTCATCGGCCTGGCGCCGATATTCCCACCCTCGGCGTGGGTAGACAGCATGGCGAAATCGATATGCTGCATTTTCTCTGCCAGGCTGGCGATCGTATGCTGCACCATATGCTCCTCCTTTCCCGCACCTTCCTCAACGCCGGATAGGCGGAACGGTTTCCGCCAAGATTCGACTCTTTCCGCATGAGAACATATCATGAACGAATGTCTTTCGAGTCGCAGGAGCCTGTCATGCACGTTCGGACCCAGCCATTATATCGCCTGTTCTTCGCCGTGAAGCCGCCGCTCGTCATGATGCGAAAGATCGATCATTTCGCCGAGAGGGTCGATCCCGATGCGCATCGTATCCGACCTGAGCATCAGCATGTCACGCTGGGGATTACTGCCGACTGGTCCGATTATCCCTATGAGCGGATCAAGGCGCTGCGTCGTGCTGCGGCCAACATCATGGCCGAGCCGTTCGACCTGCTGCTCGACCGGCTGAACCTAAGCGGGGAATCGGCGGCGTTGCGCCCTTCGCACAGCATAGCGGGACTGAAGCTGCTGCAAGGTCAGGTTGCCGACGCGATGCTACGGGCCGATGTGATGCCCCGTCCCGGCTGGAGCTTCAGCCCGCACCAGACCCTTTTTTACCGCAGGGGCGCTCCCGACCAAAGGCCTATCGACGGGTTTAGCTGGCGGGTCGACGAGGTCGTCCTGATATGCAGCCATGTGGGCCGCACGCGGCATGACCTGATCGGCACTTGGTCGCTCAAGGGCAGCGGCCAATACAGCCTGTTCTGACGGGAATGGAAATTGCGTATCTTTCCCAGGCCGGCTTGGAAGAGAGATCTGCCGGAGGTTGGTGGACAGGAAGCCGGATATTGGCCATTTCTCCTCGGCCGTTGATGTCATGTGGGGCGAGTTTCAGTTTCCCTCCTTTACCCTAAGGGATGTGCGCAGCTTGGCGCTCCGTTTTCGGACGATATTTTTCCATGAAGGTTCCGCCTTGGATTTTCGCGGCTTCGTCCTACATGGGGTGCAGCACTTGCGACTGATTCTTAACTGAGGGTTCTGAATGTCCGCTACCCGTATCGAAACCGACAGCATCGGCACCATCGCGGTTCCCGCCACCGCCTATTGGGGGGCACAAACGCAGCGCAGTATCGAGAATTTCCCCTTTGGTGCGCCCGAGCGCATGCCGATCGGCATCGTCCATGCGCAGGCGATCGTGAAGCAGGCGGCGGCGCGAGTGAATGCCAAGCATGGCCTCGACCCGAAGATCGTGGCGGGTATCGAGAATGCCGCGCAGCAAATCGTCTCCGGCGCGCTCGACGATCAGTTCCCGCTCGTCATATGGCAGACAGGATCGGGCACTCAGACCAACATGAACGTCAACGAGGTGATCGCGGGCTATGCCAATGAGCAGCTGGCCGGCACGCGCGGGGGCAAAAACCCGGTCCACCCCAACGATCATGTGAACATGAGCCAGTCCTCGAACGACAGCTTTCCGACCGCGCTGCATGTCGCCACCGTGCTGGCCACATGCGATCGGCTGATCCCCGCACTTGAAAAGCTGACCGGGGTGCTGGCGTCCAAGGCGAAGGCTTGGCATCATATCGTCAAGATCGGCCGTACCCATACGCAGGATGCCACGCCGCTCACGCTGGGCCAGGAATTTTCCGGCTATGTCGCCCAGTTGATCAGCAGCAAGGCGCGGATCGAGGGGGCGCTGAGCGGCAATATCCGCAAGCTCGCGATCGGCGGCACGGCGGTGGGTACCGGCCTCAATGCGCCGGATGGCTGGGCGGACGACATGACCGCGGCAATCAGCGACATTGCCGGCACCCCGTTCGAAAGCGCGCCCAACAAGTTCGAGCAGCTTGCCGCCAAGGATGGCCTGGTCTTCTTCTCCGGCGCGCTCAATACGCTGGCGGTGGCGCTGACCAAGATCGCCAACGATATCCGCTTCCTGGGGTCAGGGCCGCGTTCGGGCCTGGGCGAGCTGGACTTGCCCGCCAATGAACCCGGCAGCTCGATCATGCCGGGCAAGGTCAACCCGACCCAATGTGAATCGCTGACGATGGTGGCGGCGCAGGTGATCGGCAATCACCAGGCCATCACCGTTGGCGGTATGCAGGGCCATTTCGAACTCAATGTCTTCATGCCGCTCATCGGTGCCAATGTACTGCGTTCCATCCATCTGCTGAGCGTCGGTATGGAAAGCTTCGCCGAGCGCTGCGTCGAGGGGATGCAGGCCAATGAAACGCGCATCGCCGAACTGGTCGATCGTTCGTTGATGCTGGTAACGGCGCTGGCCCCCGAGATCGGCTATGACAATGCCGCAGCCATCGCCAAACATGCGCATAAAAAAGGGCTGACCCTCCGCCAGGCCGGATTGGAACTGGGACTGGTTGACGAGGCGACCTTCGACCGTCTGGTCAGGCCCGAAAATATGGTGTGATCCATATCAACATGGCGGAACCGGCGGCTGTGCGATACATTAACGCCCTATGAAGAGGAAATTGCCCGCTCCCGCCGCACCGTTGGTGACGATCCGTCCGCCGAAAAAGGCGGGGTTGCTGCGGAAGGCGGCGCGGCTGGGTGCTACGGTCGTGGCCGCGCGCGTTGCTGCGGGGACCGGCAAGAAGGGCGTCGTCGGACTGCTTGCCGGTGCGGGGGCCAAGCGACTGATCATGCGTTATCCCGCAGGCGCGCTGTTCGTAACCGGCGCCTATATGGCGGGCAAGCTTTACGAGGCGAAGCGCGAGGCCGACCGAAAGCGTGCTGTAAAAACGATACCCGACGACAGCGCCGAACCAATATTGATGGATGAGGTGCGACGACGTCGAATGAAGAATTAGCTATATTTGCGGCTGTCCGTGTTGGATTCGATACGAACCGTTGGTGTTCATCGCGTCTTGGTAGTATTTCTAACGCGTCTCCAAACATACACTCGCCGCTGACTGGCCATGATGCCGCTGGCGGAGAGTCCTATGGATGTTTCTCGCGTTTCGACCCGGTTTTCCGTAAATATTGTCGAACAGTCGACGCAGCAGCGGCAATTGTGGATGGATCTGTTGCGCGGCATGGCCATATTGATGGTCATATCCTTTCATTCGGCGACCATTCTCGAACGCCATGATTATGCGATCCCGCCGTTGTTGGCGAATTTCAACCAGCTATTTGTACTGTACCGGATGCCGACGCTGGTTTTCCTGTCCGGATCGCTGCTCGCGGCATCCTTCAAAAAGGGCATCACACTCTATCTTTTGGGCAAGGTGCGACGGATATTCTGGCCTTTGCTGATCTGGTCGCTCATCTATTCCTATGTCATCGGCCCGCCCGTCCTCGACGCCGAACAATTGCGAAAATATCTGACCGGCCAATCCTATCTCTGGTTCCTGACCTTCATCCTCGTCTATTATCTGGCCGCCATTCCGCTGCGCCGGGTGCCGCCGCTGCTGGTCGTGGCGGTCGCTTTCGTCATCGCGATCCTTGCGCCGGATGGCACCAAGAATGGCGAGCGTCTCTTCTACCTCATGGCGTTCTTCTTCCTGGGCGCATGGGCGGGCAGTCACTGGCAATCATGGATACGCATCCTGCAAGCGCGCGCATCACTGCTTGCATGGTGTGCGGTCATCCTCGGCGCCATCGCGTCGGTCGTCTATCATCTGAGCTATGGCCCGCTCTATGCGCTTCCGGCACTCTGTTTCATCCTGGCCGTCAGCGCGACCGCATATCGCGCGCAGGCGGGCCGCTGGTCCGCGCCGCTGATCTTCATCGGGCAGAATTCGCTGATCTTCTACGTGTCTCACTTCACCATCATCTATCTCGTCATCGGCCTGTGCAGCAGGCTGGGTGTAGCGGCAGAAGTGGCGACGATTGCGTCCTTCCCGGTCGCGCTGATCGTCGGGATGGTGTTGGCGGTCGTCGCGCGCAGGAACGGCATAGTGAATCTGCTGTTCGTCGCACCGCCGCCTCCGCATCGGGTGGTCGGGGCATTGCAGGCGGTGGAACGACGCTTCGTCCCCGCCTGACCGCGCTTATGCTGCGCAGCCCTCTTGCAAATCCGTGGCTGGGACGCCACTAGCGGTCATGGCCGACAGCATCCCCACCGAGAGTCCCGATTTCAAGCGCCGCGGCGTGCTTTTCGTTCTGTCCTCGCCCTCCGGCGCGGGCAAGTCCACCATCGCGCGCAAGTTGCTCGCCGCCGAAACCGATCTGTCCATGTCAGTGTCCGCCACGACGCGGCCGATGCGGCCGGGGGAAGTCGACGGCAAGGATTATCATTTCGTCGATCTGGAAGAGTTTCGCCGGATGACGGCGGATCATGAGTTTCTCGAATGGGCCCATGTCTTCGGCCAGCGCTACGGCACGCCGCGCGCGCCGGTGGAAGCGATGCTGAAGTCGGGCAAGGACGTGCTATTCGACATCGACTGGCAGGGTGCGCAGCAACTGCATCAGATCGCCGGTGGCGACGTCGTCCGCATCTTCATCCTGCCGCCCTCGATGGAGGAACTGGAGCGCCGCCTGCGCGGCCGCGCTACCGACAGCGACGAGGTGATCGAGGGTCGCATGGCGCGCGCAGCGGGTGAAATCGCCCACTGGGACGGCTATGACTATGTGCTCTGCAACGTCGATGCGGAGGATTGCTTCCAGCGGGTGCAGACCATCCTGCATGCCGAACGGATGAAGCGCAGCCGCCAGACCGGCCTGATCGGCTTCATCCGCAAGCTGAGCCGCTACCACCAGGACGATTGATTCTCCTCGCGGCGGTTACGTCCCGAACCCCGCCGGATCGGCCCAGTCCGGGTGGGTCCAGGCCATCGCCTTGAACAAAGTGCCCATTTCCGTTTCATCGGTCAGGCGGTGGCGCGCGGATTCAACGTCCTGCGCGCGGGCCGGGGCGCTGCGGGCCAACTGCTCGGCGCGGGCGTCGATGCCGAGTTGGCGCAGGAAATCACCCTGACCGACCGGACCATGGACGCGCAGCCCCGCCTGTCGCGCCATGTTGCCCAGCACGGTGAAATCGACATGGGTTGTCAGGTCCACCTCGCCCGGATCGGCGAAGGGATCGGCGAATCTGTGTGCCTTCACCGCCTGTAGCGTGTCGCCCAGCGCCGGCCCCTCATAGCCATAGTCGATCAGGATCGCAGCACCGCCTTGTCGCGCGATGCGGTGGGCGAGAGCATAGGCGATCTCTGCGCCCATGATAGGCGATTCGATGATCGCGCCTTCAGGGGCTTCTTCCGCCATCGGCGGCAGACCGGATGCGATCCGGCGATAGCCGGCCACGGGAATGAAGCGGCCTGCCTCCTCCCGCGCGATCACGACGCGCTCGCGCCACTCGTCACCGACGCGGATGCACTGGCGCACGGGCAGGGCATCGAAAAATTCGTTGGCGACGACCAGCAGCGGCCCCTGATCGGGCAGGCTGTCGATGCCGTCATGATGGATCACATGCTGCAACAGCGCGCTCTGCCGGTCGCGCAGCGAGGGGCTGGTCTCGACCAGATGCGCCTTGGGGGCGAGGGCCGCGCGCTCCATCGCCCGCAGAGCATCCGCCGCCAGCGTGCCGCGACCCGGCCCCAGTTCGACGTAGGCGGCTTCGGGCCGACGGCCCGATCGCATCCAGATGTCGGCGAGGCAGAGGCCGACCAGTTCGCCGAACATCTGGCTGATTTCCGGTGCGGTGGTGAAGTCGCCGTCCGCGCCCAGCGGGTCGCGAGAGGCGTAATAATGCTGGTTCGCCTCGCCGATATAATGGGCGACCGAGATGGGGCCGCCCGAGGCGATCTGCCGCGCCAGCCGGTCCGCCAGCGGCAAATCGTCAGCCGACAGATGTTCAGCTGACACTGGCGGTGCCCGCCACCGGCTCCACGCGCAGGCGGCGCCCCTTGGCGGTGACGATCAGGTAGAGGCCGCCCAGGATCATCGGGATGCACAGCCACTGACCCATGTGCAGGCCGGTGCGGGCGGCGAATTCCATCAACTGGGCGTCGGCCTCGCGGAAATATTCGACGGCGAAGCGGAAGCAGCCATAGCCGAAGACGAAGATGCCCACGAGCATCCCCGGCTTGTAGCGCGCGCGCGTCTTCCAGAAGGCGAAGGCCAGGATCAGGAACAGCACGACGCCTTCCAGCATGGCTTCGTAAAGCTGGCTGGGATGGCGGGGGAAGGGGCCGCCGGTGGGGAAGATCATCGCCCACGGCACGTCGCTTTCCTTGCCCCAAAGTTCCCCGTTCACGAAATTGGCGAGGCGGCCGAAGAACAGGCCGAAGGGTACGACGCAGGCGACATAGTCATGGATGCGCAGCCAGCTGAGCTTTTCCTTCCATGCCATGTAGAGGATGCCGACCGATACGCCCGCCGCGCCGCCATGGAAGGACATGCCGCCATTCCACAGCTTGAATATGTCCAGCGGATGCTGGAGGATTTCGGGCTGGTAGAAGATCACATAGGCCAGCCGCCCGCCGATGATGATGCCGAGCGTCGCGTAGAAGATCATGTCGTCCGCATGGCGGCGCGCCATGGGCGAACCGGGCTGGGCGACCAGTTTCAGCAGATACCAGTAGCCGATCAGGATGCCGGCCAGATAGGCGAGGCTGTACCATTTCAGCGTGAAGAAGCCGAGGTCGAGGGCGACGGGATTGAGCCCCAGATCTTCAAAGCGGATGGCGCTCGAAGCGGCGGCGGCAAGGTCCAGGATCAAATCGGCTTCCCTCTATTTGGACAGGCCTGACCCCATAGAGCATGGGCCTGCCAAGACCAAGGGGGTGCGAAAGGGAGGGGCCGCTTTGGGCGGTCCGCCCCCTGATCGTCATTGCGGCAGGCCGAGCGCCCTGGCGATATCGTCCCAGGCGACCAGCTTGAAATTCTGCGCGGCGGCGGCGTTATGGCCGTCCTGCGCCACGAAGAGTCCGCCCGGATAAGCCGAGCCGAAGTCGCCGAGCATCAGTTCGATGCCGTCGGTTTCCTCCGACCCGCCGATGACGCCGTCGACCACGCGGAAGCGGCCGACATAGCTGTCGTCACTCATCTTGTAGACGACATAGGCATTGTCGCCCTGGCTGGAGACGAGGACATAGCCGTCCTTTTCCCCGATCGGCGCGATGGCGACGCCTTCGGCATCCATGACGAGGTTCTTGCCGTCCGCCGCCGCGATCTTCGTCGGCGTGGTGGGGCCGGTCGCGCGCGCGTCGAAGCGCCACAGGCCGACATCCTCCTCCGCCACATAGAGAATCCCGGTGCGGTCATCGACGGAGCAGCCTTCCGACTGGGTGCCAAGCTTCATCGTGCGGACAATCTTGCCGGCCGGCGTCGGACCCGATGGGTCGAGCGCGACCTGGTTCACGGTGCCATCCTTCAGCACGATGAAGGCGTAGGTGGCTTCGGGCGCCTTATACATGCAAATGCCATAGGCCTCGCCCTTGCCGGCATCGACCTTGCCCAGAGCTGTCAACTTCGCCGTCGCACTGTCGAGCCGGAACAGCGCCAGCTTCGCGTTCGCCACGTCATTGCGGTCGCTGGCGACGACGAGGATGCCGGTCTGGCCGTTGATGCTGACGCCGTCGCGCAGATCGACATTGTTCACCCTTCCCGAATCGAGGAAGTCGCGGGTCTTGCCGTCCAGCCCATAGACATAGAGGCCGGCCTTCTTGTCGGTGCCGACGATCAGGCTCTGAGCGGGATTGGCGGCGTTGCGCCAGATCGCCGGATCGTCGGCTGCATCCGCATTGGGGGTGCCGACCGGCGTCGTCTCCCCGCGGGCGGTGACGGTCATGGCCGGGGTCGCGTTGGCGATGCGGACGGCGACCGGCACCTCCTTTTCGGCGGTCGCGCAGGCGACGAGAGCAAGGAGGCTGGTCAGGGGGAGGGCGAGACGCTGCATCATGTTGCTCCTCACTTGCCGCGCGCGACGCATTTGCCGCCGTCCGGGCCGATATTGCCGGTACAGGTTCGTACCGCGATGGTAGGTTCGCTCGTGTCGGTCAGATGATTGCCGTCCGCCCGCTTCTCCAGGTCGAAGCCGTCATAGAGCTTGCTCGACGCGGTGAAGGTACGGAATTTGAGCCGATCGCCATCGACATCCACGACCTGATAGAGTTCGGTCGCCTCGGCAGTCTTGTCCGGCTGGGTGCGGGCGCGGTCGTTCAGGCCGTACATCTTGGAACCCGTGACGGAGACGAGATAGACCGGTCCCTGGATCGCGCCGTCCTTGCGCGCCTGTGCGGAGGCTTCGCGTCCGGCTTCGGAGGTCAGGCGGCTGTAGCAATGGTCATGCCCCTGCAACACAAGGTCGACCTTGCGCTTGTCGAAGACGGGCTTCCACGCGGCCTTCACTTCCGCCGTGTCCTGCGGCCGGGCGCAGGTGAAGACGGGCTGGTGGAACAGCACGACGTTCCATTTCGCCTTGCTCGACGCGAGCGTGGCGTCCAGCCATTGGGTCTGCTGCGCCATGGTGCCGAGGTCGATCGCCGACGTGCCGTCCAGCACGATGAAGCGCACGCCCTGATAATCGACATAATATGTCGTCTTGAGTCCCGGCACGCCATTGTCCGGCAGTGCGAACTGGAGAGGGAAATAGGGGCCGAGCTGGCGGCTTTCCTGGCCGTTGGGCAGCGTCACATCGACATATTCATGATTGCCGGTGGCGGGCAGCTGCGGGACGATCGACCAGTTGTAACCGGCCGCCTGATTGAATTCGCCCCATTCGTCGTCATGGTCGAGATCGTCGCGCTGTGCGGCGAGATCGCCGGCATGGGCGACCAGTTCGATCCCGCCATTGGCGTGGAACGCTTGACGGATGACGCGGCTGGCATAGGTCAGGATGCCGTTCTGGATGTCGCCGAGATAGAGGAAGCGGAACGGTTTGGCCTCGGCCGCTGCGGTGCGGAACTGCAACCATTCGCTCCAGCCCGCGCTCCCCCTCAACCGATAGGCATAGACGGTGTCGGGCGTGAGATTGTCGAAGCGGATCTGATGATAAAGCGCCGGGCCATTGGCGCTGTCCTTCGCCGTACCCGCCGGACCGGTGACGGTCATCGCCTTTTCCTCCAGCGTCGGGCCGTCGACGGAAATCGCGATCTGCGCCTCGCTCGGCGACTGGGCGACGTCGGTGCGATAGGCGACGGCCATGCCCCGCGACGGATCGGCCGCCGGTGTCAGCATGATCCGGTCGGGCAGGGTGCGCGCGGCGTAGGGTGTGCCTGCTGAACGGGGGATTGGGGGCTGGGCGGATTGGGCCATCAGCGGCCCGGTGGTCGCCAACAGCAGGGCGACGACAGGAAGTCGGAACATGGGGGCCTCCGTAAAACAAAACTTGCCGACCGTGCAGGGGCACGGCCGGCAAGCAGAGGAAGAAGAGGGATCAGAAGCTGGCGGTGACGCCGAACTTCGCGGTCCAGTTATATTCTTCATATTGCAGGATGCGCTTGGCGCGCGCGTAATTCTGATAGGCGAAATAGGGTTCGTTGGTGGCGTTGATCCACTCGGCGAAGACCCGGACGCCCGGCGCGATGCGATATTTCGCGCTCAGGTCGAGCTGGAAATGATCGTCGACATAACGGTCCTGGTCGGCTTCGCTGCCCAGTTCGTCCAGATATTTGTCGCGATAGGTGCCCGCCGCGCGCAGCGAGATCGGACCCTTTTCGTAACCCAGCACCAGGTTGAACGTGTTCTTGGACGATGCCGCCAGCGGGATCTTGCGCGGATCGTTGATGTCGCCATCGGTCAGCACCGTACCCTTGGCATCGGTGTAGGTGTAGTTGGCGTTCAGCAGCAGGCCGTCGAACGGCGCGGGCAGGAAGCTCATCACCTGGCTATAGGACAGTTCGAAGCCCTTGATCTTCGCCTTGTCGCCGTTGACGTAGGTGGTCAGTTCCTCATAGTCGACGCCATAGATGGTGCCCGGATCGGTGATCCGCTGCTCCACCACGAAATCCTTGATCGACTTCCAGAAAAAGCCGCCGGTCAGCGCTGCGTTGGTGCCGAAATACCATTCGGCCGACGCGTCGACGTTCCAGGCGCTGTAGGGACGCAGATTGGGGTTGCCGAGCGTGGCTTCGCGGTCCTCGTTGATGTCGAAGCGCGGGGCGAGCTGCGACAGCTTGGGACGGACCAGGCTCTTGTAGCCGCCCAGACGGAAGACGAGGTTGCGGACCGGCTCGTAGCGTACCGTCAGGCTGGGGAGCCAGTTGGTATAATTGCGCGCGAAGCGGGTCGGCGTGATGGTGACATTCTCGTCCTCGTCGGTTTCGGTGAGGAAGGCGCGGATATCGTTCCTGGTCTGCTCCATGCGAACACCGCCGATGACGCGCAGCGTGGCGCTGTCCCAGCGGCCCATCAGGTAGGTGGAGAGGATATCCTCCTTCACCGAATAGTCCGATGTGGTCGAATTGAGCAGCGTGTCCAGTTCGTTCAAGACGAAATTGTCCTGATTGTCATAAAAGAAGTTGGTCGGGCCGGTGTGGCTTGGCAGCGGCAGGATATCCTGGATGCGGTAGGTCTGGCCGCCCAGCACGTCCGCCAGCGTATAGTCGCCGTCATAATCATCATAGACGTCCGACTGGAGATTGTAGCTCTTCTTGCGCCAACGCGCCTTCATGCCGGTCTGGACGGTGAAGGTGCCGCTATCCATGGCAAAGGCGCGGCTGATGTCGCCCTTGATCGTATATTCACGATCCTTGGAGGCCGACAGGGTGGTGCGCTCAAGCTCGTTGAAGCCATATTCCGACGGATCGTAGAAGGCATCGGTATTGCCTGTCACCGTGTAGATTGGCTTCATCGGGTTGGAATAGTCGAAGCCGACATCGACGCCGTCGCCGTCGAACCGGGCGCGGAAGCGGGTCGGATCGATCGAGCCATTTTCGCGCTCGCTGGCTTCCGACCAGCTGCCCGAATAGGTCAGCTTCCAGGGGCCGGTGTTGGTTTCGCCGCCCAGGGTCAGCGACTTGATCCGCTGCTTCTCGAACCGGTCCTTCATACGGCGGCGCACTTCGATGCGGCCATCCTCGTCGCTGAACTGGGCCGATGTGGCGGTGCCCGACGCGGGTTCTTCATCCATGATGAAGATCACGTCGCCGCGATATTCCTGATCCTCGAACTGGCTGTAAAGGCCGCGGGCGTAGAGCTTGGTGGTGTCGGTGGCGAGCCAGTCGAGGCTCAGCGAGCCGCCCATGCGCTTACGCTGCACGTCATAGTCACGATACTGCACTTCCTGTGCATAGGCGACGCCGTCATCGGTCTGCGCCCAGTCGGCTGCCTCGATATTGTCGGTCTGGAACTTGCGCTTGTAATAGCTGAAGCCGCCGGCGATGCCGAAACGGTCGGTGAGGCGGGTGGAGAAATCGACGCTTCCCTTGGGCGTCAGCGCGTCGGCATAGTCGTTATAGCTGCCTTCCAACTTGACCGAATAGAGGTCCTTCTTGCGGTCGAAGGCGCTGGTGGTCTGGATCTCGATCGAGGCACCGATGGTGTCGGCATCCATATCGGGCGTCAGCGACTTCTTGATCTCGATCGATTCGATCAGTTCGGACGGGATGACGTCCAGCGCAACCGAGCGGACGTCGCTTTCAGGCGCGGGGATGCGGGTGCCGTTGATCGAGGCGGCATTGAGTTCGGGGTCAAGACCGCGAACTGACACGAAGCGGCCTTCGCCCTGATCGTTGAGGATGTTCACGCCGGGCAGGCGACGGATCGATTCGGCGACATTCTGGTCGGGGAACTGGCCGATGGCGTCGCGGGTCAGGACGCTTTCCACGCCGTCGGCAGCCCGTTGACGGGAAAGCGTCGATGCCTGGTTGGCGACCTGGCCGACGACGATGATGGAGCTGTCGATATCCGAACCGATTCGGATGTCGGCATCCACGTCGCCCGATGCGGGAACGACGACGGTGGTGCGGACCGGATCGGCCCCGACATAGCGCGCCTCGATCGTGTAGGTGCCCGGCGAAACGTCGGGGAAGCGGTAGGAGCCGTCACGGCCCGCTTCGGCGACGCGGCCATTCTCGACGATGCGCAGCTGGGTGGACTGGAGTGCGCGCGTGCCGGTGCCATCGGACACGGTGCCAGTGATGGTGCCGGCGAAGGCGGCGGCGGGTGCGGCGAGCGCAATGACAATGGCGGCGCGGCTTGCGCCGCGGAAAAGGCGGTTCATGCTGGAATCTCCCTGTTGCCGACGGGAGATCAGCTATGTCCCCGCTGTACCCCGTCCGGTTGAGGGGGCCAGTGGGGGGCTTTCCTTACAGGGTGATGCCATTTTCATGACGGTTCGATGAAAATGGCATTTGTTACAATCTATTACAAAGCCGTGGCGATATTTGTTCAGCCGCACTCCACCGTGACATGCTCCATGCGAGGCAAGGCGCGGACGCGCTTGCGTACGGCGGTGGCATTTGCGCCGGCGGCAAGGCTGATGATGGCGGCATGGGCATGGGGGCCGATACGCCAGACATGGAGGTCGCGGATCGTTGCGCCCTCCGCCTCTGCCTCACGCCGCACGGTGGCCATCAGCGCGGGTTCGGCGGTGTCGAGCAGGATGGCGGCGGTGTCCTTCATCAACCCCCAGGCCCAGCGTGCGATCACCACCGCGCCCAGCAGCCCGACCGCTGGATCCATCCACCACCAGCCCAGATAACGCCCGGCGAGCAACGCGCCGATCGCCAGTACTGATGTCAGCGCGTCGGTCAGCACATGGACATAGGCGGCGCGGAGGTTGTTGTCGGCATGGCCATGCTGGTGGTCATGGCCTTCATGATCATGTCCATGGCCGAGTTCATGGCTATGGTCGTGCCCCAGCAGCAGGGCGCTGATGATGTTGATGACCAGGCCGACGACTGCGACCAGCGTCGCCTCCCCGAAAGCGACATGAATGGGCTGAAAAAAGCGCAGTCCCGATTCGACCGCGATGAAGAGCGCGGTCACGCCCAGCAGCAGGGCGGAGGCGAAGCCCGACAGGTCGCCGACCTTGCCGGTGCCGAAGGTGTAGCGCGGATTGCGGGCATGTCGCTTGGCGTAGCCATAGGCCGCAGCGGCCACCGCCAGCGCGCCGGCATGGGTTGCCATGTGGAAACCGTCGGCCAGCAAGGCCATCGAGCCGGTCAACCAGCCGAAAACAATCTCCACCACCATGGTAGCGGCGGTGAGCCACACGACCCAGAGCGTCCGCTTCGCATTCTTGTCATGCCCAGCGCTCAGGTAGATATGGTCGAAATAGTGGCTTTCCTCCGCGTCGCCCGGAATGGCGGCGGGAACAGGGGCATGGTTTTGATGATCATGGTCGTGGCCATGATGGTGATGCCCATGCCCATGCTGGCTGTGGTCGTCGTGCATCGTCATTTCCCGTAACGGCGGATCAGCGCCAGCATTTCTTCGGTCGCGGCCGCCCGCGCGTCGTCGGTCAGGCCGGGGCGGGCGACATGTTCGCGCATGTGTTGCTCGATCAGTTCTTCCATCAGGCTGCCGACCGCACCGCGCACGGATGCTACCAGCTGGAGCGTTTCCGAACAGCCTGCATCCCCGGTCAATTGCCGTTCCACGGCAGCGACCTGGCCTGCGATCCGGCGCACCCGCGCCAGCAACTTGTCTCGATCCGCGATAATATGCATAGGGTACCCCCCTATCCTATATTTGCAGTGCCGCCAAGGGCTGGATCGGCAGGCACAACTTGTTCTAACAGGGGGCATGGCGAACGAACTGGATTGCGACCTGGCGATCATCGGCGGCGGCCTGGCGGGCGGGCTGATCGCGCTCGCCTTCGCGGCGCTGCGCCCGGAGGTACGGCTGCTGCTGGTCGAGCAGGGCGCGCAGCCGGGTGGCAATCATATCTGGTCCTTCTTCGACGGCGATGTCGCGCCGAAGGATCGGTGGCTGATCGACCCGCTCGTCGTGCGTAGCTGGCCGCAGGGGCATGAGGTTCGTTTTCCCGGTTTGGACCGCCGTCTGGAGACCCCTTATAACAGCGTCGAGACTGTCCAGTTTGCTGTCCATCTTACGCGCCTCCTGGGCGATAGCCTCCTGACCGATGCCGAGGTGACGGCACTGTCGCCGAACGGCGTCACGCTGGCCGATGGCCGATCGATCCGCGCGCGGGCAGTCATCGATGCGCGGGGTGGGGGCGATCTGTCGGCTCTGCGCTGTGGCTGGCAGAAATTCGTCGGCCATGCCCTGCGCTGCGAAGCCCCACACGGGATCGATCGACCGGTGATCATGGACGCCACCGTGGCGCAGCATGACGGCTATCGCTTCGTCTACCTGCTGCCCTGGGATGAGCGGACGATCTTCGTCGAGGATACCTATTACAGCAATGCACCGGATCTGGACGTGCCCGTGATCGAGGCGCGGATAGCGGACTATGTGCGGGCAAAGGGGTGGCGCGTGGAGGTCATCCATCGCGAGCAGGGCGTATTGCCCGTGGTCCATGGCGGCGACTTCGATCGGTACTGGCCCAAGGATGATCCAGTGGCACGCGCCGGCGTCAGGGCGGGGCTGTTCCAACCGATGACCGGCTATTCGCTGCCCGACGCCGTCCGATTCGCACTCTGGCTCGCCGACCAGTCGCTGGAAGGGCTGCCGGCTGCGGCGCGCGGCTATGCCAGGGCGCATTGGCAGGGGGGCGGCTACTATCGGCTGCTCGGCAGGATGCTGTTCGGAGCGGCCCAGCCGGATCAGCGATGGCGTATCTTCGCGCGTTTCTACGGGCTTTCGCCTGCGCTGATCCAGCGTTTCTATGCAGGGCGTTCCACCATTGCGGACCGCATCCGCATCTTGTGCGGAAAGCCCCCCGTGCCCATAAGGGACGCCATGCGAACATTGTGGAACCCGCCCGCCTGATGAACAGGACTGCGATCGTCATTGGTGCGGGCTTTGGTGGCTTGGCGCTTGCCATCCGTCTGCAATCGGCCGGAATCAACACTATTTTGGTCGAGGCGCGCGATCGGCCGGGCGGGCGCGCCTATATGTGGGAGAAGGACGGCTTCACCTTCGACGCGGGGCCGACCGTCATCACCGATCCCGATTGCCTGGCTGAACTATGGCGGCTGTCGGGGCATGACATGACGCAGGATATCGGTCTGGTGCCGGTGTCGCCCTTCTACCGGCTCAACTGGCGCGACGGCACCAATTTCGATTATTCGAACAATGAAGCCGCGCTGCGGGCGGAGATCGCCAAGCTCGATCCGAATGACGTCGCCGGTTACGAACGCTTTTGCGACTATGCCGCCGGCGTTTATGAGGAGGGCTATCGCAAGCTCGGCTCGGTCGCGTTTCTCGACTTCGCATCGATGATAAAGGCGGCGCCGTCGCTCGCGAAATACCAGGCCTGGCGGTCGGTCTATTCGGTCGTCGCGTCCCATGTGAAGAATGAGAAGCTGCGCGAGGCGCTGTCCTTCCACACGCTGCTGGTCGGCGGCAACCCGATGAAGACCAGCGCCATCTATGCCCTGATCCACAAGCTGGAAAAGGATGGCGGCGTCTGGTTCGCGAAGGGTGGCACCAACCGGCTGGTTCAGGCGATGGCCACCCATTTCGAGCGGCTGGGCGGCACGTTGCGCCTGGGCGACGCCGTCACGCGGATCGAAACCTATGGCGACAAGGCGACGGCGGTCCACACCGCGTCGGGCTGGCGTGGGGAGGCGGATGCGATCGCGACCAACGCCGACCTGATGCACAGCTATCGCGACCTGCTGGGCCACCATCCGCGCGGCCAGAAACAGGCGGACAGTCTCGGCCAGAAGCGCTGGTCGCCCAGCCTGTTCGTGCTGCATTTCGGTATCAAGGGCAGCTGGCCGGGCATCCCGCACCATATGATCCTGTTCGGACCCCGCTATGAAGGGTTGCTGACCGATATCTATGATCATGGCGTGTTGCCGCAGGATTTCTCGCTCTACCTGCACCACCCGACCGTCACCGACCCGTCGATGGCGCCGGACGGGCATTCGACCTTTTATGCGCTGGCGCCGGTACCGCACATGGGCAAGCTGCCGATCGACTGGGACCAGTTCGGCCATGCCTATGCCGAGCGTATCCTCGACGAGATCCAGCATCGGCTGATCCCCGACATCCGTTCGCGCATCGTCACCCGATTCCACTATGCGCCGAGCGATTTCGGGCGTGATCTCAATGCCCATATGGGCAGCGCCTTCAGCTTGGAGCCGTTGCTGACCCAGAGCGCCTGGTTCCGCGCGCATAATCGCGACGATGTCATTCCCAATCTGTATCTGGTAGGGGCCGGCACCCATCCCGGCGCGGGCATCCCCGGCGTGGTGGGCAGCGCCAAGGCGACCGCGGCGCTGATGTTGCAGGATTTGGGCTGAAGATCATGAAGAGACTGGCAGTATATTGCGGATCGGCGACGCCGGCCGACCTCACCTATGTCGACGCGGCGCGCCATGTCGGGCGCACGCTGGCGGAGCGCGGCATCGGCGTCGTCTATGGCGGCGGGCGCCTGGGCCTTATGGGCGCGGTGGCGGATGCGGCGCTGGAAGCCGGCGGTGAGGTGATCGGCGTGATTCCCGAAGCGTTGGTCGGCGCCGAAGTCGCGCACCGCGGCTGCACGCAGCTGCACGTCGTGCAGACGATGCACCAGCGCAAGCAGCTCTTCACCGATCTTTCGGACGGCTTCGTCACCATACCCGGCGGCGTCGGCACGATGGACGAATTGTGGGAAGCGATCAGTTGGGCGCAGCTGGGCTATCATAGCAAGCCGGTCGGGCTGTTGAATGTCGCGGGCTTCTACGACCAATTGATCGGCTTCAACCGGCAGATGGTGGAGGTCGGCTTCATCCGTCCGCAACATGCCGGCATCATGATCCATGCCGATAGTATCGAGACACTGCTCGATGACATGGCGGCCTACAAGCCGCATGAGACGATCTTCGCGATGAAGGCGGCGCGGCTCTGATCCGGTAACATGGTTGGGTGACTTTGGCAGTCGGGCAGGGCATGTCGATGACATGTCCTCCAATATCCCCGACCGCCAGACGCTCGTAACCCATGCCCGCGACAGCATATCGCGCGGTTCCAAATCCTTCGCCATGGCCTCGAAGCTGTTCGATCGCGTGACCCGCGAGCGGGCATGGCTGCTCTATGCCTGGTGCCGCAAGTGTGACGACATCGCCGACGGGCAGGATCATGGCGGTGCGATGACCAGCGTCGCCAACGCGCAGGCGCGGCTGTCGATGATGCGGGTGCTGACCGACAAGGCGCTGCATGGCGAAGCGACCGGCGATCCGGCATTCGATGGCTTTGGCGTCGTGATGCGCGAATGCGCCATCCCCGCGCGCTATGCGGATGACCTGATCGAGGGCTTCGCGCTCGACGCGCGCGACTGGCGCCCGCGCAGCGAGGCGGACATGCTGCGCTATTGCTATCATGTCGCGGGCGCGGTCGGTTGCATGATGGCGGTCCTGATGGGTGTCGACCCAGAGGACGATGCGACGCTGGACCGGGCGTGCGATCTTGGCCTCGCCTTCCAGCTCGCCAATATCGCCCGCGATATCAGTGAGGATGAGGCGGCGGACCGCTGCTACCTGCCGCAGTTATGGCTTGCGGAAATGGATATCCCGCCCGGCGAGCATATGAAGCCCTGGGTCCGCCCGCGTCTCGCGATTCTTGCCAGACGCCTGGCCGACATGGCCGCCGCCTATGAGCAGAGCGCGCGCCATGGTACGGGTGCTTTGCCCCCGCGCGCGGCCTGGGCCGTGCTGGCGGCGGCGGGCATCTATGGCGACATCGCCCGCGAGGTTGCGCGTCGCGGCGAGCAGGCCTGGGATCATCGCGTCGTGACGCCCAGGCGCGAGAAGCTGGGCTGGGTGGTGCGGGCCGGACTTCAGGTGCCGGGACGTGCCCGACGCTGGAAGCCCGCCATGCCGCGCCCTGACGGCCTCTGGACCCGGCCGGCCTGACATAAAAGAGGGCCGATGCTTTCGCATCGGCATATGCCGACAAAAAGAGGGCCGGTACTTTCGTACCGGCCCAAGGCATGTTCGCAGGAGGAACATCGGAAGGCGGGGCGGCGGGATGGCCGCCCGGCCAATTCAGTGAAAACTTACGGGTTGTAGGCACGCTCGCCATGTTCGCCGAGGTCGAGGCCTTCATATTCGACCTCCTGGCTGACCCGCAGACCGGTGACGGCCTTGGCGATGAAGATGGCGATGGCGGTGCCGACCGATGCCCAGACGATGGTGGTCAGGACCGCTTCGATCTGCACGACCAGCTTGGCGGCCATGTCATAATCTTCCGCGCCGGGGCCACCGAAGGCAGGCGAGTAGACGATGGCGGTACCGATGGCGCCGATCATGCCGCCGATGCCGTGGATGCCGAAGGCGTCCAGCGAGTCGTCATAGCCGAGCTTGGGCTTGAGGACGGTGACGGCATAGAAGCAGACGATGGAGGCGACGGCGCCCAGGATGATCGCCCCGAACGGACCGGAATTGCCGGCTGCCGGGGTGACGGCGACGAGGCCCGCGATGATGCCCGAGCAGAAGCCCAGAGCCGAGCCCTTGTGGCCATTCAGACGCTCGGCGAGCATCCAGAACAGACCGGCAGAGGCAGTCGCGACGAAGGTGTTGATCATTGCAAGAGCGGCCGAGCCATTGGCTTCCAGCGCCGAACCGGCGTTGAAGCCGAACCAGCCGACCCAGAGCAGGCCGGTGCCGACGCCGGTCAGGGTCAGGCTGTGCGGCGGCATGGGTTCCTTGGGGAAGCCGAGGCGCTTGCCGAGGATCAGCGCGGCCACCAGGGCCGAGACGCCGGCATTGATGTGGACCACGGTGCCGCCGGCGAAGTCCAGCGCGCCAGCCTTGAAGAACAGGCCGCTTGCTGCCCAGACCATGTGCGCGATCGGGAAATAGACAATCGTCAGCCAGATGGCAGCGAATACCATGACGGCCGAGAATTTGATGCGTTCGACCACGGAACCCAGCACCAGCGCGATGGTGATCGCGGCGAAGGTCATCTGGAAGCAGACGAAGACATATTCGGGAATCTCGACACCGGCCGTGAAGGTAGCTGCCTGCGAAGCAGGCGTGATGCCCTTCAGGAAAGCCTTGTCGAAGGTCGAGATGAAGTTGCTGAGGCCGCTGGTGTAATCGGGGCCGAAGGCCATCGAATAGCCATACATGACCCAGATCAGCATCGCGAGGCAGGCCACCGCACCGATCTGCGTCATGACCGACAGCATATTCTTGGTGCGGACCAGGCCGCCGTAGAAGAGGGCAAGGCCCGGCAGGATCATCGCCAGGACCAGGACGGTCGCAGTCATCATCCAGGCGACGTCGCCCTTGTCGACCGTGGCCGCGGGCGCCGCAGCGTCCTGTGCCCAGGCAGGCAAAGCGGCGAAGAGCGACAGGGCCGCTGCCCCCGCCACGCCGCCGAGTTTCTTGGAAAATGTCATTATTTCCCCCTTCTTACAGCGCGGTTTCGCCGGTTTCGCCAGTGCGGATACGCACGGCCTGACCGACATCGAGGACGAAGATCTTGCCATCGCCGATGGCGCCCGAATTGGCCGCGGCCTGGGTCGCTTCCACGACGCGCGGGGCGAGGTCGTCGTCGCAGACCACCTCGATCTTGATCTTCGGAACCATGTTGGTCGAATATTCGGCGCCGCGGTAGATTTCGGTCTGCCCCTTCTGACGACCAAAGCCCTTCACTTCGCTGACCGTCATACCGGCGATGCCGAGCGAGGAGAGTGCCTCGCGGACATCGTCAAGCTTGAACGGCTTGATGATAGCCATGACAAGTTTCATGTCGCCCCCTGTTACTGGTGTGCGACGACATGATCAGCAAGACGCGTGCCAAATTGCTAAAGGCAGGTTAATGCCGGCTTTCGCCACAACCTTCTATGTTGCGACGCCAAAAAAATGGGCAGCGACCGTGCGTTGCCTAAAAAATGGGCAGCTCTTCTACCAGCGCGCGCCATCGGCAGCGGCTTCGACCTCCTCGGGCAAAGTCTCGCGGCCGAGTGCGGCGTTGCGATGCGGGAAACGGCCGAAGTGAAGGATGGTTGCGTAGTGCTGACGGGCAAAATCCAGAGATTTTTCGTCGCCAGCACCTTCGAACAGGCTGAGCGAAAGCGACTGATCTTCCATCGCCTCGCTATGCTGGAACGGCATGTAGAAGAAGAGCCGGCCGGCACCGCCAATCTGAATATCATAGCCGAGCGCAATGGCGCCGCGCGCTACTTCCCGCGCAAGGACATCTGTGGAAAAGGCTTGGGCTGTGTCGCGGAACATGTTGCGAGGCATTTGGTCGAACAGCAGCACGGCAGCGAGTGCATCGTCGGCGCGGTCGAGAAAGGCCTGTGGCGGAAGCGCCTGTTTTTCTGCCCAGAGTGCTTCGAACCGTGTGGTGCAAAGCTGGTCGAGGGCCGGGTCATGGCTCCACCATCCCGCCTCGCCCACCTGATTGAACCAGAAATCGAGCATCGCAGCCGCCCAGTCGGCGGTCACGGCGTCATGACTGTCGGTCAGCATGTTCATGCTGGCTTAATCAACGGACGAGTGGCGCGGTTCCGCCACTCATGCCGCCAACGGCTCAGGTCGCCGTGCCACCCACGGTGAGGCCTTCCAGCAACAGCGTCGGCTGGCCGACGCCGGCGGGCACGCTCTGCCCGCCCTTGCCGCACATGCCGATGCCTTCGTCCAGCGCCCAGTCGCTGCCGACGCCCACCACCTTGGTCAGCGCCGTCGGGCCGTCGCCGATCAGCGTCGCGCCCTTGATCGGATCGCCGAGCTTGCCATTCTCGACCTTGTAGGCCTCGGTGCAGGAAAAGACGAACTTGCCCGACACGATGTCGACCTGTCCGCCGCCGAAGCTCTTGGCGAAGATGCCGGACTTCATGCGACCCAGCAGTTCTTCGGGATCATCCTGCCCGCCCTTGATGAAGGTATTGGTCATCCGCGGCATGGGTGCATGGGCGTAGCTTTCGCGACGGCCATTGCCGGTGGGCGCGACGCCCATCAGCCGGGCGTTCAGTCGATCCTGCATATAGCCCTTTAGGATGCCGTCCTCGATCAGGATATTTTCCTGCGTCGGCGTGCCTTCGTCGTCGATCGAGAGCGAGCCGCGACGATCCATGATGCTGCCATCGTCGACTACGGTGACACCCGGTGCGGCGACGCGCTCGCCGATGCGGCCGGAAAAGGCGCTGGTCCCCTTGCGGTTGAAATCGCCTTCCAGGCCATGACCGATCGCTTCATGGACCAGCACGCCGGGCCAGCCGGGGCCGAGCAATACGGTCATCTCACCGGCGGGTGCGGCGACCGAGCGCATGTTGACGCGGGCCTGGGCCAGCGCCTCGTCGATGGCGCGGTTCCAGATCGCCTTGTCCATCACCTGATCGTAGAGATAACGGCCGCCAATGCCGAACACGCCGGTTTCGCGGCGACCATTTTCCTCCAGAATGATGGAGACGTTGAGGCGCACCAGCGGGCGGATATCGGTCGCGGTGAAGCCGTCCGCGCGGACGATCTCGACCACCGACCAGCTGCCGGCCAGGCTGACCGACACCTGGGCGACGCGCGGGTCGCGGGCGCGGGCGGAGGCGTCGATCTCGGCGCAGAGCGTCACCTTCTCCGCGAAGGGCACGATCTCCAGCGGATTGGCGTCGGTGTAGAGGTGGCGGTTGGTGCGCTGCGGCGGCGGGGCGGGCTGACCCTTGGCCGGATCGAGCAGCGTCAGCGTCTGCGCCGCCTTGCGGATCGCGGCCTCGCTGATGTCGTTGGCATGGGCGAAGCCGGTCATCTCGCCCGACACGCCGCGCAGCCCGAAGCCGGCATCAGTCGAATAATCGGCGGTCTTGAGGCGGCCATCATCGAAGCCGAAGCTCTCGCTTGCTCGATACTGGAGGTAAAGCTCGCCGTCATCGCAGGCGGCCAGCGCCTCGGCAGTCAGGCGGCGCGCGCCATCGGGATCGAGCAGGCCCGGTCGATAGAGCAGGCCGCGGGCGTCAGTAAACAGGGGAGCGAGTTCGGTCATGCCACCCGATATAGGGGCGGCACGACCCAAGCCCAATGGAAAATTTGAAAGGCTTTTTAGAGGCTGGCGCCCGAAGCGATGTCGGGCTTGGCCGCGACATCCGCATTGTCCGCCACGCCACCGATCAGCACGAAGCGGCGATCGCAATAGCCGCAGTCGACATAGCCATGCTCGTCAATCTCCAGAAAGACGCGCGGATGACCAAGGGCGGCGGGAATGTCCCCCGAACCGTCACAGGAGACGCGGGACTTGGAGACTCGGATGATTTCAGGCGGCTGGATCATGGAAAGCGGCGTTAGCAGCGGTGCCGTTGCGCTGCAATATGCGCCGTCACATCAGAGGCAGGGACGGACGATTACAAGGGCTGTTGCCGGGCGATGCGGCATGGCCGGTCGCCGAAATCCGGTCGGGACAGTCCCGCATCGCCATCACCGCGAAGGGCGACAGCATCAGCAGGAGCGGCACGATCGTTCCACCGAGGAGGGCTGCGAATGGCATGCAGTAACAGTGCCGCATCCATGCTTGCTGCAGGATGAATGTTTCGGTTGCGAAGTGGTGTGGATCGGGAGTTTTCCCGGAAGTCGCCCAACGGACGGCTTCTTCCGACAAAATGGTGGGCGATGACGGGCTCGAACCGCCGACATTCTCGGTGTAAACGAGACGCTCTACCAACTGAGCTAATCGCCCCCGTTCGGGAAGCGCCTATCTAGGCGAAAAAGCGCGGCGGTCAAGCGCGGGCTTCATGTGTTGAGAAAACGGCGGCTGGCACCGAACCAGCGCATCAGGGATTCGGCGGTTTCCTGTGCCAGCCCGATGAAGATACGGCGGCCGTCATGCGGGTCTGCCTGTCGTTCGACCAGCCCTTTTTCGGTGAGGGTGCGGATCCAGCGGAGCGCTGTGGTGGGTGGCACGGCGGCAGCGATGCAGAGGCTGGAGACGGAGACGCGTTCCTGCTCCAGCCGGGCGGCGAGCAGGTCCAGCAGCATGTCCCAGGCCGGGTCGGCAAACAGATCGCCGGGCAGGAAGTCGGCCCGGATGCGGCGGGCGCGGAGCAGGTCGCGAACCTGTTGCGGCGACACGGACGGTGCGTCGGCAGTGCGGGACGGGGCGCTGACCGGTGCAAGTATGGGCATGCCGATATAGTCGCTGGCCCGATCGGAGATTCGCGGCCCCAGGTCGAAGGACGGTGCGGCGGCGAGTCGATTACGCTGGGTGAGCGCGTCGATGGTACGGGCCAGGCGGCCGACCTCCTCGCTCAGTTGCTGGAGGCGGACGCCTTCCCGGTCCATTTCATGGACGCTGCCACGGATCGGCCGATGCTCGCCCGCTGCCACCAGGGCCGCCGCCAGTTCGGTGCGGTCGGGGTCGCAAAGCAATTGCGTATGCGGGCTGCGGACGCAAGCGAAGGCAAGTTCGACCGTGTCCCATCCGGCGACAAGGATGACCGCCATGCCGGTCTGGATCGCCTGGGTTTCGACCTGCACCAGCAACCGTTCGAGTGTCGGCGTGAGGGAGGGGCAGAAGAGCAGCAGCGTGTCGCACTGGGTCTGCTGGTCGAGGCGGGCGGAGGCTTCGGACAGATCGATCGCACCCAGCAGCCGGAGCCCGGCGGCGTCCGCCACCGGGGTCAGTTCGTCCCGGTCGATCCAGTCGGCGACGACCAGCAGGCCGGCGCGCTCGTCATGGGGCGTGACCGGATCGATATGGCCCTGAATAGGCAGAGAATAGGAAAAATCTTCCATCATGGTCCGAATCCTGTTCTAGCTTCGTTCCGGAGAATAAAGCAAGAACGGATTGGGTCTGCCCCGATCCTTCACC
>NZ_DATKFP010000055.1:0-3815 GCF_035511395.1 Sphingobium sp.
CAAGAAGACGTCGGTATGGGCCAGGTCTTGGAACGCTGTCGCCGACGCGATGGACCGGGTTGGCGAGAAGGTCACGCGCGGGTTCGATCCCAACCTTGAACAGCGCCTGTCCATTCTGCAGGACGACCTGAAACGCGCGCAGGGCGGCGACAATCAGAGCGCTGTCGATGCAGCCAGACAGCGTGGCCTGTCAGACGCTGAAATCCAGAAGATCGTTCCCACCTTCGATCCGCAGATGGCTCGCGTGTACCAGCGCGAAATCTCCATCATTCTCACGAAGATGGAGGCCCTTGCCGAACTGGAAAAGCAGCGTTCCAAAACCAAGGCCGACAACCAGCTTTCCATCCAGGCCGGTGAGATCGTTCGCCAGTATGATGCGGCTGGCGAGGCGGTAAAGGGCGTTGAGAACCAGATCGTCCTGCTGGAACGCGCAATCGCGGATGCGCGCACCAACGGTCAGGACGACCGGGTTGCCCTACTGTCGAAAGCCGCCGATTCCGCTCGCGCCAGCCTTGGGCAGCTCAAAAAGGACTATGCGGATGGCGGAGCTGCTGCAGCGGCTGCGCTACGGCAGGCGCGTTTTCAGCAGGAAACCGCGGGTCTTGATAGCTATCAGCGTGGGGTTCGGGAGATTACGAACCGGTTCAAGGAACTCCGCGATGCTGCGGAGAAGGCCGGCAATGTTGACGCTCTGCCGAAGCTGCGCGAGGCCGAGCAGGTCGCGCTTGCGGCGAACCGGTTACAGGCCGGCGAAAAGGCCAAGGCGCAGGTTCAGGTTCCGCAGGGATATGCTGATCGGGTTATGTGGATCGAGTCGCGCGGTAACGACAACGCCAAGAACCCCATGCCTGGCGCGACAGCAACCGGCGCGGGACAATTCACGAGCGGAACATGGCTCGGACTGTTCAAGAAGGAATTTTCCGAACTCGCGGCAACGATGACCGACGCTGCCATTCTCGGTCTCAGGACAAACCGCGACTACACGGTCAAAATGATCGAGGCGTATGCGCGGGACAATGGAGCTGCGTTGGGCCGGGCCGGGTTTGATTCGTCCATGCGCAACTTGTATCTGGCCCATTTCCTCGGGCCGGGTGGCGCCGTCAAAGCTCTGCAGGCAGATCCATCAGCCAACGCGGCCTCGGTACTGGGTGCTGACGCGGCCAAATACAACCCCAACATCGTCGGCGGCGGTCGTTCCATCGGCGACATGCTGGCAATCGTAGACAAGAAGATTGCCGGCAGCACAGCCGCGGCCCGTTCCATCCGCGACGCTACCATTGCCGAACAACAGAACACGGAAGCGATGGGCAAAAGCGCCGCCGAAGCGGAGCGCCTGTCTGCAATCAACAAGCTGCTGAACGAGGACCGCGAGAAGGGTGGCGAACTTGGCCAGAAGTACGCGACGGCCGAATCCCTTATCAAGGCTTCGTCTGACCAGCTGACGCCTGCGTTGGCTGCGCAGCGCGATAAATGGCTCGAGATCGCCGATGCCCGCGCGAAGGCTGCCGCCTCGGATGTGTCGGCAAAGCTGAAGCGTGACCTGGCTGACCAATATGCAGCGCTAGGCCGGACGCCGGACGAGCAGAAGGTCCGCCAGCAGGCTTTGCAGTACAGCGCACCCGGCGCAGCTGATTGGGACCGGACGGTTCAGGGGCTGACCAAGCTTCACGAAGTGGCATCCCTGAAAGACACAACCGGCTCGTTCCTCAAGGGTCTGACCAGCGACCTGATGAACGGCACAAAGGCTTCCCAAGCCCTGACGAACCAGCTGAAACGACTGGCTGCCACTCTGGCCGACAAGGCGATCGACAGCCTGCTGTCGGGGTTGTTCGACACCAAAAGTGGTGGCGGCGGCTTCTTGAGCAGCATCGTTGGCGCGATCACCGGTTCATCAAAAAAATTTGCAGACGGCGGTTTCACCGGCGTTGTTCAATTCGATTCTATGGAGGTGCTCAGGTGAGCGCAGTTATGACGATCGTGGAGCGCGACTGCGTCCACATGATTACCGATGGCGCTATCTATGATCAATATGGCGTCTTTCTATACGACTGGCAGAAAACGACTCCGATCCCTGGCGCGAACGCGGTGTTCGCCACCCGCGGGCCGGTTTTTGCTTTCGTCGCTGTTCTGGCCGCGTTGCAGGAATTCGAGTTTTCCAACTTCGACGAGCTGCGCCGGCAGATTGATCAGGTCGCCGTGAAAGTCGACGAGATCCTTGGCAACGAGCCGTTCGAATTCATCGTGGCAGGCTGGTCCGACGAGAATAGCCGTGGCGAAGTGCTGTTCCGGCAGACGCACGGCTCGTCCATGCACCGCACTGAGCCAGGCGTGGTGTATCTCATGGGCGAACGGGCCGGCTTCGGCGTGGCCATTGCCCAACGGTGGAACCGCGACGAGGTCCTGGCGCGCTTCGAGGAAGCGCGGGCCTTCCCCGATGACATCACCTGCGGTCGCGGTGATCAGCCCCTTATGGGGTTCTCGGTCGGCGGCAAGGTCTGGCATGCCGTTGTGCGGCCCGGTGTTGCCCCGACGTTCGAGATTCTGCGTGATTGGGACGATGTGCCGGGAGAGAAGATCAACTCTCGTCGCGCCATGGCGGCGGCGGCATAGCCCATGGCGACCGTCCAGTTTTGCAACGTCCGCGGAGAGCCGCAGGGCGCTCCGGTACTTTTGGACCGACGCCGGAGGCGGCTGTCAACAATTGCCAAGCAACACGCCAATAAGCGGCGTCCGTTCATGGTGTCGGTGCATCGGGGCGTAGGACCTGGCGACAAGATTGTCCCGAGTGACGACACTGTCCGCACTCGCGCCGAGTGGAAAGACACCCTGATCGGCGCGGGTGATGTTGTGCTTATCACCTACCTCCCGATGGGTGGCGGGGCAGGCGGCCAAAAGGCCGGCAAGCAGATCGGCATGGCGGTGGCTATGATCGCCCTCGCAGTTGCGATGCCTTATGCCGTGGGCGCGCTCGGTATCGCGGGAAGCACCATTGGTTCCCTGAGCTTGGTTGGCAAAGCCGTCGCCGCGGGCCTCACCGCTGGCATCCCTGCCGGCCCCTCACATACCCTGAAAAGGAGCTCCCCATGAGCGCGTGCAATATTTTCCCCGACGATGACCGCATTGAGATATGGACCGACGCCGCCGCGTATGCCGACGATGGTGAGATTTTGGCCCTGGTCGAGAAGGTGTTGGTGTTGAGCGACATCAGCACCGCCGTAGCGGTTCAAGGGGACCTGCGCATTCTCACAGCTATGGAGGCCTTGGTCCCGGGTGAGTTCGACTCGTTCGATGGCCTTGCTGGCAGCCTAAGCGGGGTCGCGGAGGGTATCTGGGAAGAGGTAGCTGGCAAGGCCTTCCTTCCTACAATCATAAAAGCCGTTGGCTACAGCGACGAGCGCAAGCGGTTGGAGGTGTGGAGCGTCGCCGTCGGCGAGACGATGCACCACCCAGCCGGCCCGGCCAGGTTGTTGCCGAACGAGCAGGTAAGTGTCTCGCCCTGTTCAATCGATCTACTCTCGCGCCTTGGCCGAGCAGGCCTGATGGATGGAACTGACCTGCGCTGCGACACCAAGGCCGAACGCCTCGCCGTCATGCGGGCGCAGCGGGAAACCGCGTTCCCCTACGAAGTTGCGGGCGGTCGGGCCATTCGGATGGTGGGCGGCTGGGCGCAGCGGACTGTGTTCCTTTTCAATACCCTCGGCTCGTTACACCGATAAGGCTGATGGACAGGGTGAAACTTGAAACAGGACGGCGCGAAAAAACGCCGGCCGATACTTACCGCAAAGCCCGCTCCACCGAAAGGCGGAAAGCGGGCT